>JBBSBE010000079.1:0-17958 GCA_038251625.1 Rhodobacterales bacterium
AGGCGTTCCTGGGGTATATGCGCAAGCGCCATTCGGTGCGGCAGTATTCCACCCGTCCGGTGCCGGAGGCCGTGATCACCGCCTGCATCGCGGCGGCAGGCACCGCGCCCTCGGGGGCGAACCATCAGCCGTGGCATTTCGCAGCCATCGCCGACCCTGCGATGAAGGCCCGCATCCGCGCGGCGGCGGAGGACGAGGAGCGGGCGTTTTATGCGGGTGGCGCGGGGGACGAGTGGCTGGCGGCGCTGGAGCCGATCGGGACGGGGGTCGAGAAGCCGCATCTGACCGATGCGCCCTGGCTGATCGTGGTCTTTGCGCAGCGCTATGGGATGACCGAGGACGGGACGCGCTACAAGAATTATTATGTGCCCGAAAGCGTGGGGATCGCGACCGGGTTCCTGATCGCGGCCCTGCATCACGCGGGGTTGGTGTGCCTTGAGCATACGCCGAACCCGATGAAGTTCCTGCCCGGCCTCTGCGGGCGCCCCGAAAGCGAGAAGGCCGTGATGATCCTGCCCGTGGGCTATCCCGCCGAGGATGCCACCGTGCCTGCGGTGGCCAAGCGGAAGAAACCGCTGGACGCGATCCTGACCGTCTTTCGCTGAAGCGTCACGGGGGGGCTGTCTGCCCCCTTTGGCCCCCGCTGGCGGCCCCGGGGAGGCGCATCGGGCGGCGGTGACGCTGCGTTTGGCGGTGACAGCGCGGGCCCGACGGGGCAGGGTGGCCGGGCTTTTGGGGAGGCTTGCCATGGATTATCCGCATCTTTTCACGCCGCTGGACCTTGGGCATGTGACCCTGCCGAACCGGGTTCTGATGGGCTCGATGCACACAGGTCTTGAAGAGACGGGCGACTGGAACCGGGTGGCGGAGTTCTATGCCGCGCGGGCGCGCGGGGGCGTGGCGCTGATGGTGACGGGCGGGATGGCGCCGAACCGCGAAGGGGGCGTCTTTCCCGGTGCGGCGGGGCTTTTTACCGGCGCCGATATCGCGAACCACCGGATCGTGACCGACCGGGTGCATGACGCGGGCGGGCGGATCGCCATGCAGATCCTGCACGCGGGGCGCTATGCCTACGGGCCGGAGTGTGTGAGCGCGTCGGCGATCAAGTCGCCGATCAGCCCGTTCCCGCCGCGCGCGCTGGATGAGGCCGGGATCGAAAAGCAGATCGCCGATATCGCCACCGCCGCCGTGCGGGCGCGGGAGGCGGGGTATGACGGCGTGGAGGTTATGGGAAGCGAGGGGTATTTCCTGAACCAGTTCCTTGTGCGCCACACGAACAAGCGCACGGACGGTTGGGGCGGCGACTATGCCAATCGGATGCGGCTGCCGGTCGAGGTGGTGGGCCGTGTGCGCGCGGCGGTGGGGTCGGATTTCATCCTGATCTACCGGATCAGCCTGATCGACCTGATCCCGGACGGATCGACCTGGCCCGAGGTGGTGCAGCTTGCGAAGGCGGTTGAGGGTGCGGGGGCCTCGATCCTGAACACCGGGATCGGCTGGCACGAGGCGCGGGTGCCGACGATTGCCACATCGGTGCCCCGCGCGGCCTTCACTTGGTTGACCGGGCGGCTGCGCCCCGAGGTTGCGATCCCCGTCATCACGTCGAACCGGATCAACACGCCGGGCGTGGCCGAGGGGATTCTGGCCGCCGGGCAGGCAGACATGGTGTCGATGGCGCGTCCGTTCTTGGCGGATGCAGATTTCGTGGCCAAGGCGAAGGCGGGGCGGGCGCGGGATATCGCCCCCTGCATCGCCTGCAATCAGGCCTGCCTTGACCATACGTTTTCGGGCAAGCTGACCTCCTGCCTTGTGAACCCGCGTGCCTGCCACGAGGTCGAACTGGCCTACACCCCCACCGCCACACCCCGCCGCATCGCGGTGATCGGCGCGGGTGCGGGCGGCATGATGGCGGCGACCGTTGCGGCAGAGCGCGGGCACCGCGTGACGCTGTTCGAGAAGGCGGGCGAGGTGGGGGGGCAGTTGAACCTTGCGAGGCAGGTGCCGGGGAAAGAGGAATTCCACGGCCTTGTGGAGTGGTTCGCGCACCGGCTGGACGCGGCGGGCGTGGAGGTACGCCTCAATACGGCGCCCGAACCGCAGGATCTTGCCGGATATGACGCGGTCATCGTGGCCACAGGGGTGATCCCGCGCGATCCCGCGATCCCGGGGCAGGACACGGCGCTTGGCTACGCCGATGTGCTGCGCGGGGCGCCGGTGGGCAAGCGCGTGGCCATCGTGGGGGCCGGGGGCATCGGTTTCGATGTGGCCGAGTTTCTGGTGCATCAGGGCCATAGCCCGACCGAGGATCTGGCGCTCTGGCGCCGCGAATGGGGCGTGGGCGATCCGGCCGATACGGCGGGCGGCCTTGCCCCCGCAGGCCCGCAGCCCGAACCGCCCGCGCGCGATGTCTATCTGTTGCAGCGCAAGGCCGAAAAGCCGGGGCGGGGGCTTGGCAAGACGACGGGCTGGATCCATCGCGCGGCGCTTGCCATGAAGGGCGTGACGATGCGCGGCGGCGTGGCGTATGAGGCCATCTCGGCCACCGGCATCCGGCTTGGCACCAGCGATGGCCCCGAGGATCTGGCGGTCGACACGGTTGTGCTTTGCGCGGGGCAGGTGCCCAATCGCGCGCTTTCGGATGCGTTGACCGCCGCCGGGATCGCACACCACCTGATCGGCGGGGCCGATGTGGCCAGCGAGCTTGATGCCAAGCGCGCCATCGATCAGGGCGCGCGGCTGGCCGCGCGCCTCTGATCGTCCGGGGCACCCGAGGGGGACGTGGATGCCCCGGCACACGGATCACCCGGCTGGCGTGATCACACCGCCCGCGATTGCGGCGGAAAGCTCGTCATAGCTGACGGCGCCATCGGCGTTCGCGTCGATGGTGGCATAGGTCTCTGGCGTCAGATCGGGCACGGCCGCCGTGATCTCTTCCATCGACCAGCTGCCATCGCCGTTTGCGTCCGGAACGCTCGACGCATCCTGCGCGAGCACCGGCAGCGCGGCGACTGCCATCGCGGCGACAAGCGGGAAAGTCCTGACTGTCATCTCGATCTCCTCCTTGGAAACGAAGGCGTGGATGCCTTCGTTTCCAAAGCTGGGGCGACCCGGGCCAATGCGCCAGAGGCGCGGCCCCTGCACCGCAAAACGCGCCGGAATGCTGCCGGAAGCGGGCGAGTCGTGGCACGGTGTTCCGCCGACGGTCGGTGGCATGGCTGCATACCGCCGCATCATCCGGCGCCCTTGGGCACGCCACCGCCGCTTTCTTGCCGCGAACCGTGCCAGAGAATTCCCCAGCGTTGTCGCCCCCCCGCCCCTATCTCGCCTGATTTCGGGATCAATCAGTCAGGACGAACCCGGGTTGCCGGGCAAGGGGATGCGAATGGACCGACTGACCGAGATGGAAGCCTTTGCAATGGTCGTTGACCAGGGCGGCTTCACGGATGCCGCCAAGAAGATGGGCATCTCGAAATCCGCAGTGTCCAAGCATGTCTCGGCGCTGGAGGCCCGCCTTGGCGCGCGCCTTCTGAACCGCACCACCCGCCGGGTATCGCCCACCGAAATCGGGCTTGCCTACTATGATCGCGCGCGCCGTGTGCTGAACGATGCGGGCGAGGCGGATGCGCTTGTCACTTCGATGCAATCGGCCCCGTCCGGCCTTCTGCGCATTTCGGTGGCCACTGATTTCGGGGTGAATCTGCTGTCACCGATCCTGGGGGATTTCCTGCTGGAATACCCCGATATCACCGTGAACATGGTGCTGAACAACCGCTATGTAGAGCTGATCTCGGAAGGCTTCGACATGGCGATTCGCGTGGGCGATCTGGAAGATTCCAGCCTCCGCGCGCGCAAGCTGACCGAGACGGCCAAGCGCATGATCGCCTCGCCCTCGTACTTTCAGAAGTTTGGCCGCCCGATGAAGGTGGACGACCTTAACACCCACAAATTGCTGCATTATTCCAATCAGGCCAACGGCAACGTCTGGCGCGTGCCCACGCCCTCAGGCGAAAAGCGGCAGGTACGGACGGCGGGCTGGCTGACGGTGAACGATGGTCAGTCGCTGCTGAATGCGGCCATCTCGGGCCTTGGCATCGCCTATCTGCCGTCATTCCTCTACGCCGATGCGATGCGTCAGGGGCTGGTGGAAGAAGCCATACCCGGCCTTCCGGTCGAAATCCTCGGCATCTATGCCGTCTATCCGCCGGGCCGGTTCACCCAGCCCAAGGTGCGCGCGTTCATCGACTTTCTGGCCCGGCGCTACAGCGACAAGGGCCCCGACAGCTGGTGATCCGTTACGGGGTCGAGGTGACCACCACCTCAACCCGCCGGTTTGCCTGTCGGCCCTCTTCCGTCGCGTTGCCCGCGCGTGGTGCCAGATACCCCACGCCCTCGGCCGCGACCTGTGTGCCCGGCACGCCGTAGCGGCTGACCAACCGTTCGCGCACGGATTGCGCACGGGCGCGGCTGACCTGGATATTGGCCGCCAATCCACCCGACGCATCCGTATGGCCGACCAGTGCCACGGTAGTCGAAGGATTGGCCTTCAGCCATTCTGACAACGCGGCAAGCGAGGGATAGGGGCTGTCGGCCAGCGCGGTGCCGCCGGTGGGAAACTCAAGATCGGGAAGCTGCGCCACCCCATCCCGCGCCAGTGCAACGCTGATCCCGGGTGGCGGCGCGCCTGCTGCCGAAAGGGTGGTGGACGGGCCGTCGCCCGTCGTCAGTGCGGGCGCAGGCAGGATCGTGCCTTCGGCGGGCGTGGCGGCGAAAAGCGTGTCACTGCCCCCCTCGGACGGGCGCACCTCGACCATCTGCACGAACCCCGCGCTGGCCGAACGGCTGACCAGAAGGGCCACGGCCTCTTGCCCCCGTGCTGCGCTCAGAAAGCGGAAATCGCCAAGGTCCACGTGCATGTCGGGCTCGGGCAGCACACCGATGCCGAAACGAAAATCGAACCCGCCGCAGGCTTCCGTCTCGCATTCAAAAAGGATGGCGTACCCGTCCGCGTCCAGTTGCGCCCGCAACGCCTGCATCATCGCCAGCGTGGGCGTTCCCGGCGCATCGATCCGCCAGGCCTGCGTCTTCACAGCGCCTTCGATCACGCGGGCCGGAATGGCGCCACCCGCAAAGGCCCCGGTGGGCAGGCGGTAGCTTGCCAGCGGCTCTGTCAGATCTGCCGTGCCTTGTGCGGGCGCCGGAAACTCCAGCGTCAGCGCGGCCGCAGCGGTGCCTGCGGTAACCATCAGCACAGCAAGAAGGAAGGGTTGTTTCACCTGCTCTGGCCTCTGCGGGCTCACTTCATCCGGTAGTGGTAGTGTCCCACACCTTGCATCCCGAAGGAAGCATAGAGCCGCCGTGCCCCCTCGTTGGCCTCGGTCACCACAAGCGACAGCGTGCTGGCCCCCGCGCCTTGCGCCCACTCTGCGGCGGCGCGCAAGATGCGGTGCGCGGTTCCCTGCCGTCGCAGCGTCTGCGGCACCTCCAGCGCGTGCAGCATCGCCACATCGCCGGCCAGCGCCACAAAGGCCGCGCCCGCCGCCCGGTCGCCCGTGCGGCCAAGGATCGCCACGTGCGGGCCTCTGGCGCGCGCCATCACGGCCAGCCGTGCGGGGCCGATCCCGGCGTCGGCCCAGATGTCTGCCGCGATCTGCAGGGGGGGCCAGTGCGCAAAGGCCTCCATCGGACCCGGCGGCGGCGCAAAGGCAGAAAGCGGGGCGGCATAGCCCACCACAGGATCGACGATCCGGTAGCCGCGCGCCGCAAGGGCCGCATCCAGCGCCGCCTCGCCCGCCCGTATCTGGAAGAGCGGCTCTTGCCCCATGGCCGCCATTCCGGCCTCGGCGGCGTCAAGGTCGCCCTCTTCCCACGCCCCTTCTGCGGTGGCCGCACTGACCCGCTTGCCGCCGCCCTGCCCGTCGCGCAGGCAGAAAGGCCCGGTACGATGCACCGCGGCAGGGGGCCATGTCGCCTCCATCACCGCGTAGAGGGCTTGCGGCGTCACCCGCCGAACAGCGCGGCAAGCCGCAGCATCGCGCCGTCGATCCGCGCGCCGTCGGTGCCGCGGATCACAAGGTTCGTGCCATGCGCGCCGTTGCGGATGAAGGGGTAGGACCCCATGGCGAGGTCGGGATAGTCCGCCGCCAGCGTGGCGAACCCTTCGGCGATCTCGCCCTCGCCCCGGTTGACCTGCAACGACTGGCTGAGCAGGGGCGAACCGCCCGTCAGCGTCGGCAGTACACTGGCCACCATCGCCTGAAAGATGTTGGGTACCCCGGCCATCACGTGCACGTTGCCGATGGTGAACCCCGGCGCCACCGACACCGGATTGTCGATCAGCACCGCGCCATCGGGGATGCGCGCCATCCGTTGCCGGGCTGCGTTGAACTCCATCCCCGACCGCGCGTAATGCGCGGCCAGCAGCGCCATCGCATCGGCCCGGTGCGTGATCCCCACGCCGAAGGCCGCCGCAATCGCATCGGCCGTTATGTCGTCATGCGTGGGGCCGATGCCGCCACTGGTGAACACATGGTCCCACGGCCCGCGCAAGCCGTTCAGCGCCGCCACGATGGCAGACGGGTCGTCGGCCACTACCCGCGCCTCCATCAGCCGGATGCCATGGCGCGTCAGTTCACCTGCCAGATAGTGGGTGTTGCTGTCGCGCGTCCGCCCCGACAGGATCTCGTCGCCGATCACCAGCATTGCCGCCGTTGGATTGGTCATGCCCGCCTCCATTCACGGCTCCGGTATAGGGGTGCGCCCGCCTCTGGCCAATCCCCGCTTCGCCGATTATGTAACGGGCATGATGGACGAAACCCGGGGCCGCATCACACGCGATGGTATCCGCATCTATGAAGATGCGGATTTCGCGGGCATGTCTGCCGCAGGCCGCGTGGCGGCCGAGATCCTTGACGCCGTGGCGCCGCTGGTGGTGCCCGGCACCACGACCGAGGCGCTGAACGACTTCGTCACCGCCGAGGTCGAGCGTCGCGGCGTCATCTCCGCCACCATCGGCTACAAGGGCTATCGCCATGCGTCGTGCATTTCGGTGAACCACGTCGTCTGCCATGGCATTCCGGGGCCGAAGGTGCTGAAGGATGGCGACATCCTGAACATCGACGTGACGGTGATCGTGGACGGCTGGTTCGGGGACACCAGCCGGATGTATGTGGCCGGTGCGATGCCCCGCAAGGCAGCGCGTCTGGTGCAGGTCACCCACGACGCGCTGATGAAGGGGATCGAGGCGGTAAAGCCCGGCGCCACCTTCGGCGACATCGGCCATGCCATCCAATCCTATGTCGAGGCGAACCGGATGAGCGTGGTGCGCGATTTCTGCGGCCATGGCCTTGGCCGGGTGTTCCACGCGCCCCCGAACGTGCTGCACTACGGGCGTCCGGGCACCGGCGCGGTGCTGGAGGAAGGCATGTTCTTCACCATCGAGCCGATGGTGAACCTCGGTCGCCCCGAAACCAAGGTGCTGGCCGATGACTGGACGGCGGTGACGCGCGACAAATCGCTGAGCGCGCAGTTCGAGCATTCGGTTGGGGTAACGGCAACCGGTGCCGCGATCTTTACGCTTTCCCCTGCGGGCATGTTCTATCCCACCTCCTGATCGCTGAAAGGGCTGCATGGGCCGGTTGCGCTGGATCGTTCTTGTGCTGGCGTTGCTTGGTGCCGCGCTGTCGGTCTGGCGGCTGGAAGCGGCAAGGGTAGGGCTTGACCGTCAGTCGCTTGCCGTGGGCCGCACCCCGGCCACCGTCTGGCGTCTGCCCGGCGCTGGCCCCGCGCCCGTTGTGGTGATCGCCCATGGCTTTGCCGGTTCGCGCCCGCTGATGGAGGGCTTTGCCGAGGCGCTGGCCCGCGCGGGCTACATCGCCGTTGCCTATGATCTGGCGGGCCACGGGCGGAACCCCGTGCCGATGTCGGGCGATGTGACGGCGATAGATGGCACCACGCGGGTGCTGATGGATGAGCTTGCCCGCGTGTCGGATGCAGCGCTTGCCTTGCCGGGTGCCGATGGGCGGTTGGCGCTGGTGGGCCATTCGATGGCGTCCGATATCGTGGTGCGGCAGGCGATGCGCGACCCGCGCGTGGGCGCGGTGGTGGCTGTATCGCTTTTCACCCGAGCTGCCACAGGGACCGAGCCGCGCAACCTGCTGATCGTGACCGGCGCGCTGGAGGCGGGGCTGACGGATGAGGCGCTGCGGACCGTCCGGCTGACCGACCCCACGGCTGCCGCATCACAAACCGTCGGCCCCCCTGAAAACGCCCGCCGCGCGGTGCTGGCCCCGGGGGTGGAGCATGTGGGCGTGCTATATTCCCGCACCACGCTGACGGAGTCGCGCGACTGGCTGAACGCGGCTTTCGGGCGCGACGGGGTGGCGCCGATCCCGTTGCGCGGTCCTTGGGTGCTGGCGCTGATGGTTTCGTTGACGGCGACCGGCTGGCCGCTTGCGGGCCTGATGCGCCGCTGGCGGGCAGAGGCCCCGCCGCCATCTTTGCCGCGCGGGCGCTTCTGGGTGGCGCTGGCACTGCCCGCGATTGCGACGCCGCTGATCCTCGCGCCGCTGAAAATCAGTTTCCTGCCGGTGCTGGTGGCCGATTACCTGGCGGTTCACTTCGCGCTGATGGGGGGCCTGACGCTGGCGCTTTGCGCCGCCTTTGGCTCGCTTCGTCCCGGCGGCTGGCGGGCGTTGGGGCTGGCCCTGCCGGTCGCCCTTTTCGCAATCCTGATCTTCGGTCAGGGTCTTGACCGCTATGTCGCCAGCTTCTGGCCCACCGGTCCGCGCATTCCTGTGGTGCTGGCGATGGCGATGGGCGCCGTGCCTTTCCTTCTGGCCGATGCCACGCTGACGGAAGGGGGCCGCGCGCGCTGGATCCGCACGCTGTCCGTCCGCGCCATGGCGCTGGCCTCGCTCGGCTTTGCGGTCGCGCTGGATTTCGACCGGCTGATGTTCCTTCTGATCATCCTGCCCGTCCTTTTGCTGTTCTACCTGCTTTTCGGCACGCTTGGCGGATGGGTCGGCCGCGCGACGTGGCGCCCGGGCGTGCAGGGTGTGGCGCTTGGCATCTTCCTTGGCTGGGCGCTGGGCGTGACATTCCCGATGTTCGCGGCGTAGGGGCTACGCGCTGCGCCAATGGGCGATGGCGGCGCGCAGGTCTTCAGGCGTGACGCCGAGGGGAAGGCTCGCGTGCGGGATCGGCAGATAATCGACCTCGGAAGGGCGGAGGAGGGTGAAGTCGTCCAACTCTTCTACCGCAACGATTGCGGTCCATGACAGTTGCCAGAGCGATCCTTTTCCGGTGGCGACTACGCCCGAGGCATCAAGAATGACGTCTGTCCCGTCCTTACGCGAAGGCCCCCGGGCAAAAGCGTCGTAAGCGCGCGCCTGAACGATCTTGCCGAGCCGATCGAACAGAGCGAGAAGCAGCAGTCCGCATACCAGTCCCACGGCCAGTCCAGGAAAGAACAGGGTGGCGACTTGCCCTGAGGTCAAGGGCGGCGACGTCAGGGCGTCAATGACAGCAGCAACCGGAAGCGCGGTCGCGAGTCCGAGCAGAGCGTTTGCGAGAAACGTCAGCGGTCGAAGGTTCGCGCGGAAAGTCGTCCCAAGCGTTCGCCGCGGCAGGTCACCATAGCGGAAACTCACGCGGATCGGCTTTGGCTCTGTCATTCTGGCGCACTCAAGATGGTGACGATGGTCTCGCCATAGCTACGCTGGATCCGTGACTGCATTGTGGCGGGCACCTGGGGCGCGGTGCCTTCCTCCCACACCACGGTCGCACCCTTGGCGAGCCAGCCTCCGGCTTGGGCCGAGGCGAGGGCGGCCTCTCCAAGGCCCTTGCCGTAAGGGGGGTCGAGGAAGACGAGGTCGTAGGGCGCGCCCCGGTTCGGCCCCAGCCGCGTGGCATCGCGGCGCCACACATCCGTTTCGCCCATCGCCCGGCAAATCTCGATATTGCGGCGCAGAAGTGCCAGCGCGGCCATCCCGTCATCGACAAAGGCCACCCGCGCCGCCCCGCGGCTGAGCGCCTCCAGCCCCAGCGCGCCGGTGCCCGCGAAGAGGTCGAGGACGCGGAGGGCTGTGAGGTCGAGATGCAGGCTGTTGGTCAGCAGGTTGAAGATCGCCTCGCGCACCCGGTCGGACGTGGGGCGCAAATGTGCGGCGGGATCGCCCGCGCCCACATCCGCCAGATGCGTGCCCCGGAAGCGCCCGCCAATGATCCTCATGCCCGCAGCAGGGCCTTGAGGTCGGTCGCGGGATCGGCAAGGGCGGCGGCGGGGGGGCTTTTGCCCATCTCGATCAGCCGCTTGCCCACCATGTAGGCGCGCGGATCGTTAATCGCATCGACCGCCAGCAGGCGATCCCCCGCGAAATACCAGAACGCCGTGCCGTCGCCCGCCACGCGGCTTACCACATGGCTGTAGCCGGTGTTCAGCCCCGCGATCTGCAGCTTCACGTCATACTGATCCGACCAGAACCACGGATGCGGCTCATAGGCCTCTGCCGCGCCCAGAATGTTGCCTGCGACGGCCTCGGCCATGTCGATGGCATTCTGCACCGATTCGAGGCGCATCCGCCCGGCGGCCCCCGGAAACGACGCGCAATCGCCCGCCGCCCAGACCGACGGATCGGACGTGCGCCCCAGCGCATCGCAGGCGATGCCGTTCTCGATGCGCAATCCCGCCTGCGCGGCAAGATCGGTGTTGGGCACCACGCCCACGCCCACGATGGCCGCGTCGGCGGCAATCTTGCGCCCGTCCGACAGCACCGCGCCCGTCACCCGCGCGCCACCCGTCAAATGGGCAAGACCCGTGCCCTCCAGCACCGTGACGCCATGGCGCTGATGCAGCGCGCGGAAAAAGTCGGACGTTTCTGGCGCCGCCACCCGCTGCAGGATGCGGGGTGCCAGTTCCACGATGGTAACCTCCAGCCCCAGCTTGCGCGCCACCGCCGCAGCCTCGAGCCCGATGTAACCGCCACCCACCACCAAAAGCCGCTGCCCGGCCACGCATTCGGGCCGGATCGCATCCACATCGGCAAGGCTTCGCAGCGTGAAAACCCCCGGCAAATCGCCCCCGATGGCGTCGGGCAGGCGGCGCGGGGTGGCGCCCGTGGTCAGCACCAGCGCGTCATAGGGATAGGCCTCGCCCCCCGCCGTCACCGTCTGGCCCGCGCGGTCGATGACGGTGGCGGTTGCGCCCGGCACAAGCGTGATCCCATGCTCGGCATAATAGCTGGCGGGCCGCAGGAACAGCCGCTCCTCTGCCATCTCACCCGTCAGATAGGCCTTGGACAGCGGCGGGCGCTGGTAGGGTGGCACAGGCTCGGCCCCGATCAGGGTGATCGGCGCGTCATGCCCCAGCACGCGCAGCTTGGCCACCAAAGCCGCCGCCGCCTGCCCGGCCCCCACCACCACGATGCGCATCGCTTCGCCCCTTCCCGTCGGCCCCTCTGGTCGCCGCCGAACCAAAGGCTATAACCCCGCACAGGCCAAACGCAACGCGAGAGGGACGGACCATGACGATTTCTGTAGGCGACGCACTGCCCGAGGCGCAGCTTCTGCGCGTCGGGGCCAACGGGCCAGAGGCGGTATCGCTGGCCAGTCTGACCAAGGGGCGCAAGGTCGTGATCTTCGGTCTGCCCGGGGCTTATACCAGCACCTGCACCGCCGCCCATGTGCCCAGCTTCATCCGCACGCATGACAAGTTCGCAGCCAAGGGCGTGGACGAAATCATCTGTGTCTCGGTCAACGATCCCTTCGTCATGCGCGCCTGGGGCGACAGCACCGGGGCGGTCAGCGCGGGCATCTCCATGCTGGCCGATCCGGCTGCGGACTATACCAAGGCCGTGGGAATGGAATTCACCGCCCCGCCCGTCGGTTTTTATGACCGCTCCAAACGCTATGCGCTTTATGCCGAAGATGGCGTCGTGAAGGTCATGCACGCCGAGGAAAGCCCCGGCGTCTGCGAAACGTCCGGTGGCGAGGCAATGCTGGCCGCGATCTAAAAAGGCGCGCGCGCCCCTTCCCCTTTTCCCTTTGGGAAGGGGGTGGGGGGGCGCCGCGTTCAGGGCCGCCCTACTCAGGCTGCGGGTTTCGCCCCTGACCGTGCCTTTTGCTGGCAAAGGCTCTCGACCGGCAGCGAATGATCGCGCTGCACGCTCGCCTCGCCCGCCAGCGCATCCATCTTTTTCGCCAGTTCAAGATCCAGTGCCGACAGCCCGTCGCAATCATGGGTGGACAACGTCACATCCACGACGTTGTAGGTATTGGCCCATTCGGGGTGGTGGTTCGCCTTTTCCGCCACCAGCGCCGCGCTGCACATGAAGCCCCATGCCTCCACGAAATTGCGGAATTTCCAGACCTTGCGGATCGCATCGCGGTCGGGCACCGCGCCCCAGCCCGTCGTGCCAAGGGCTGGCAGGGCGGCGGCGCGTTCGTCATCGGTCAAGAGGGTGGCCATCGCTTACTCCTTCGCCGGGATCAGGGCATTGTCGATCTCTTGTGCGCGCTTCAGGGCGGGGCGATCCTTTACCCGCGCCCAATAGTCGGTCATGGCGGGCGTCGCGGGCAGGGTGCCGAACTGCATTCCCCAGCCGATCTGGCTGCCCAGAAACACGTCAAGCGCGCTGAATTTCGGGCCCGCCAGATAGGGATCGGCGGCTTCAACACAGATCACCAGCGTCCGCAGCACACGGTCAAGGCTGCCGTATCCGATGGTGCCTTCGCGCTCTTTCGGCACCGCAAATCCCAGCGCCTTGTTGCTGATCGCGGCCTCCAGCGGCCCCGCCCCCCAGAACATCCAGCGCAGAAAGCGGGCGCGATCCTCGGCCATCAGCCCGGCCCCGGGGAAGGCATCAGCGAGATAGGTGCAGATCGCGGCCCCTTCGGTGACAACCGCGTTCCCATGCACAAGGCAGGGCACCTTGCCCATGGGATTGAGCGCAAGATAGCGGGCCGTGTTCATGTCGGGCCCGTAGCCCAGAACCACCGCCTCATAAGGCTGGCCCAGCTCCTCCAGCATCCAGCGCACGATCCGGCCGCGCGACATCGGGTTGGTGTAAAGCGTCAGTGTCGCCATCGTCTCCTCCCCTCCCTGCTCTTATTCCTGCCCGGCATCGCGCCGGAATGGGCCATAGGCGGTCAGAACCTCAATCTCTTGATCGACCGCGCGGCGCTCGGCTGCCAGATACTGCGCGATGGCCTTTTCCAACCCCGGATCGGCGATCCAGTGCAGCGAATGGCACGGTACCGGCAGATAGCCGCGCGCCAGCTTGTGTTCGCCCTGCGCCCCTGCCTCGACGCGGGCAAGTCCGTGCGCAATCGCCCAGTCTATGGCCTGATGATAGCACAGTTCGAAATGCAGGAAGGGGTGATCCTCGATGCAGCCCCAATAGCGCCCGTAGATCACATCGCGCCCGATGAAGTTCAGCGCCCCGGCCACGGGTCGCCCGTCACGCTCGGCCAGCAAGAGCAGGATATCGCCACGCATCGTGGCCTGCACCTCGTTGAAGAAACGGCGGGTCAGGTAGGGCGTGCCCCATTTCCGCGCGCCGGTATCCTGATAAAAGGCCCAGAACGCATCCCAATGCGCAGGCTCGATCTCATCACCTGTCAGCGCCCGGATCGTGCCGCCAAAGGCCTGCGCGGTGCTGCGTTCCTTGCGCAGCGCCTTGCGCTTGCGGCTGGCGAGGGTGGCCAGAAAATCGTCATAGGCGCCGTAGCCCCGGTTTTCCCAGTGAAACTGCTGCGTGATACGGTGCAAAAGGCCCATCGCGGTGCCCGCCACTGCCTCTTCCTCGGTGCAGAAGGTCGCGTGGAACGACGATAGCTGGTTCTGCTCGGCCACCTGCACCGCTGCCGCGATCAGGGCCGAACGCCCCTCTGCCTCATCGCCGGGGCGGGTCAGGAAGCGCCGCCCGGTCGCGGGGGTAAAGGGCACGGCGGCCTGCAGTTTGGGATAGTACCGCCCCCCCGCCCGCTCATACGCATGGGCCCAGTTGTGATCGAAGATGTATTCGCCCTGGCTGTGGCTTTTGGCATACATCGGCATCGCTGCAATCGCCACGCCGCCCCGCCGCGCAACCAGGTGTCGCGGTTGCCAGCCGGTGCCCGGACCGACCGAGCCTGAAACCTCCAGCGCGCGCAGGAACCTATGGGTGGTGAAGGGATCGGCAGGCCGCCCACCGTCTGCCGCCTCGGGGCAGGCCAGCGCGTCCCACTCCGCCGCAGGCACCTCGGCCAGCGAGGTGTAGAGGCTGACCTCAATCTCTGATCCATCCATGCGTCGGGTATCCGTCTGGCGATGGACAGAGTCTAGTGCGCCCTTGGCCCGATGCCACGCCCATTCGCGCGAGGTGCCGCCAAAAACAGCACAGCCCCGTGGCTGGGCCACGGGGCGTGCATCCTCCCCATTTTGCGCCGGCCGGGCCTCCTCTCCCGGGGTCGGCGCAGGGATACTTTTTAACTATGCCTGAGTCGCGCCCAAATGTCACGGATTTGTGACGCGATTTTGGGCGGTTTGGAAACTATCCGCCGATCAGTTCCGCCATGCGCATAATCACCTCGGCCTGCTTGATCGAAGCGATATCGACCAGCCGCCCCTTGTAGACGGTCGCCCCTTCGCCCCGCGCCTTGGCGCCCTCCATCGCTTCAAGGATCGCGCGCGCCTCGGCCACGGCCTCTGCCGACGGGGTGAACACCTCGTTGGCCAGCGCCACCTGCCTGGGATGGATCGCCCATTTGCCGACCATCCCCAGCGTGGCCGACCGCCGCGCCTGCGCCCGGAACCCCTCGTCGTCGGAAAAATCCCCGAACGGCCCGTCGACGGGCAACACACCATGCGTACGACAGGCCGCCACGATGGCCGCCTGCGCCCAGTGCCACGGGTCCGACCAGTGCCGCTGCCCCTCGTGCAGCATGTAGTAATTGTCCTGCGTGCCGCCGATGCCCGTCGTCTGCATTCCCATCGAGGCCGCGAAATCCGCCGCCCCCAGGCTCATCGCGACCAGCCGGGGCGAGGATGCGGCGATCTCTTCCACATGGGAAATCCCGGCGGCACTTTCGATGATCACCTCGAACGCGATCGGCTTTGCCCGCCCCGCCGCGCGCTCTGCCGCCGTGACCAGCGCATCCACCGCGTACACATCCGCCGCACAGCCCACCTTGGGGATCATGATCTGGTCGATCCGCCCGCCCTGTTCCATCAGGTCCACCACGTCGCGGTACCACCACGGCGTATCAAGGCCGTTGATCCGCACGCTCAGCACCTTCTGGCCCCAGTCCACCTCATGCGTGGCCTTGATCACCTCGGCCCGCGCCGCGGCCTTGTCGGTGGGGGCCACCGAATCCTCCAGATCAAGGTTGATCACATCCGCCGCACTGCCCGCCATCTTGGGAAAGAGCGCGGGCCGCGAGCCGGGGCCAAAAAGCTGGCATCGGTTCGGACGGGCCGGGGCAGCGGGTTGCAGGCGAAAGGACATGCGCGCTCACGAAAGGAAGTTTCAGGATTGGCGCGTCAACTGTTAGGTTATTGCGCAACCACTTTCAACGCCTCTTTCGCATCTGCAGCATTCCGGCCTAAAGCGCCCGTGCCCGGTTGCCCTTCGCCTTGTGTTCCAGTTCGATCAGCCCCAGCAACTCCATCACCGGGGTCACGTAGTTTGCGAACCGTCCGCGATAGCCCTTGCGCAAGCCGTAGTAGCCACCCACCGGGTTGCCCGTATCGCGTGCCCAGCGTTCGATAGAGCCGTCGGCACAGGGCTTGCCCTCGTCGGCGTTGCCAAGGTCCACCCAATCCCCGCGTGTCTTCAGCATCGCGTGGCAATCCTCGATCCCGCGCCACTGATAGCTGAGTTGCGTCGTGCCCACCTGCACCACCAAGCGCGCGGCCTCGCCCGCACCGTCGCGCCACGCCTGATAGTCCGATCCGAGCGAGGGCGTCTTCAGCAACCAGGGGTCCTCCCTTTCGCCACTTCCATGGGTCACCATCGTCATCTTCGCCTCCCTTTCCTGTTCGAATCGACCTTAGCGCGGCATAAGTGACACCTCCTGTCATATTTCAGGGGCCCCATGCGCGCCGCTCGCCTTCTCCAGATGTTGTTGATTCTGCAAAACCGCGGGCGGCAAAGCTGCGCCAGCCTTGCGCGCACGCTCGAGGTCAGCCGGCGAACCGTCCTGCGCGACATCGACGCCCTGACGGAAGCAGGCCTTCCGGTCGTGACCCATCGCGGCGCAGGCGGCGGCGTTGACCTCGGTTTCGACTACCGCACGCGTCTGACCGGACTGGATGCCGAAGAGTCAGAGGCGATGGCGCTGCTTCTCACCCTCATCCCGGCGGAGGTGCATCACCTCGGCCTTGCCCGCGCCGCCGCGCGCGCGCAAGCCAAGCTGCGAGAGGCGTTTCCCGATCAGACCCGCGCGCGAATGGCCCGCACGACCGCCCTGTTCCCCGTGGCCGCCGCTGCACCGCCGACCGATCCCCGGCGCGAGGCAATTGCCCTTGCCGTGCGCGAGGGCCGCATCCTGCATCTGCAGGCGCGTTCCGTGTCACCTGCAACGGTGCATCCCGTTGCACTGGCGCTCAACCCGGCAGGCTGGGTGCTTTCCTGCGGCCTTTCGGGCAAGGAATGGCCAGAAACCGACTGGGGCGATATCAACCTGTCGAACCGCCGCTTTGCACCCGACACTCCCGGCTTGCAACCAAGGGAAAATCGCGCCAATCCAGTGCGATGATTACCGTCGTGCCCGAAACCTTTCCCCTTGCCACCGCCTTCACCATCTCGCGCGGCAGCCGGACAGAGGCGCGCGTGCTGACCGTCACCGTCACCCGCGATGGTGCCACGGGACGGGGCGAATGTGTGCCCTATGCCCGCTACGGCGAAACGCTGGAAAGCGTCACGGCCCAGATCGAGGGGCTGCCGGACGGACTCTCCCGCGATGCCCTGCAATCCGCCCTGCCGCCCGGTGCCGCCCGCAACGCGGTCGATTGTGCGCTCTGGGATTGGCAGGCCAAGCATGTGGGTATCCCCGTCTGGCGGCTGGCGGGTCTGCCGGAACCCAAACCCTGCCTGACCGCCTACACCCTGTCGCTCGACACGCCCGATGCGATGCGCGCCGCCGCTGCCCGGCATGCCCACCGCCCCATCCTGAAGATCAAGCTCGGCACAGAGGCCGACATGCCACGGCTTGAGGCTGTGCGCGCGGGCGCCCCGAACGCCCGCCTGATCGTCGATGCCAACGAGGGCTGGACGGTTGACGCCTACACCGCCCTCGCGCCGCATCTGATCCGGCTTGGCGTGGCGCTGGTCGAACAGCCGCTTCCCGCCGGGCAGGATAACATGCTGGCCGAGATTGCCCGCCCCCTGCCCGTTTGCGCCGATGAAAGCTGCCACGACTGCGCCAGCCTGCCCGCGCTGAAGGGCAAGTACGACCTTGTGAACCTCAAGCTCGACAAGACCGGGGGCCTGACCGAAGCGATCCTTCTGCGGCAGGCCGCGCGGGCGGCGGGCTATGGGCTGATGGTCGGCTGCATGGTGGGATCATCGCTGGCGATGGCGCCCGCGATGCTGGTGGCCCAGGGCGCCGAATGGGTGGACCTGGATGGCCCGCTCCTGTTGGCAGGGGATCGTGGGGCCCCGCTGCATTACGACGCTGCTGGCGCGCATCCCCCCGATCCCGCCCTCTGGGGCTGATCTCGCGCGCCCAACTGGCCCATCCTCACGCGAAGGTGGCTTGCCTTTCGCGCCCCCACGCGAAGGCTGGGGGCAACCTGACCGGAGATGCCGATGCGCTGCCTTGCCCTTCTTTTCCTCCTTCTTGCCACGCCCGCCCTCGCCTGCGGCCCCGACAGCGATTGCAAGGTGGGGGACCGCAGCTACCGGCTGTACCTGCCGCCTGCTGCCGCCGATGGCCCCGTGGGTGCGCTGGTCTTTGCGCATGGCTACAAGGGGTCGGCGG
>JBBSBE010000080.1:0-17918 GCA_038251625.1 Rhodobacterales bacterium
TGAGGTGTATGCGGGGGGCAGAGGCGCGGTAAGTCTCTAGCGTCAAACATTTTTTCTGGGTTCGCACCTTTGGGTGCGCGGTTCGCAGGTGCGCACCCTGCGTCTGAGTGCGCGCCCGCAATCTGATCAACACCGCGACCGCCCTGCCCTTCCGTCTCTGCCCAGCCACGGAACCGCCCACCCTAGGCGTTTTCGACCCCGCCCCACCTTATCCGGCCCGGTGTTCATCACCGGGCGTTTTTCCATGTCCGGAGATCCTCCATGAGCCACGCCGCCACCAACTGGGCCATCCAACAGCGCGGGCTGAAGCCTGCCACCAAGATCGTCCTGTGGTTTCTCTGCGATCGCCACAACCCGGATTTCGGCTGCTTTCCGACACAAGCGCGGCTGGCCGAGGACGCGGAAATGTCCATCTCCGCCCTGAACGATCACCTCGCCACGCTGGAGAAACTGGGCCTGATCCACCGCATCCGGGCCCACCATCCGCACAGCCATCGGCGCTTGCCAACGCGGTATGTCCTGGGGTTCGAGCCGGGATTCCCGCAAAACCCACCTCCGGAAAGCGAAGATGGGTTTGTTGAAATCATGGAAGAAAATGACGACCCATCTCCGGAATCGCCAGATGGGGCCAACTCCGGATTTCCGGGCGTTCCATCTCCGGATTTTCCCCAAAGCCATCTCCGGAATCCGGAGTATAACCTTGTAAGGGAACCTTTAACTAAACCAGTAAAGGAGGAGGAGGACGCGCAAGCGCGCGAGATCGATTTTGATCATTTTTTCGCAGAGCTTCTGAAGGCACTGGGCATCGATCCAAACGGCTCCCTGCCCGCCTGGTGGCAGGGCTGGTCAGCCAAAACCCATGTGCGCCGCTGGATCGACGACCTTGGCCTCACCGAGGACCGGATCATCGAGACCGCCACCGAAACCCGGAGGGACCACCCCGCCCCACCCGATGGGCCCAAGGCCCTCGACCGGGCGATGGAACGAGCTGCCAAGCGCAATGAGCAAGTCGCGGCAGCTTCCCCGAAGGGCCCGACCGGCAACCGCCAACCCAAGCGCACCGAAGGCACCCGGCCCAGCGCCGATGAACTCGCCGCCTTCTACGCCGACATGGTCAACTCGGACAAGTTCCTGCCCGCCAACACCATCAGCAACACAATCCGTGATGCGATGCTGTCACGCGGTCTGGTCACGCCGGAGCGATTGCGGGCGCGGGGTGTGCACTGAACCCATATCGAACCTCAAACGGTCCGACGGCTTCGATGAATTGATTGTTTCAGCACCTCTGGCCAAGGCGGGCGCCGCACATTCAGTGCAACATTTCCTCCAGCCCCAACGCAACGAATGCCGCCTTCGTCGTCGGATCAAACCCCGGATCGATCCGCGCTGGGCCATAGCCGTGCATCAGGTGCCATGCATCAATCTCGCGCAGTTCGGCGGCGAACTCCTTTGGCGACGCGGCCTCCTTCAAGGTCGTGTCGCCCTCACAATAGCTGAAGATCATCAACCGGGTCGGATTGGCCCATGTGCCGAAGTACGACGCGTCCTGCGCCGTATCGACCTGCGCCCAGCCGTTCTCATAACTGCAGAGCCCGAAATCATAGACGTAGCGATCGCCGGGGGCGAATTCGCGGGTGACCTTCATGTCGACACCTGCGCGCGGGCCGTAATGGCGATCACGCAGAGGTCGCGGTAGCGCGCCATCGCCTTGGGGCTTGACGAAACGGGGTTGATCTCGGACGCTTGCAAACCGGCGATGTCGCCCGCCTCCGCCAGCGCCACGATCTGGGCCAGCTTGGTGCGGAACCTTGCATGCGTCGGTTTGGAGAAATCCGGCGCTGGTGGCAGCGCGCCAGTCTGCGGCTGATCGAGAACGGCTTGGCGCTTGCCGAACACTGGGGTGGGCGCAGCTTTCGGTTCTTCCTCCGCCGCCGTGATCGGCTGGCCCGCCGGATCGGGGTTGCCGTAGTCCAGCACCAAGGTCAGCCGGGCCTCGGCTTGATCGTAGGTGTCAGCGGTCATGATCGACGTGAAGGCCAGCGCTGCGCGCTCTGCGCCGATCCTTGCCGCCAGCAAGCGGGCGAAGGTATCGCCCGCCTTATTGGCGCTGGTGGTCGGTTCGATCGGGGTTTCGGAAAGGCGCTGGGCGAGCGTGTCGATTTGCGCGGCAGTGAGGGCTTTGGTTTTCATGGGTTCGTTCCTTCAGGCGTTGGTGATGTGGGCGGAATGGCCGAGGGTCGTGACCGCGTAGATCATCGTGCGGCCGTCGCCGATCGCCGCGCCAAAGGCCTGCGCCTCCGGCAGGGTCGCGAATTGCTCCCGCGTGCGGGTGGTGGGCGTGCGGCCTCGGGCGGCGACAAAGTGGGCGACGTTCTTGAGGCAGAATTCTTCGTGGGTTGTCAGGGGCTTCATGGCGGTCTCCGTTGCGTTGCATTGGATGCAGACAGCCGCTGAGACCAAAAGAGAGCAACCTTTAAGTCACTGAATTACGGTGCTTATTATGGAATAAGGGGGAATATTGAGGCGATAAAACACCATCGCCTGCCGCCTGAAACAATAGTGCCGAGGTCGGCGACGATTCTGCGCCAACCCGGTTTGATCCGTGGTCGCTATGCAAGCAACCGGACGCCGTCGATCCGCGCCGCCTTGCGGTCGAAGGTCACCAATTCGGAGGCGCCGACGCGCCTCGATGCAGCGGCGATCATCAGATCGGCAAAGCCGAAGCCATCATCGCGGTAGCGGAAAAGGGCGAGGCCGACGTCATCAGCGGCCTCGATTTCGATTTCGGATGCTGCCAGCAGACCTTCCAGCGCGTCCGCCACCTCACCTTTTGCGAACCGATAGGCGCGCTCCAGCACCCAGACGAGTTCGACTATCACTTCGCGGCTGATAAATCCCGGGGCGTCGACGGTAAGGCCCGAGATCACTTCGCCAGCCAACACCGCCTGATCAACATCGTCCTGAACAAGGAACCGGACGACCACATTGGTATCCAGCGCGATCATGCGTCCGGGTCAGCTGCGTCGGTCGCCCCGGCCGCAATCGCAACCTCCATATCCTCAAGCGTGACCGGCTTGCGCCCCGGTCTTGCCAGAACACCCGCAAGCCCGGCCACAGGCCGGGCCTTCACCAACCGGACTTCGCCGTCAAGAATCACGTAGCGCACCCGGTCTCCGGGTGCAAGGCCGAGCGCCGACCGCACAGTCCGGGGCAAGGTCGTCTGCCCTTTGGTGGTGATCGTAGATTCCTGCATCGTCTGACTCCTTACTTTTTGATACTTCTCCTTACAATATGCATTCCTGCCCTACAGCGCAAGGTTTCCGCCGCATCCTGTCAGGGACAAAATGGGTCTTTCACGTCGTGCCACTCCTGTTATTTGAAGGCGTGGTCGCTGAGGTCTCTGTTGCAACAGAGCCGCCGGGGATCAGCGGCCCGTTTTGATCAGGCGTACGCCACATCCCAGAAAGCGGCTTCATAGCGGAAACCGTCGGCTTTGCGCAGGACATGTCCATGGCCGGGGAACGGCAGATGGCTGCCGATCACCGGGATGCGGTCGGCTGTTACCATGTCAAGGATGCGGGCGCGGCTGGCTGCAGCGGCAAGTTTGTCAGTATCGAGTGCCAGATGCCAGTCGGGATGTGCGAACTGAATTGCAGGAAAATGCATGACGTCGGCCCACATCAGCACCTGATCATTCCCCGATGACAGCCGATAACCGGTCATGCCGGGCGTATGACCTGGGATTGGCAGCGTCGTGATGCCGGGGGCAATATCGACTTCGCCCGTCAGCAGGGTCAACCGGTCGGCGTAGGCTGCAACTGCACCCTGCGCTGCAGCGATGATTGGCTTTAGCGGTTCCGGCCCGTTTTCAAGAAAACCCGGGGCGGTCCAGAAGGAATGCTCCGTGGCGAGCATCGTAAGACCCGCATTCGGGAACAGCGCCTTGCCCGCAGCATCCGTCAGGCCGCCGACATGGTCGATATGAAGATGGGTGAGAAGGACTTGATCCACATCCTCTGCCGCGATGCCGGCGGCAGCCAGCGTCGCATTGAACCGCCCGATTGTTGGCACATAACTGGCGGGGCCGCCGGAATCGATCATATAGATGGCAGTTCCGGTGTTCACCACAAAGGCGTTTATGTGGATTGTCAAAGCGCTGCTCTGCGGGCTGGCCTCGATCGCCTTGGCAACAGCGGTCGGTTCGGTATCGGAGAAAATCGTGGCCGGCAGGGGAATGTATCCGTCCGAGATTGCTGTGATCTCCATTGAACCGATACGGGTCCGGTACAATCCGATCGCCTGTTTGTCAGCCTGCGGGGCCGCAGCGCGCGCGGCCGAGGGCAAAAGCACAGGGGCTGCGATCAGCGCCGGAGCAGAAAATAGAAGGGAGCGACGGTTCAACATGGAAGTGTTCCTTTGTTTCGTAGAGTGTGTGTTTTTCGGGGACTTTGTGCGGCGGTAAAGCCGCTGGGTCGCTTCGAGGCCGTCAGCGGACGTGCCGCTGGCGAATGAGATGCGGTTGCTGCATGGTCTTATCCTGACCAGCCCATCAAACGATGTTGGATTGGAACAAGGTGACGACCTCGGTCAGGTCCATCGCCACGTAGTCCTTGGTATAGGGCTGCTCAAAATGAGCCTTGAAAGCCGCCTCGTCATCAAAGCGTTCCCAAAGCAAGAAGCTGTCGGGTTGATTAGCGACTTGATGCATCCTGAAAAGCGTGCAGCCGGCTTCGGTGATCGTCTTTGCACACAGCGCGATCAATTCTGCCTTGGCAAGCGCAGCCTTGCTTGGGTCTTTTACCTTTAGTTCTGCAGTTATGTAGTATCCGGAGAGCAACATAGAGATTTCCTTTTCCTGACTTGGAGGGCCAGCCCAATCGATTTGCGTTGGGCCGGCTTATGTTTAATCAATCGAAAAAACGCATGTTTCTTCGAGCTGCTTCCGGCAAAAGATTGCGGAATCAGAATTTCGAAAACGGACAGACCTTTTTAAATCACTGTCTTGGTTAGACTTGATCGCGGAACCGATAAATCGATCCGATCAGCCTGTCAGGCGGCCGAGCGCCTTAGCGGCGTGAAGTCGATCAGAGGCTCCGGGATGGTAAGACCCTTTTGAACAGCTGGACGGGCCGCGACGCGCGCAAACCATGCGCTAAGGTTTGGGTAGTCTTTGATAGGATAAAACGAGGCCTCTGCCGTGTTGACCCAGCCAAAGAACGCAATGTCCACGATGGAATAGTCGCCACAGAAAAAGTCACGCCCTTCCAGAAGTCTGTCCATGCTGGCTTCGACGCGGGCGGCTTCCTTGGTGTAGCGATCAAGGGCGAAGGGCACTTTTTCAGACGAAAAATAGGCAAAGAACGCCCTTTGACCAAACATCGGACCGACAGACGAGGCCTGCATAAACAACAGCTCCAACGCCTCGAAGCGGCCCTTCGTGTCGGTCGGCATCAATCGTCCGGCTTTTTCCGCTAGATAAAGCAGGATGGCGTTGGATTCGTAGACGACTTGCCCCGTCTCGGTGTCGACAATGACGGGAATTTTCCCGTTGGGATTGAGTGCCACAAATTCCGGCGAAAACTGTTCGCCAGTGAAAGTGTTCACGCGTTTGACGACGTAGGGCAGGCCAAGCTCCTCTAGGGCAATGCTGATCTTGTGCCCATTGGGGGTGTTGTGAGTGTAGAGTTCGATCATCGGAAGTTCGCCTCTCAAAGCGGTTGGTTCGGATGCTGTATGCACATTTATGGAACGCATTGTCAACAAATAAATTCTTGTAATTTCGCCAACATTCCTATGTAAAATATGATCTTGAAATTTTTTGAAATGACATATATTGACACTTATGATTAAAAATGAAGCAACACGCGGCAGGCCTCGCGAATTTGATGTTGACGCCGCTCTTGAAACGGCAACGCAGGTGTTTTGGCGCAAAGGGTACGAGGCGACGACGATGTCCGAACTCGTCGAGGCGGTCGGCATCAATCGGGCGAGCCTTTATGCCGCCTTTGGCGACAAGGAAGCGCTGTTCTTGGCTGTGCTAGAACGGTACGGAAAGGAATTTTCACAACGTCCAATGACTGCCTTGACTGAGATTGCCGATCCCCGTGAAGCGATTGAAACGTTTCTTCTGCGCACAGCGGAGCATCTTGCCGACGAGCGGCTTCCCCGAGGGTGTTTGTTTGCCAACTCGATCCTGGAAAGCGGTGGCGGGTCCGAGCGGATCAGTCGGAACGTCGCCAACGGCATAGCGGGCCTTGAGGATGCTATTTATCAGGTAATTCAGCGTGGCCAACGGGAGGGACACCTTGGCCTTGAAACAGACTGTCGGGCGCTTGCGCGGTTCTACGTCGGCGTCGCACAGGGCATGGCGTTGATCGCAAAGATTTCAGCCGACTCGTCTTCCATATTTGACATAGCGCGCACCAGTATGGCGGCATGGCCTACCAGAGCCGCGCGTGGTCAGGGCCAACCTACATTGGTAGGACAGAGTCTTTAACCCTCATAGGCCACGCCTGTTCTGTGAAACATCGTCAGCGCCGCATCTCGGTCAGCCATTATTGTTCGAAAGTGAGGCCGGGCACCCAAGTGCCGCATGTACGCCGGGGCCTTCGGAATGTGAAGCGCCAGCATATCCTCTTGATAGATCGCAAGGGTTGCCTGCCGGATCATCGTGAAATGCACATATGCCACACAATCCGCGGCCGTAAAATCAGGGCCGCAGACATAGGGTGCGAACGTCGCCAAGTTTGCGATCGCTTGCAGGCCCAAGGCAAGCCGCTCCTTGACCTCGTTCTTGGTTTCCACAGAAACCTTGCCACTGAAAAAACTCTCCTTGTACAGCCGGCGCACGACCCATTCCGCATTGATCTCTAGATGTTGGATCAGTTCGCGGCACTTTGCTCGTGCAAACGGGCTGGCGGGATAGAGCGGAATCGCCGGAAAACAATCCTCCAGATATTCGAGGATCGCCTGAGATTCCGACAAGCCGCCTTCATCGGTCTGAATGAACGGGATTTTGCCAAGCGGCGACTGGGCAATGAAGTTGTCTCTCTCCCACGGATAGACCAGGCGCTCACTGAACGGGATCTGCTTTTCGAGCAGCACCAGCTTGAGTTTGTTGTAGTAGTTGCTCACGCCAAAGCCACACAACGTGATCATGGGTCCGCCCTCGCAGTTCAGGATCCGGTTAATGTATACCAAACCCGCCAATGTGCTTCCTATATTTGCACGCCGCAACGACGGTCGGCAAAGTAGCATGCCACGGAGAGATCAAGTTTGCCCCAATAGGCGAGCACGGCAGCCATAAGCGCCCTGACTTTGACAGATGCCGACTACAACCCCAATCCCATAAATCTTTCTGACTCCGCAAAGCAATTGCGGTCACTTAGCATCTTGGTCAGGCGGTCATCGCCAGATTAACAACGGCGAACAGGGTTTCACGGCTTGCGCCATCGTGGGCCTGCACGGCCAAGCCTTGGACTATGGTAGCAGAATAAGGGCTCAGGGGTTCGATGTCTGTGCCCAGCAACACGGCACCTGCGGCCGGTTAAGCTTGCAAGTGGGCCTTGATCGTCTGCTTCGCCGCATGCCGCAATGCCGCAATGCCGCAAAGCGTTCGGCCACATCCGGGGTTTCAACGGTGGTCTGCAATTCTCCGCAGGCGATGAAACGGCCGGCGCGCGCGGCATTGCCTGTGAAACCCATCACGACTTTGTTCGAAATTCCCGAAATCCCGTTCTTGCAGTCGCGGCAAAAAGCGCATGAACCGGAACTGCGCCGGTGCCGGTTCGATAGACTTCAAGCCTCTCCAGCGGCCGGCCTTCCTGTGACCCAATGCCTAGGGAAAGGCTGGGCGGGGATGCCGATCGCCTTTTGGCAACCGCGCGGTTGACATACCCGCCTTGCCCTGTGTCCCGAACAGGTCCATCGCCGTCAGCAAAGCCTGATCGCGATCAAAGATCCTGAGGCGCGCGCGTGGTCTCTTTCTTGTATTGCGATGTTGTTCAACCGATTGATCCAATTAAGCTTTCGAAAAACGGAGCCTTGAGGAACACCTTGCTTGGGACAGCGGGTCGGTCCGCTTTGACGACCTGTCACAGGCAGCGCCTCGCAAAGTGGCTCAGGAAGTCAGTCACCAGGGCGCGATTTTGGAGTGTGGCCAGCTGAGCCGATACTTCTTGCGGCGACAGCTTGAGGAACTCGAACCTTAGAAACAAATCGTGTGCGAATCGCTGGCTGACCGTCGACAGGACCGCCCGAAGTTGCGCCAACATGTCGTCGCCGCGATGCGACGCGTGCATCAGCGCAATGGGTTTGTCGGCAAGTTCATCCCGCGCCACCAGCCAGTCGACCGCGTTCTTCAAGCCACCGGGAATCGATCTGACATATTCGGGGCTTGAAATGATCAAGCCGTCGGCCTGCCGGATCATTTCAGCAAACGTCTGAACCGCTACGGGCAAGGGCATGGCGGCATTGTCCGGTGAGAAGACGGGCAAGGTGACCAGCCCTGCAAACACGGTCACGTCATGATCCGGTCGCGCGATTTGCGACACAGCCCGCAGCATCGCCGTGTTGGTCGAAGCAACGCCTCCGCTGCCTGATATTGCGAGGATTTTCATTGCCACTACCTTACAAAAATGCGGGTCACCCGGCCTGTAGACGCCGTTTTAGACTTGGCCGAAGGCTGCTGCGTGATACGACTTGGCGTCTGCCGTCGCGCTCAGACAGGCGGTCTAGGCCGGTGCTGACGGCACGACGGACAAGCGGGCTTGCAAGATTTCAGACAGCTGCGATCCACGTCGTTTGATGAATTGCTCCAGCAGATCGGGATAGTCGGACGTGACGGCGCCAGCGATGGAGCTTCGGCTGGCAAGCGCAGATCGCCAGGCATCTACACCGGCCAGACCCGTCAATATTCCGAAATCTTCGATCCGGTCAAAAGCATCAAAATACCGGAATACCGGTCCGAAAACGACATCTACCAAGCTGAACTGTTCCCCGGAAAAGTAGGGGCCCTTCGCCAGTTCAAGGTCCAGCCGCACGAATTTGTCACGCAACGCATTGCGTTTTGCGACGAAGGTCTGCGCGTCGCGCGCGGCGTAAAAGCCCGCAATATCGTTCAGCACGGCCGAGCCAAACTCAATCCACGCCCGATGTCGCGCGCGGTCCAGCAGGTCCGCCGGATGCAGCGGGTGCAGTTGCGTATCTTCCAGATATTCAAGGATTGCTGACGATTCGAAGATTGCCACCTCGTCGACCAGAAGCACCGGCGTCTTGCCGAGCGGCGAAATGACAAGGAACCAATCCGGCTTGTTGGCGAGGTCGATATCGCTCCGCTTGAAGGCGACACCTTTCTCGGCAAGCGAGATTGCTGCACGCTGAACATAGGGACAAAGCGTGTGGCTAATCAGATGCAGGGTCATGATGGCTCTCCCCAGACATGGACAAGCGCGTGCCTTTTGATCCGGGTGGGCAGGATCAGCAGACGGGCATCGGACGGCGCAAGACCTTCAATGTGTCGCCCCTCGGCCGTGTCAAAGCGCGCACCATGCCAAGGGCACACGAACGCACTATCCTTGCACTCCAGCGGCCCACCGAGGCGAAGACAAACATTTGCGGTGGCGCAAATGTGATCTTTGGTCCGCCAGACCTGAACTTCACGCCCAAAGACATCAAACACGCGCGCCGCACCCTCTGCGGGAACGTGGGTTACGCAACAAATGATCTGATTCATCGCAGAACCTCCTTTTGCCGAAATCTTGCAATTTGCGTCAATGGAAGTGAGCGATTGAGCGCGAAGGCGCCATCACCAAGCAGGCTTTGCACAGCAGCCCGAAGCGTCAGGTAGGCCGGGTACTCCCAACCGCCATTCGGATAGGCGAACATCCAGCCGTTGCCGGAATGCGCCCACGCGGCTCCGGCCAGGATCGGCAAGGCGGCAAGCGCCACCCAGCGCGTCTGGACACCGAGGATCAGCAGGCCGCCCGCCACGACTTCGGCGGTAAAGACCACATAGGCAAGCCAGCCCGGCAAGCCGATGGTTTCGAAGAATTGGGCAGTTCCCGGAAATGTTAAAACCAACAGCTTCAGAATGAGGCTGTGCGCCAGAAAGATGAGGCCCAGCGCCACACGAAGGAAAAAGGTGGCAAGGTCGGTGAGATACGATTGTGACATGGCGGTTTTCCGTTTTTAGATTTTATTACAAAGCCTTGAGCTCTACCGCTTGGCCGCCTTGAGCACGCTCAGTTCCGCCTCCAGCGCCACGATGCGGTCGTCCTTGGCTGCCAAGGCCTTGGCCACATCTGCCGCCTCAAAGCGCTGCGGGATATGTTGCGGGCAGTTGGCATCCCAAGCCGCAACCGTGAACAGGATCACCTGTTCAGCCCGGGCCTTGTAGTCGGCGGGCAGCAAGCGCGCTGTCATTTCGGCATCGCCCTCGGCAACCCTCGCGGTGCCCCAGATCTTGATGCGCCTCCGATTGGCGTAGTCGATGAGGAACAGATAGGCTTTGGGATTGTCGCTAAGATTGCCGCTAGAGATGAACTGGCGGTTGCCGGCATAGTCGACAAACCCAAGGGTCCGGCTGTCAATCACCTGCAGAAAACCGGCCGGGCCACCGCGATGCTGTATATAGGGTTGTCCATCAGCGTTCGCTGTCGCCAGAAAGACGCTGGTCTGAGCCTCGATGAAGACCTTCAGATCATCGGTGATCTCGGTTTGCCAGCCGCCCGCTTGTTCCTGATTGGCATAGGCGCGGCGCGACCCCTTGCGGGCTTGAAGGGCCTTGACCGTTGGGGTGAAGGCGACGTCACTTGAATATTCCACCTTTCGGACCCCTACAGACCAAGTTCGCTCAGGCCGGGGTGATCATCCGGCCGGCGCCCCTGGGGCCATTGGAATTTGCGGTCCGCCTCGGAGATTTCCAGATCATTGATGCTTGCACGGCGTTGTTGCATCAAACCATCCGCATCAAACTCCCAGTTCTCGTTTCCATAGCTGCGAAACCAGCGGTCATGGTCGTCGCGCCATTCATAGGCAAAGCGCACCGCGATGCGGTTCTGGTGGAAGGCCCAGACCTCCTTAATCAGCCGGTACTCCATCTCTCGCACCCATTTGGCGGTCAGGAACGCTTCGATGGCACCGCGGCCGGTCAGGAACGTGGACCGGTTGCGCCATTGGCTGTCGGGCGTATAGGCGAGGGCCACGCGGGCAGGATCGCGGCTGTTCCAGGCATCTTCGGCAAGCCGCGCTTTGAGGGCTGCGGTCTCGACAGTGAACGGCGGCAGTGGTGGACGGGACATGTTCATTCTCCATTTATCGGGCAGTCGCCACCGCCAAAGGGCAGCGGCGACCGGGAAGTCCGTTTCTGTTCCGGCGACCGAGTTGACGTGGCTGGTCCATGGTCGCCGGGGGCAGTTACATCGCGGTCTTAACCTCTTTGTCGTAGAAGGCCTTCATCCGTGCTGCGATGAACGGGGCGTTGTCTTCGGCGGCAAAGTGGCCCGCGTTCAGCCGGTACATCTCTGCGTTGGGCAGATCGCGCAGATAAGCTTCCCCGCCTTCGGGCGTGAAGAACGGATCATGCTGGCCCCAGAAGATGATCGTTTTGGGTTGCTGATCGTGCAGGAACTTCTCCCACACCGGGTAGAGATCGACGTTCTTGCGGTAGTCGTAGAACAGGTCGAGGTTGAGCCGGACATGGCCGGGACGCGCCATGATCCCGTAATCGTATTCCCAATTGTCCGGGCTGATCAGTTCGGGATGGGACGCACCGGCCAGATAGATGCCCTTGATGCCGTCATGCGTCAGGAATGCCGCCAGCGGCTTTTCGTTTTCTGCCGAGCGGTCAACCCACAGCGCCTTGCGGAAACCGTCCCATGCGGCTGAGAAGCCTTCGGGATAGGCGTTGGTGTTCTGGATGATCAGCCAGTCGAGCTTGGCGGGCGCTTCGGTGACGATGCGAAAGCCAACCGGGCCGCCGTAGTCTTGGGCATAGAGGCCAAAATGGTCAAAACCCTTGGCGGCAAGCAACTTTTTCGTCGTGTCGGCCAGCTTGTCGAACGTGTAGTCATAGCTTGCCGGATCGGGCGCATCGCTGGCCCCAAAGCCTTGGTAGTCGGGTGCGATGACGTAAAAACGGTCGGATAGGTCTTCTATCAGCTTGCGATACTGATGGCCAGACGCTGGGAAACCCATCAACAGAACCAGCTTCGGCGACTTGGGATCGCCAGCTTCACGGTAGGCAATGTTAAGCCCGTCGATATTCATGGAGCCATATTTGACGTCCGATGATGTGACCTCGGGCGTGATGACGGCAGCAGTGTCTGCGAACGCAGGCACCGAAGCGATAAGGCCCAGCGTCGTGGCTGTGACGCCGAACGCTGCTGCGAGGAGTTGAGATTTCAGTTTCATCAGGGTATTTCCTCTTTGTGTTGGGGGTTGAGTTGCCAGAAAATCCAGTTTTATTTTCAGCCGCTTCCTCTCCGCCTTCAGGATGCGGTTCTTGCGCCGAAGCCGCGCTTTCATGTCGGCGGCTTCGGTCAGGGCTGCGATTTAGACAAAAAGGCAGCGCAGGCGGACGGGTCACATCCGTCGCTTCAGTTGGCGGCCACCACGGCGAAAGCCAGGATGGCGGTCACACGCGTCACGCGGCCAGAGCGGCTGTGACCGGGAAGTCGATGACAGTCCCAGCGACCGAGTTGATGTAGTTGGTCCAGGTGTTCAGCGCGACATGCAGCACGATCTCGATGATCTGGGCGTCGTCATATCCTGCAAGGCGCACCGCCTCGACCTCGGCTTCGTCGACATGGCCGCGCTGGCGCACGACGCTTGCGGCAAAGCGGACCGCGGCATCTGCCTTGGGATCGGTCGAGGTGCCATGGCGGTTGGCGAGAATCTCGGCGTCATCCAGCTTGGCGAGATTGCGACCAAGGTAGGTGTGCGCTGCAAGGCAATAGCCGCAGGCGTTGATCTCGGCCACCGCCAGCGCAATGCGTTCACGGGTCGGTGCTGGCAGGCGGCCTTTGGCCAGTGTGCCCGACAGGCCAAGATAGCCTTCCAGCGCGATCGGGCTGGTCGCCACTGTGCGAAACAGGTTCGGCACGATGCCGAGTTGTTTCTTCACGGCCTCAAGCATCGGCTGAGACGCGTCCGGCGCATCGGCAATGGTGGCAGGGGTGGGAAGACGGGTCATGGCAGCGGTCCTTTAGGTTCGGTCTTGGCCGGATTGGCCTGACAAACTTGAAATACCCCATTTCATTTCATTCGTGTATCTGGCATCCTTGAAAGCTATCCTTCCGAATTATGGAACCTCATGGACCGACTTGATTCCATGGCCGTGCTACTGGCGGCGGTCGAGGCGGGCTCGCTTTCCGGCGCGGGGCGCAAGCTGCGGATGCCGTTGCCGACGATCAGCCGCAAACTGTCTGAACTGGAAGATCATCTAGGGGCGCGTCTGGTGATCCGGACCAGCCGTCAGTTGAGCCTGACCGACGCTGGGCGCAGCTATGTCGACGCGTGCCAAAGGATCCTGCTGCAGATTGATGAGGCCGAACGCGCCGTGGCCGGAGAATACGTGGCCCCCCGGGGCGGCTTGGTGATTGCGGCTCCGGTGGTGTTCGGGCGCCTCCATGTCCTGCCAGTCGTGGCGGAATTCCTCAAAGCCTATCCCGAGATCGAGGTGCGGCTGATCCAGTCCGACCGGAACGCCCATCTGCTAGAGGACCACATCGACATCGCCCTGCGGATCGGCAACTTGCCGGACAGCAGCAACCTCGCGATCCGTCTGGGTGAGGTGCGGCGCGTGGTCTGCGCCAGCCCGGCGTATCTGGCGCAGCGCAGCATTCCAGAGATACCGGATGCTCTGACAGAGCACGACTGCATCGCCTTTGACATCCTGACCTCGTCCGACGGCTGGTCGTTCCGCGAGGGCGGACGCGACCGCCGGGTGGCGATCCGACCCCGACTGGTGGTCAATTCCGCCGAGTCTGCCATCGACGCCGCCATTGCCGGGCTCGGGTTGACCCGGGTACTGTCATATCAGATTGCATCAGCCCGCCGAGGCGGCCAGTTGCAACCAGTGCTGGCCGAGTTCCAGCCGCCGGCCTGGCCAGTCAGTCTTGTCTATGCGGCGCAGGGACAACTGCCGCTGAAGCTGCGTGCGTTCCTCGACTTCGCGGCACCAAGGCTCAAGGCCGCGTTGCTGAAGGCTGCAGAATAGGCCAAGGCGAGCGATCTTTTCGATCTCGGATCGTTACAAACAACATTCCAGAAACCGGAAGCATGTCTCTCGGATTTGCCGGATATTCCAGATTTAGAAATTGGATTACCCCTTCGGAGGTCGAAGCAATGGTGCTGAAACCTCTCTGAAAGGAACCCCGATGTCCCGCTTGTCTGCTCCCTCCCGCGCCCTCCCGCGCCACCTTCCGCGTAGCGCAGCCGCAATCTTTCTGCTGGCGGCGTCTGCCAGCTTCGGCCTACCTGCCAGCGCCGAAACCGACGCCATGGCGAGCGCGTCTCACATGACCTGCGCCGAATTCACGGCGATGGACGCCGCCGGCCAGATGCAGGCGATGACGGATATGGCTGCCGGCGGTATGGCTGCCGCCCCCGATGCGATGGCCACCGCCGCCCCGGCAACAGGTGCGATGGCCGATACTGGCGCCATGGCTGATACGGGTGCCATGGCTGATACGGGTGCCATGGCTGATACGGGTGCTATGGCTGATACGGGTGCCATGGCCGATCACAGCGACCTTATGGCGACGCTTGGCGCCTGCGCGGGTCATGGCGACATGATGGCAACGGATGCGATGCACGCGGCAGCCGGCAATTAAGCCGTTCGGGCGGCGGCGTCTGTCCGCGCCTCCGCCCGCTCCGATCTTTCCTTAGGAGTTTCAAGATGCTGATCTTCCCGATCCCTGATACCAAGGTCTTGCCGCAAGGCGGCGACCTTGTTCGCCGTCACCGGCTGTCCACACGCCTCTGGCACTGGATCAACGCCGTGACGATGCTCATTCTCTTGATGAGCGGGTTGATGATCTTCAACGCCCATCCTCGGCTGTATTGGGGTCAGTTCGGCGCCAATCCCGACCACGCCTGGCTGGAGATTAGCAGCGCCGGGGGGCAAGGTTTCCTGCGTCTCGGCAGCCACAGCATCGTTACCACCGGAATCCTTGGTCAATGGACCGACGGCTTGGGGCACCCGCAGACAAGAGCCTTTCCGAGCTGGGCGACGATCCCGTCCGGCTACAATCTGAGCCTGTCCCGCCACTGGCACCTGAGCTTCGCCTGGGTATTCGCCACTGGACTCGCCGCCTATGGTTTGCGCAGTTTCCTGAACGGCCACCTGCGCCGCGACCTGTTGCCCCAGCCGGCCGAACTGCGCCCGAGCCACATCTGGCAGGATATTCGCGATCACGCTGCCCTGAATTTTCCCAAGGGGATCGCGGCGCTGCGCTACAACATTCTGCAGAAGGCCGCCTACCTTGGGGTGCTTGGCCTGTTGCTGCCGATGATGGTCCTCAGCGGGATGACCATGTCGCCCGGTCTGGATGCCGCCCTGCCTTGGCTGCTCGACCTGTTCGGCGGCCGCCAATCGGCCCGCTCCATCCACTTCATCGCTGCCGGCCTGCTGGTTCTGTTCGTCATCGTCCATCTGTTGATGGTCCTGCTCGCCGGCCCGTTCAACGAAATCAGATCCATGATCACTGGCTGGTTCTGCCTTCCTGAGGAGAAGCGCTGATGTCGTCTTTAATTTCGCGCCGCAGCCTTTTGACTGGTTTGGCCCTAGCAACACCCGCGATTCTGGTCGGCTATGGCAGTGTGGGCACCGGTCCAACATTCCGCGACCTGATGCTGTCGAGCGGCGAGTTCCTGTCCTACCGAACCCATCGACTGATCGCCCCCGGATCGCTTGCCCGCGAGTTCGACGCGGCCGAGATCTCACCCGATTTCCGCATGAACGGCAACGTCCAGCCCCATTCGGCGGACTACCGGAGGCACCAGTCGGAAGGCTTCGCCAACTGGCACTTGGACGTTGGCGGGCTGGTGGAGACCCCGCGTTGGTATTCCCTGGCAGACCTGCGGGCCCGCCCGGCCCGAAGCCAGATCACCCGGCATGACTGCGTCGAAGGCTGGAGTGCCATCGGAAAATGGACCGGCATTCCGCTGCGGACCATCCTTGACGAGGTTCGCCTGCATGCCGACGCCCGCTACATCGTATTCAAATGCGCCGACGACTTCAGCGGCACGCCCTACTACGAAAGCATTGATCTGGTGGATGCCTACCATCCACAGACAATCCTCGCCTATGGCATGAACGACGGCGTACTTGCAGTCGGTCATGGCGCGCCGCTGCGGCTGCGGGTCGAGCGCCAACTAGGCTACAAGCAGGCCAAGTTCGTCATGGGGATCGAGGCAGTCGCCTCGCTGGCGCCAATCGCCGGCGGCCGCGGCGGCTTCTGGGAGGATGCGGCATCCTACGACTGGTACGCCGGGATCTGATCCTGGCTTGCCGCACATGGAGACAAGATTTCATGCACGCTGCGTGACCCAAACGTGCGGCTGCTGACCACAACTGACCAAAACCGTCACCCTGCCTTCAACCCATTAGGAAAGGACCTGCTGATGCCCATGATGACAATCCGCTATGTTTCGCCGGTTCCCCGGCCCGAACTGCGCCCGCAGATCGCCGCCCTCGCATCACGACTGGGGGCAGAAACCCTTGGCAAGGAACCGGCCGTGACCGTTGTGCTGGTAGAGCAAGCAGAGCCAGAGAGCTGGTTCATCGCCGGCAAACACCCGACCGACGCCGGATTGTCGGTGTTCTGGCTCACCATCACGATCACCGAGGGGACTAACACGAAAGCGGAAACGACGGCCTTCGTGAAGTCGGTTTTCGAAGGTATGCGAAAACTGCTGGGCCCTTTGCACGAAAATAGCTACGTTTACGTCCAAGCGGCCAATGGCGATGCTTACGGCTATGGTGGCCGAACACAAAACTCACGCTGGGCTGCGGCAAACGACTGGCGCCCATGATCGCACGATCCTGCCATCGGCCATGCGGTTCCGCGACTACAATGCAGCATTGACGCGACAGGCGGCGGGCGAAATCAGGCCATGGTGAACTGCGGCCGATGAGCTTTAGGGACGATGAGGTGTGGAAACCGGCGGCATTTATCAGAACTTCGGGGTAGATGCCAATCGGCGGCCAAATGGTTCGCACTATTTTGGTGGCGGAGCTTCATTTGGTAGATCAGGAAGCTCGCAGCATCTTAACCGCGTCTTTGATTGCCTGTTTTTCCGTACCGCCCTCACAGACTGGAGATCAAAATGACCAAACGCCATATCGTCGAGGTGAACGGAGTTCCTACTCCGTCATCTCCGATCAGTCAGGCCGTCGTTGTCGGCAACCAGTGCTGGATCAGCGGTCAGCTCTCGATGAACGCCGACGGCACTTACGCACCGGGCACAGCCCGCGAGGAGGCCGAAATAGCCTTCGCCCATGTCTTTCGGATTGTTGAAGCGGCAGGCTTCACGCCGGCCGACGTCGTTTACATCGACATCGCATTCATTGATCTGGCAGATGTGTCGGAGGTCAACGGCCTTTTCGGCGAGTTGTTCGCGATGGGAAAACGCCCCGCGCGCACCATCTATCAGGCGGCGAAATTGCCCTTTGGCGGAAAAGTGAAAGTGCAAGCCGTCGTCGCAAGATAATGACCACGCGCAAGCGCGCGTTTCACGCGCAACCCGCTCTTTCGATCGGCGCACAAAACTGATCGTAAGCGGTGTCCCGATCACACGGTGGCAGCGTAATTCCACGGCAGCAGTTCGTCGATCTGGTTCTGTTTATGGCCGCTGACGATTGCGGTGAGCGTGCTGGCCAACCAAGAATATGGATCGATTGCATTCATCTTGCA
>JBBSBE010000081.1:0-17785 GCA_038251625.1 Rhodobacterales bacterium
AAAGGGTCATCGCCGTTGTGCTGTCGGGAACCGGCAGCAACGGGACCGACGGGCTGAAAGAGGTGCGCGCGGCCGGCGGGTTGATATTGGTGCAGGACCCCGAGACCGCAAAATTCGACGGCATGCCGCGCAGTGCGATTGCTGCAGGGATGGCGGACCATGTGCTTGCCCCCGAAGCGATGCCCACCATTCTGGGACAATATTTCCGCAACGAATATATTGCCGCGCCCAAAGGTGGCGAGACGTCGGAAACCAGTTCGCAGCACCTGATTGATCAGATTCTGACCGTGGTGCGCACCCGCACCGGCCATAACTTCAACACTTACCGGCGCAGCACCTTGCAGCGGCGTATTCAGCGTCGCCTGAGTTTGTATAATATCGACGCGCTGGATGGCTATCTGACCGATTTGCGAAACGATCCGACCGAAGCCGCCTCTCTGGTCAAGGATCTGCTGATCAACGTCACAAGTTTCTTTCGCGATGCGGATGCCTGGAAAACGTTGTGCGACGTTGTGATCACGCCGCTGGTCACGTCGCGCGAAACCGGATCAACCATCCGCGTTTGGGTGCCGGGCTGTTCGACCGGGGAAGAAGCTTATACTGTGGCCATGCTGATTGCCGAGCAGGCGACGCTGGCGGGCAAAGCGTTCGACGTCAAGATTTTTGCCACCGACGCGCGCGAAGACAACCTGCAAATCGCGCGCGACGGTATCTATCCGGCGGCTGCCGTCACCGGCCTTGATGCCACCCGCAAACGCCGGTTTTTTGAGGCCGCCGAAGCGACTTACCGGGTGAAGAAAGACCTGCGCGCCACCGTGGTTTTTGCCCCGCAAAACCTGCTAAGTGACCCGCCGTTTTCGCATCTTGATCTGGTGACCTGCCGCAATCTGCTAATCTATCTGGAACCCGACGCGCAGCAGGGGATCATCGCGCTCTTTCATTTCGCCCTTGAACCGGGGGGTGCGATGATGCTGGGCAATACCGAAACGGTCGGGCGGCACAGCGGCGTTTTCGAGACGCTGTCAAAGAAATGGCGGATATACAAACGGCTGGGCGCAACGCGGCTGGATATTGTCAACTTTCCGGTTTTGCGCGGCCAGCCCGCCCGCCAAAGGCCAGAACAGGAAACCGCCGTCGTGCAATCGCCCGACCAAACCTTGCCCGCCGCCGATCTGGCGCGGCGTGCCTTGCTGGAACGGTTCGCGCCCGCCGCTGTGCTGATTGATGTAGCGGGCCGCGTCGTTTATTTTCATGGCTCTACCGGCGCTTATCTTGAACAGCCAACGGGCGAGCCTTCGAACGATGTCTTCACCATGGCGCGCGAGGGGCTGGTGACAAAACTGCGCAGCGCGGTGCGCAAAGTCCGCGACGAGGGCAGCGATGTCTCGTTCGAGGCAAAGCTGCGACACAGCGTCGGCCACCGCGCGGTCATGGTGACCGCGTCACCGATCACCGGGTCGGGCAAGGGGCATATCCTGATCAGCTTTGCCCCCGTGATTGCCGGTGCAGTGCGGCCTGTGCCCGCCCCGCCGGAAAACCCGTCACAAGTGGCAGATCTGCGGGATGAACTTGCGACAGTGCGGTCAGAGCTGCAGAACACCATCGAGCATCTGGAAACCGCAAACGAAGAACTGAAGGCGGCCAACGAAGAAGCCACCTCGATGAATGAGGAACTGCAATCCACCAATGAGGAACTGGAAACCTCAAAAGAAGAAATGCAGTCTTTCAACGAAGAATTGCACACGGTGAACGGCCAGTTGCAAAGCAACGTGCGTGATCTTGAAGGTAGCACCAACGATCTGAACAACCTGCTGGCGGGCACCGATACCGCCACACTGTTTCTGGACGACAAATTCTGCATCAAATGGTTTACACCCGGTTTGCGCGAACTGCTTGACCTGCTGCCCGCAGATATCGGCAGACCGCTTGAACATTTCGCGATGAAGTTCCGCGACGATAACTTGTTGTCAGACGCGGCACGGGTCATGCACAAACTTCAGGTGCTGGAAACCGAGGTGTCGGGCATCGGGGGCCGCTGGCATTTGCGCAGGATGCTGCCTTACCGCACGCTGGACAACCGTATCGCGGGCGTGGTGATCACATTCTTTGACGTGACAGAAGCCCGGGCCGCACGCCAAGCCAGCACTGAAGCCCGCATATATGCGCAGGCGATTGTGGAAACGATCCGCCAGCCCCTGTTGGTGATGGATGACGCGTTGAACCTTGTCTCGATCAACCCGGCGTTTGAGGCGTTGTTTCGGGTATCGGAAGCGCAGGAAATTGGGCATTCGGTGATTGATCTTGCCAACGGCGGCTGGAACCTGCCGCAACTGCGCGACCTGCTTACAAAACTGGTTCTGGACGCCCAGCCGTTTAACAATGCCGAACTTGACCAGTCTTTCCCGGTTATCGGGCTACGTCATCTTTTGATCAACGGGCGCAAATTGCTGCGCGAGGGCGGGCGACAAAGCCTGATCCTGCTGGCAATCGAGGATGTGACGGTTCGGCGGCAGGCCAATGCTGTCTCGCGGCAGTTGTCCGCCATCGTGGACAGTTCGCGCGATGCGATCATCAGTATTGATGCAGACGGGCTGATCGACAGTTGGAATCCGGCGGCGGAAACGATCTTTGGCTTTGGTGCGACCGATATGATTGGCAAACCGTTGTCTGCGATGAATGATCCGGCACAGCCCGGTGATCTGCCAGACTGCCTTGCGCTGTTTCGTGAAAGTGCCAAGACACTGCATTACGAAATGTCGCGGATCAAGGCCGATGGCACGCCGGTCTGGGTTTCGGTCACGGAATCGCCGCTGCTTGACCAGTCCGGCGCGCTGGTGGGGGCGTCCAGTATAGCGCGCGACATCACCGATCGCAGGCAGGCCGAACAGCACCGCGACATTCTTATAGGTGAACTCAACCACCGGGTCAAAAACTCGCTGGCCGTGGTGCAGGCCATCGCCTCGCAAACCCTGCGCGGCGATATTTCCCTGCCCGACGCGCGGCTTGCGTTTACCGAGCGGTTGCGCGTGATGGCCCGTGCGCATGATCTGTTGGTGACGTCAAACTGGTCCGGCACCGATCTGGCCAGTGTGATCGAGGCCACGATTGACCCGCATCGGGGCGGGAAAAGCCGGTTTGGAATTTCGGGTCCGTATGTTGGATTAAGGCCGCAGCTTGCAGTGACATTCAGTTTGGTCTTGCACGAACTTTGCACAAATGCCGCAAAATACGGCGCACTTTCGGTGCCGGAAGGCCGCGTAGATATCACGTGGACGGTCACTGGCCTCGCTGACAAAGCCCGTCTTTGGTGGCAATGGGCCGAGACCGGCGGCCCGGCCGTGAAAGCGCCAGTTCGCAAGGGGTTCGGATCCAGATTAATCGAACAGGTTTTGCCGATGGAACTTTTGGGCGAAGTAAAGGTTACTTATGACGCTACCGGCGTGGTTTGCCTGTTTCAGTCGCCGGTGCCGGGCCTGGACCCATAGTTGGATATGACAATGCCTGCGGATACCGGCTTTTTACGGTTCATGATATTGGATGACGAAGCCATCATTGCGCTTGATCTCGCCGGTATGCTGCAAGACCTTGGGCATTCCGTGGTCTCAACGGCGACCCGTGTGGCTGGTGGGATGGAGTTTGCCAGATATGGCGATCTTGATATGGCTATTCTTGATATCAATGTTCACGGCGTGACGTCTTTCCCCCTTGCTGCGATTCTGCAAGACCGCGGCATTCCGGTTATCTTTGCAAGCGGATATGGCAAAAGTGGGCTGATTGATGGGTTTCGCGATGCATTGGTGCTGACCAAGCCCTACGGAATGGATCACCTGTCGCAAGTGGTGGCGAAGGCGCGCCTAAAGGCGGCCTGACCACAGCAAGGTAAGCGTTAGCGCTGCACGCAAAAGGGTTTACGCCATTCGGGACAACCCGCCTCACCTTGGTGTCCACATGGTCTGCGAAGGGCAGTCCTGCAGTGCGGTTGATGGCCCACCAACCGGCCCCCCATCCCCTTGACTGCGGCATCCACGAACTCAGTCAGCAAGACCTTTGGGCTACCTGTTGGCGCGCCAAAAGCGGACGACACGAAAATGATCGTGTATCCCGAAGGTGGTACGCGGTTCAAATAGCCTTATGGGTGTTGATTTTAACCCAGAAGTCAGCCGGTATTTTCCCCGAGAAGTGAGCCACCTCTGATTAGTCGATCCTGAACAACGCGGTCAGGCTGCCATCGGCTGATACCGATCACTCTGGTGAGGTCTGTAGGCCGCCAAGATAGCCGCAATTATGAGGGACAAAAGTGCCCTTAGGTGGGCGAGGATCTTTCGAATGTTGTGGCCGCATCCGCAAAGCACAGCAAAGAGGGCATCGCCGATGGTGCCTTTCAGGGGGCAACGCGCGAGGCGGCCACCGGATTTCATGTGCCCAATCTCAGGCTCGATGGCGCTGCGGCGGCGGAGATCAGCTACAAGCTTGGGCGTCAGTCCGCGCCTGGTTCCGCTGATCAGCACGCGGGTCTTGTCCACGCCATGGCCTCGATAACCACGGTCGACCACGGCAAGGTCGGGCCTGTGGTTGGTCAGGATTTCCACCTGTTCCAGCGCCGGGGCCAAGGTATGACCGTTATAGGGATTGCCAGAAAAGCTGCGCATGCCGACGACGAAGCCCTCGTCCAGCGTCGTGGTGATGCTGACCTTGCAGCCAAACTCATAACGCACCCGCGCTTTGCCCTTTGATATGCAGTCGACTTCGGGCTCATGCAGAGCGTAGATCTTGTCGCTCCCCTTGGGCTGCTGGTGCAGCAGTTGCGAGACCAGGGCGAGCTTGGCAATAATCTGGTCGCGAAGCGGGCCAGTTGCGATGTCATCGAGGTGGCGGCGTAGGCCTCGCATCACACGGCCGGTGTAACTCTTCAGTGTCTTCAATGCCTTGCGCATGCGTCGGAACTGCTTGGCATGGGCATAGCGACCGACCTGCATGGCCAAACGGGGCGCAAGACGGGCATAGGACTGACGCAAATCCACTCCAGCCTCTTGCGCCAGGGTGACAAGTTGCGCCCGTGCCCGTTCGTAAAGCCTGGCGTCCGTGGGATGGGCAATATTCTTTTCCATCACTGTGGTATCAACGGCCACGCGCTTCAGACTGGCGTCGTCGATAGCCCCGGATTTGCGTCCGGCCTCAATGGTCTGGGTCAGCAACCACTCCACGCCTTCTTCACCAATCCGAATGCGCCAGCGCGTCAAGGAAGACGGGTCAATGGGCGGGCGATGCTGGAAGAAGGTCTCACCCGTAAGGTGCTGATAGTAGGGGTTCTCGACCCATCGGGCGACCACGGCCTCGTCCGACAACCGATAGGCATGCTGCAGGTAGAGCAGCCCCGCGACCAGGCGCGGCGGTGTGGCCGGACGCCCCGTCGTCGAAGGGAAGAACTCCGACCATTCCCGGTCGAATACTTCCCAGGTGATCAGGGCGGTCAGCTTCACCAACTCATGGCGCGGGTCGATCATGTCGACCAGGCGCGGACGCAGGAGGTCATCTTGTTCTGGCAGGCGCGAGCGGTGCTTCATTGGCAAGACCGAATTTGCAAGGTTTCTAAAGACACTATACAAAACCTTGCGACCCATGGCGAGAAAATCCGCAACTAAAACGCGTGAAATCAATGGTCTAAGACTTGTTCAGGCCGGACTGATTATGGATTTCGGTTAATACGGGGGGCAAGTTTTGTGTTGTCTCCTTCTTTTTCTTTCTCCTTGCGGCAGATGCGGCAGCTGAACTGGCCTTGAAGCGGAAGCTGTCGTTCCCGGTTTCCAGGTCGAGCCATTGAGGCGCCATTGGTTCGAGCCCAATGGCGAGGGGCAGCGGAGGGTGAGGCGGTCGAGCAAGGCGGCAGTCCTGCCGAGTGTGGCTCAACAACGCTCACAGGCACACTAGTTCTAGCCCACAAGATCGCGCGTCTCTCGGCGTATTGGCGGACTAACTGCGCGGTATCCCGCCTGCTTGGTCGGCCGTCCTTGCGTGATCCCGGAACCGTATGATTGGAAAAACGTTGAACAAAGGGTGATTTTGCCCCAACTTTCTTAGGGGACGTTTGCCATGATCCGCACCCAAAACCTAGGTGTTGTTGCCGCGCTGGCCGTCAGCATGATGTTCACAGCCGCCGCCGCGCAAGCCGAGATGATGAAATTCACCACCGAATTGACCGGCGCTGCCGAAGTTCCGCCGACCGACAGTGCCGCGACGGGAACCGCCGAAGTGACGCTTGATACCGAAGCCAAAACCGTCACTTGGGTCTTTACGCATGATGGCCTGAGCGGCGACATGACGGCGTCGCATATCCACGGCCCCGCAGAGGCGACCGAAGCCGCAGGCCCGGTGATCGACACCACGTCTGAAACCATGGAAGGCACTGCGCAGATCACCGATGAACAAGCGGCAGACCTGATGGCAGGCAAGTATTACTTCAACGTGCATACCGAAAAGTTTCCGGACGGCGAAATCCGTGGCCAGCTTGCGCTGATGCAATAACCAGTTGCGACACCCGCATGCGCCGCTCGTTTGTGGTGCGTGCGGGGCATCAAGGCAGTCCCTTCGGCGACTGGCTGAGGGAACCACGCGGCGACACGGCACGCTTAAAACGGTAGAACGGACGGGCCTGTCAACCAGAGTTGACGGCACAAGGAGCAAAGTGGTTTTTCTGATCTCCCACCTGACCAACGCAAGGTATGGTCATGAAACACCAAGTGAAAGGCGAACCAGCGCAGGCAAAGATGTGGCCCCAGTCCGGTGCATGATCGCGGCGCGGTGGTTTTCCACAGTGCGCTGGCTGATGCAAAGATCGGCGGCGATGTACTTGCTGGGGTGCCCCGCCAGAACAAGGGCCAAGACTTCGCGCTGTCGGGGTGTCAGCTTGTCAGTCACAGTTGCTGCCCCCAGCGTCATCATCGCCAAGGCGACCGTCAACTGCCGGTTCTGCACGGCGAGCTCGCCATTGCGCGACAGCAACTCCGTCACGGACGGGTTGCTATTTGCTGGCAATGGCACCGCGTTTTTGCCGCGAATGGCAAAGGGCCGCGCTACACTCTTCAAGAAATGCACCGGATCGTTTGGCATAGGCGGCTCCGATCAAGGGGTATGGCACAATAGCCACGGCGAAAATTTGCCCAGTGTGCGTCATGCAACCAGCGCGACATTAACTTCGATCAAGCAACAACGGCCTGAGTAGTTTCCGAGTCTTTCGGCGGCAACATCCTCTTTGCTAAGGTCAACGCAACGGATGCCAGTCAGTTCCCCCTGATGCGCTTAATCGTCGCTGCGACCTTTGCCTCCCGCTAGGTCGCGAATGGCATCCGCCACTCCGAACACCCGTCAGCAAGGGACGACAGACCAATGCACCAGACCCACAACACTTTGTCCGAAAACATCCGGACGCAATCCGTGGCCCTCTTGAACAAACAATTGGCGGCGGCGATCGACCTGCACGGGCAGATCAAGCAGGCGCACTGGAACGTGCGCGGCCCCAACTTCATCGGCATTCACGAGTTGTTCGACAAAGTTGCGCAAACCGCACTGGAGGCGTCCGACCTGATCGCAGAACGCACAGCGGGCTTGGGCGGCACAGCCGAGGGCACCATCCAGGTGGCCAGCGCCAAGTCGTATCTTTTGCTCTATGAGTTGGGTGTTGCCGACGAAGCAAAGCACGTCTTTGCTGTCAGCGCTGCCCTGGCGGCCTTTGGTCAACAGGTGCGCTTAGCGGCGGGGCTATCGACAACACAGGGCGATGCGACCACGGCGGATCTGTTCACCGAAATCTCGCGCGGGATTGATCAGCAGTTGTGGTTCGTCGAGTCCCACCGTGTCCCAGCTTAGCGATCAGCTCCACCAGCTTTTTGGGCCAGAACAGGTGTGAGATCAGCATCGGTGCAAGGTCAATGTGCCGATGCCTGATCCCAACAAACTGTCGGGCACGGTTCATGACCAGATCTAAGCCTGGGTCAACGCAGGCGGCTCTGGCGGAGAATACGATGCGCCGCCGTTCGGTGACTTGTTTTCAAGGCCACTTTAGCCGCGCGCCCGGATTGTGCTGCCATGAGTAGTTTCCGAGGCTTGCTGCAACAACAATAAGGATGTCCGCTTGGTCAAGGTGGGTGTCCTGCAGTTTCCTGGGCGCACCGACGCAGCGTTTGGAGCGGCTTTTACCTCCCTTAAGCCGCAAAGGGCGCCCACCGTTCTTGAGAAAAGGATTTTAACGCCATGACGGCCGCGCTGAACGCTAGTAAGGAAGAAGCCAGACAACAGTCGCTGGCTATGTTGAACCAGCATCTTGCACTGGCGGTGATCCTGCAAGACAGGATGCGGCGATCCCCCCGCCACCGGATGGGCGCAAACTTTATCATGATCGATGACATGTGCGATCAGGTGGCCGGCCTGATGGAAACCTGCACGATGCGCATCGCAGATCGTCTGCATGATCTTGGCGGCACAGTGCGCTGGCCGGTGCTGCTGGACGAGGTTATGTCGGAGATTAGTGTGCGCCACCCAAGCATGACCAGCCAACTGATCAACGGTTTGCCGGACATGGAGCCGCTGGATGCCTTCGGGCAATCGGTACTGGATGCCGTCACGGTGGCAGCGGCTTATGGCGACACGGCGACCGCCGTGGTTATGGAGCAAATCTGGAGGGGCGTCGACCGGCAGCTGTGGAAAGTCGGCGTCCAACGGTATACCCGCCAATAGCCAAGCAGGCGCATCGGTTGCCCGACGTGCCGTTTGATCACTAGACGCGGATGACGTTAGTGACGCACGGAGCCGCCCAGACCGTAATGTCCGCCAGTGCGCGTTCGTGCCAGTATTCGACGCTGCCGGTCAGGGTGACCCTGCCGTCATAGGCACTGAGATCGCTCTTTTCGGGGCTGAACCAGAACCAGTTCAGCGCGACCATGATTTCGGACTTGGTGTTAGCAGCACCGGCCATCGGCTGGATGGAGATCTGGTTCGAAATGCCCGTAACGTATGGTCAGATTAAAATGACCTGTTAGGGTTTGAGCTAGGAATTTCGGCTGCCGTCGCGTGGCGCTGCATTGCCACAATCATTAAAAAAACTGAGTCTTACCGAAAGCGTGAAGGTCAGGACGGAAAGCGACAGGCCGGTCTTTTTAATCTGACAGTGCCCGCACTACCCCTGGCGGGCCGTGGATCACGAGTGCGAGATGCTGGAAAACTTGTCGCCAAGACGCGAGATCGCCTGTCAGCGTTGAAATTCTGAAGAAATCGACGAAACGCCAATGATGACCTAAGGCCATCGTGAGGGATCGTCTTTGTTCTTTCGAGGCCGCACTGAAGGATCTGGGCCGCGGTGATGACCGCGAGATGGGGCGTTGGCTCAACAACCGGCCCGAGAGCTCCCATCTGCCGTTTCGACGACAGGAGTGGGCATTGTTGCGGGTCCGGCGGATTCGGACGCTACAGAAGTTTGCCTCGATCTATGCTTGGTCCACAACCACTTCCCAACGGAGCGCCACCTCGATAACCGCAACACCTACATGCAGACCCGCGGCCGCCGCCCTCGCAGACTGGCGCGGCCTTTTCGCCGCCTGACGCCAAGCTGGGTACGGCAAGCAGAGACTGGTTCGCATTCGTTTGACGTGCCGCAGGACAAGCGCACGGAAAGCTTCTTGCGCCGTGTCAGTTAAGCTGCATCGGTGCCGACGCAGCTCTGGCGCGGAGACAGGTCCGAAATTGTCATCCGTATTTGCCACAGTCAGCATGGAACGAATGGCTCAGCCACGCGTTAGAGGCTTGGGATCAGAACGGCAGGGAACCGTCCTCGGGCGGCCTCGAACGACTTAGGCCAACAACATTCGCCAATCACGACTTCGGGAACATCCAGCGCGATCCGACGTTTTCACCCGCGACCTGGCCTCCGGGTTCGCACCAACAAAAAAGTAAGTGCTTCCGTATTTTACCACCAGCCCACATCACATCGACCAGGAGTAAGTTACATGCTGAAACCGTACTTTTTGCCCACCGCTGTTGCGGTGTTCACCGTTATGGCTTCGGTTGCGTCCGCAGACATCGTCGTGTCGTCCAAAATCGACACCGAAGGCGGACTGTTGGGAAACATCATCGCGCTGGCGCTGGAATCTGCGGGGCTTCCGGTCGAACGCAGGCTGCAATTGGGCGGTACGCAAGTGGTGCGTGAGGCACTATTGGCCGATCAAATCGATATTTATCCTGAATATACGGGAAATGCGGCTTTCTTCTTCAATGAGGCTGATCTGGACATCTGGAACGACGCGCAAGGCGGATATGACCGTGCGGCCGAACTGGATGCTGACCAAAACGCCGTGGTTTGGCTGACCCCGTCGCCCGCAAACAACACATGGGCCATTGCGGTAACTGGGCCCGTGGCAGACGAAAACGGGCTGGTCACGATGTCGGATTTCGGGGCCTGGGTCGCTGGCGGAGGTCAGGTCAAGCTTGCCGCGTCTACGGAATTCGTGTCCTCACCGGCTGTTTTGCCCGCCATGCAGGTAACGTATGGATTTGAACTGACCCCGGATCAGACTGTGGTGCTGTCGGGCGGTGACACGGCTGCGACCATTCAGGCAGCAGCAAGAGGGACCTCTGGCGTCAATGCGGCCATGGTCTATGGCACCGATGGCGGCGTGGCGGCCACGGGTTTGGTTGTGATGGCAGACGACAAGGGCGTTCAGCCGGTCTATGCCCCGACGCCGATCATCCGGGCCGAGGTTCTGGCGCAGTATCCGGCGATTGCCGATGTGCTGAAACCGATTTTCGAGGGTCTGGACCTTGTCACGCTGCAAGAGCTGAACGGGCGCATTCAGGTGGGCGGCGAGCCTGCTGAAGCAGTTGCGCGTGACTATCTCAGTCGCGCGGCTGCCGACTGATCGTGGGACAATGATCGTTGCCTCCCATCGTCGGGGACTGTCCGCGCCCGGCGTCCTTTTCGCTGTCCTCGGGCTGGGCGCGCTGCTGTTTCCATTCATGACGATCGCCGCCAACCGGATCGTTGCTGGCGACGGGATCAGGATCTGGAATCTTGCTGCCCCTGCGGCGATATGGCCGGGCCTGGCGGCAGTTGTTGTGGGGCTGGTGCTCGGGATATCCGACAAGATGATCTGGGCGCGCCTCGCGGGTGCAGTTCTGGGCTTGGCGGGATTGGTGGTGTTGTTGATGCAAGGTTCCCCGGCGTTGTTGGCGGGTGCTGGCGCCAACGCCCGCGTATCGCCGGCGGTTGGGTTCTGGTGCCTGCTGGGCGTATTGCTTTTGCTGGTCGCGGATGCGGTGGCTGGCATGGTGCCAGGTCCCTTGATGCGGGCTGGGCTTCTGGCATTTGCGCTTGGGGCATTGGTGGCAGTCCTGTGGTCAGGCGCGCTATCAGACCTGTCGATCTTTCAGGAATATGCCAGCCGCCGGGATGCGTTTGTTGCCGCCACATGGCAGCATCTGGGTCTAGCCTTCGGCTCGCTGGTTGCCGCAGCGGCGATCGGTTTTCCGCTCGGTATTATGTGCCACCACAGGGTCAGATTTCGCAACGCGATATTGCCGTTTCTCAGTTTCTTGCAGACCATCCCGTCGCTTGCGATGTTCGGGTTGATGATCCCGGTCCTGGCCTGGGTGGGGGCAACGGTTCCGGGGGCGCAAGCCATCGGCATTGCAGGGATCGGTTTTGCCCCGGCGTTTCTGGCGCTGGTCCTGTATTCCCTGCTGCCCGTGGTGGGCAACACGGTCGCAGGGCTGGCCGCAGCACCCGAGGCCGCACGCGATGCCGCCCGCGGCATGGGCATGACCCCGCGACAGCGCCTGTGGCGGGTAGAGCTACCGCTGGGCCTGCCGATCATCCTGACCGGGCTGCGCATCGTGCTGGTCCAGAACATCGGCCTTGCGGTGATCGCCGGGCTGATCGGCGGTGGTGGATTTGGCACGTTCGTCTTTCAGGGGCTGAACCAGACAGCGACCGATCTGATCTTGCTGGGCGCGCTGCCCACCGTTGCGCTTGCGCTGACGGCGGCCATTTTCATGGACATCATCGTTGATTTGACCCGCGCAGTGCCGGATGCCCGAAATGATTGAAATCAAAGGCCTCACCAAAGTATATGGCGACGTCAAAGCCGTTGATGACGTCACCATGACGGTGGAAACCGGCACGATCACCGTCATTGTGGGCACCTCCGGGTCTGGCAAGACCACGCTTTTGCGCATGGTCAACCGCCTTGAAGAGCCGACATCGGGCGAGGTGTGGATCAACGGCATATCAACGCAGTCGGTGCCGCCACACATCCTGCGGCGGCGCATCGGCTATGCCATTCAGGGGCACGGGCTGTTTCCGCATCACACCGTGGCGCGCAACATCGCCGCCGTACCCACGCTGCTGAACTGGCCGCGTGACAAGATCGCCGCCCGCGTCGATGAATTGCTTGCGCTGTTTTCGATGGACCCGGTCCAGTTTCGCGATCGCTATCCCGCCGATCTGTCCGGCGGGCAACAACAGCGCGTCGGCGTGGCCCGCGCACTGGCATCCAGACCCGATCTGATGCTGATGGATGAACCCTTTGGCGCGCTGGACCCGATCATCCGGGCCCGTGCGCAAGGTGATCTGCGCCGCATCCAAAGGAAACTCGGGTCCACCATCATGCTGGTGACCCATGACATGGATGAGGCGATCCGGCTTGCCGACAAGATCGCGGTGATGGATGCCGGGAGGCTGGTTCAATACGGCACCCCCGCCGAGATCATCACGCATCCTGCAACAGACTTCGTGGCCGATATGGTCGGCGATGTGGAACGCCCTTTGCGGCTCTTGTCGCTGATCCCGGTGTCGCAGGTCGTGGTCAACGGCCCTGCCGAAGGTGCTGCCATCACGTCGGACGCAAGCCTGCGCGACGCGTTATCCGCCTGCCTGTGGACCGGTCGCACAGCGGTGCCGGTGGAACAGGGTGGCGTACAGATCGGTCATGTGACCCTTGATGCGATCCGTGGTTGCGCGGAAGTTCAGCCATGAGGGCTGCAAATGCCTTGCGTCTGGCGGTGCTGATCCTGTTGCTGGCACTGGTGATCCGACCGCAGTGGTTTGAGGTTGTCTTTGCGCCTTTGGCCCCCGCTGGCGGGCCCGTGATGTATGAACGTGCCTCGCTTTTGTCGCTGTCGCTCAACCATCTTGGCCTTGTGATCGCCGCATCTGCCGCGGCGACGCTGGTGGCTGTGGCATTGGCTATTCTGGTCACGCGTCCGGCCGGGGCTGCTTTTCGTCCGCTAGCCCGCAGCATTGCCAACATGGGCCAGACCTTTCCGCCCGTTGCAGTGCTGGCACTGGCTGTGCCAAGCTTGGGGTACGGGTCGGGTCCGACTCTGGTCGCGCTGTTCCTGTATGGTCTATTGCCAATTCTGGAGAACGCCATCACCGGCCTGATAAACCTGCCCCTTGCCACAATGGAGGCCGCGCGTGGGATTGGCCTTTCGCGCTGGCAAAGCCTGACGCGTGTAGAGATCCCGCTAGCGCTGCCGGTCATCCTGACAGGCATTCGCCTGTCTGTCGTCATTGCACTGGGAACAGCAACAATCGGATCAACTGTCGCGGCCCGCACCTTGGGCGAGGTGATCATCGCGGGGCTGTTGACCAACAACACGGCTTTTGTCCTGCAGGGCGGGCTGATTGTGGGTCTGTTTGCCGCGCTGATCTATGATGCGATGGTGCAAACCGAAGCACGCATTGCACACGGCGCGCGCATTTGAAGCGAACGGTGTTCAAGCGCAGTGGGTTCAGAGCGATAGGCCCACCTGTCTGATGCTAATTCCCGATTGGCAATTGGCCAGGACGGTTGGTTGAAGCAGGGGCTACAGAAGCTGCTTTGCTTGGCGTCGCGCTTTGGGAAACAGTAATTCCGCGACTGAGAGTGCAAGCCAGTATCCGCAACGAACGTCTTCAATATCTACGTCGCAGACATGACTCACCAAGCTATGCTGCAATAAACATGAACGCCAATAACGCCCGGCTTCGACCAGCTCCTTGGCAAAACGGTGCTGTTCGTCTGTCAATTGAATTGACGATTTTACCGTCATTTCTCGGACTCTCTTTGTCAGAAATTAATTCTAAGTAGCACCCACATCAATCTCCGCCACCAGAGGAAAGGCGATTGGCTTCCGACGAAAAGCCAGATGACTAACGTTTCTGCATCGAAGTAAAATACTTTTTAGTCAGCGACTTAGGAGTTGCTGTCTTTTGGTCTCAGCGGCTGTCTGCACCCATTGCAACGCACTGGAGACCGCCATGAAGCGCCTGACAACCCACGAAGAATTCTGCCTGACGAACGCCGCGCACTTCGTTGCCGCCCGCGGTCGGACGCCTGCATCCCGCACCCGGGAGCAATTCGCGACCCTGCCCGAGGCGCAGGCCTTTGGCGCGGCGATCGGCGACGGCCGGACCATGATCTACGCGGTCACGACCCCTGGCCATTCCGCCCACATCACCAACGCCTGAAAGGCGACGCCATGAAAACCAAAACCCTCACTGCCGCGCAGACTGACACGCTCGCCCAGCGCCTTTCTGAAATCCCGATTGAACCGGCCACCAGCGCCAAGAAGGCGGGCGACAACCTCGCCCGCTTGCTGGCGGCAAGGATTGGCGCGGAGCGTGCGGCCCTTGCCTTCACGTCGATCATGACGGCCGAAACCTTCGATCAAGCGGAGGCCCGGCTGACCTTGGTGGTGAACTATGGCAACCCCGATCCTGCAAGCGAGGCAATTTCGGCGCCCGTCGATGAACCAAAGGTCGCGCCCGCCCCGGTTGTCGGCAAGCGGCAAGCCATCCTCGATCAGGCGCAGACTGGCGCGCTGCCACCAGCGCCGAATTTCTCCAAGCCGACCCACGCCCGCTTCCGGGTCAAGATGGCCCAGATCGTGGCCTTGGCCGGGGCGGGCGACATCGCCGCCCTGCAGGCGTTCGAAATCAACCCGGTTTCCTCCAGCCCGAAAGCGATGGCCCGCTACCGCGATCTCTGCGTGATCGCTATCACCGCCCGCGCGCAGTTGGTGGCATGAAGATCACCCGCGAGTTCTGCCCCGGCGACCGCTACATCTACGATTTCGGGCTGTGCAGTTACGACAAGGGCTGGGCGCAGGTCGATACGGCGCAGGATGCGTCGTATTTCGGCACTTGGGCCAACCCGACCCGACTTCTGATCTTCAACTATTGCGAAGGCGACACGACCTTGAAGGAGGCCGCGTCGCCCGAGGAGTTCGCCGCAGAATTGCGAGAGATTGATGCTTGGAACCGTGCGCACGGCTACAGTCCGGCGCAAATCGATCCTGGGTTCGATCCGGTGATGAAGGCGGCGTTTGAAGGGCTTGGGTTGGCGGACATGCTGCACTGAACGCGCGGACGGATGAGTTTCCCCGCACGTTCCGCAAGTGTTGTCAAAAAGCCTGCACGCGGGAGCAGGAGGGTCAGACCTGGACGATCTCGTAATGCGTGCTCCGGCCTCCGCCCTCGCCTCTGCGCAGCAGTCCGGCGTCGAGCAGCAGTGCGATGTCCCGGTTCGCTGTGTCCTGCGAGCACTTGGCGATCGTGGCCCATTTGGAGGAGGTCATCTTCCCCTCGAACCCATCCAGAAGGCGGTTCAGCACCTTGTTCTGCCGCGCGTTCAGGGCGAGCGTGCCCGCGCGTTCCCAAAAGCGTGCCTTGTCCAGAACGGCTGCCAGGACATCCCGCGCGCCGTGGATGGCCCTTTGCAGGCAGGCGAGGAACCAGATCAGCCAGTCGGTGACGTCCACGCCACCCTTCTGCGTTTGTTCCAGCTGATTGTAATAGGCCGAGCGCTCTGCCCGGATTTGCGCGGACATGCTGTAGAACCGCTGCGGGCTGCCTTCCGACCGCGCCAGTGCCAGATCGGCGATGGCCCGCGCGATCCGGCCATTGCCGTCATCGAACGGATGGATCGTCACGAACCAGAGATGCGCGAGGGCGGCCCTGAGTACCGGGTCTGTCGTTGTCGGCGCATTGAACCAGTCCAGAAACCGGCGCATGTCCGCAGCAACCTGCGGCGCTGGCGGCGCGGCGTAGTGCACCCGCTCGCGCCCGATCGGACCGGAAATGACCTGCATCGGGCCTGCGCTGTCATCCCGCCACTCGCCGACCCGAATTCTTGCCATGCCGCTGCGCCCGGTGGGGAACAGAGCGCTGTGCCAGCCGAACAGGCGATCCAAGGTCAGCGGTTGTTCATAGCGACCGGTTGCGTCCAGCATGACCTCGACAATCCCCTCGACATCGCGATCCTTCGGCGTCAGCGCGCCGACGTCGATCCCGAGGCGTCGCGCGATCGAAGGCCGCACCTGCGTCACATCAAGCACCTCACCCTCGATCTCGCTCGTCTTGACAACATCCATGGTCAGGGTCTGCAGGATGGCTTCCTCGCGTAGCTGGAAACCGAGTGCTTCCATGCGGCCGACAAGACGACCCTGATCATGTCGCACCGCCGCCAACGGTGCAGCGATGGCCGCGTCCTGCCAGACCAGCTGTGGCCAAGCCGCATTCTGCCAGATGTACATTCCCACGATCTCCGCAATCCGTGCGGCGATAATGGCGATCATTCGCCGCATCGGCAAGGGAGTTTCGTCGCAAATATTACGGAGAATATGATGGCCAATCTCCGCAAGGCGCCGTGTTGGACGGGACCCGATCGACCATGTCCGGCCCATCTGGCCCCTTGCCGCGGCTTGAAGCGCACACAGCATTCGGTCTGTTGGCATCAGGGCAATCTGCACGGGAGGATCTCCGGACGATGAGGCGGGTTGAGGCGCGGCGATGACGATCGAGGGCAGGGTGCGCACCTGCGAACCGCGCACCCAAAGGTGCGAACCCAGAAAAAATGTTTGACGCTAGAGGCTTACCGCGCCTCTGCCCCCCGCATACAGGTCCGGCCAGGGTGGAACCAAGGCCGGGGGAGCGAGGGGCAGCGCCTGATAATGGCTGGGGAAGCGGTCGATCTGTCGCCCATATGTTCCACCAGCCTATCGCTTTTATGCCTCAGAACCGGAAGAAATGTCTCGCCTGAAGTTCAACGTGTTCTGCGGGTTATCCTGCGTGTTGACCACGCTTTCGCGCGGGATTGCGCGGGGTTCATCCGGCACCCTCAGCTTACGCTTTGATTTCGTTTGCGAATTCAGCTTCTTCGCAATCGTCAAAAGCGCCGCCGCCCAGCGCCGCCAGGCGTTCGATCGCACAACACCGGCGCGGTAGCAGACTTGCCGCCAGCGCATGCCGTCGGCACGGAGCCAGACGATGCGGGCATCCTCGGGATGGATCAGCATCAGCCAGTCGAAGCATTCCTCCATCCGCGTGATGGCGGCCGCGCTCGGGATCACTCGCATCGGGGCTTCGGGGGTGTAGCCATAGGCATGCTTGGCCTCCTGCACGACCGGCGGCCACGACCCGCCATAGCCGCGGGGGCGGTCCTTCTCTGGCAGGCGGCGCAGCGTGTAGGCGGCTTCCTCGAAGCGGTCCTCGATATCGCGGGGTGTCAGCGTCATGAATGGTCCTCCGTTCTGGTCAATAAATCTGCCGGGCACGCAGCGCGGCCTCGGTCACCAGCCCTGCTCGCAGCAAGGCATCACGCGTGGTGTTGTTCACGGCGCTGGGTGGGACGAAGCGGCCGGAATTGATCCATTCCGCCGTTCGCACCAAAATGTCGTAGGCGGTGAGCGAAGCCCCCGCTTTCGTTTCCCCAGCACTTTTCGCCTTCGCCGCCAGCGCCATCCTTTGGGCGTGGCGCTT
>JBBSBE010000082.1:0-17467 GCA_038251625.1 Rhodobacterales bacterium
CCGCTTGCGCCACCTTCGCAAGGGTGTATGCTGCGCCCGACCAAAGGCGCGCCGCAGTGCAGAAACATGACCCGATCCCCGATTTCGCGGACGTCACGCCCACGGCGCGGATGGCGGCGGTCACGCATGGCTGGCGGGCGAAATGCCTGCAACGGCTGATCCGGCTGGACCTGCCGGTGCCAAAGACGGTGGCGCTGCCCGCGCAGACGGTGCGCGCCATCGCGTCCGGCCAGAGGGTGGATTGCGAAAGCATCCTGCGGCACTTCGGGGCCGATCCGCTGGTCTCTGTGCGCCCCTCGCCGGAAAACCCCGATTGGGGCGGGCCTGCCACGGTTCTGAACATCGGCCTCAATGCCACGCGCCACGCGCAGCTTGCACAGACGCACGGTCAGGCGGCGGCGGATGCGCTCTATCTGCGGTTCGTGCGGGGCTATGCCGTGCATGTGGCGCGTCTCGACCCCGACATGTTCGAGATTGATGCACCCTCGCCTGCAGCCCTTGCCCGCGCTCTGAAGGCCTATCACGACGAGATGGAGGCGCCGTTTCCCGAAAGCCCCGCGGTGCAACTGTCCGAGGTGCTGCGATCCATGGCGCGCGCGTGGGAGGGCACCTCCGCCCGGCTGTTGCGGCAGGCCAAGGGCGCGCCGGAAGAGGCGGGGCTTGGCCTCATCGTACAGGCGATGGCGCAGGGGATCGGGCAGGGGATTTCGGGGTCGGGGGTGATCCAGTTCGTCGATCCCGTCACCGGTCAGGCGCAGGTGACGGGGCGGTATCTGGGCCAGAGCCAGGGGCGTGACGCGCTGCGCGGGACGGAGGCGCTGTACCTGACGCGCGACCCGCGCGGGCCCTCGCTCGAGGATATCGCGCCGGGCATCTTTGCTGATCTTGCGCGTCAGGGTGCGGCTTGCCGGACGCGGCTGCGCGAAGAGATGCAGATCGAATTTACCATCGAGGACGGGCAGTTGGCCGTTCTTGATGCGGTGAAGGTGCAGCGGTCGTCGCGCGCGGGGTTGCGCATCGCGGTTGCGCTGGCCGATGACGGGATCATCACGCGGGAAGAGGCGATCCTGCGGGTCGAGCCGCGCGCGCTGAGCGAGCTTTTGCACAAGCAGGTGGACCCGCGCGCCCCGCGCGATGTCTTCGCGCGGGGCATTGCGGCCAGCCCCGGTGCGGCCACCGGGCGGATCGTGTTTTCCTCTGCCGCAGCACAGGCCAGTGCCGCCCGGGGCGAGCCTTGCATCCTTGTGCGCCGTGAAACCGCGCCCGAGGATATCCGCGGCATGCATTCCGCCGTGGGTGTGCTGACCGAGCGGGGGGGGATGACCAGCCACGCCGCCGTGATCGGCCGGGGGATGGGGCTGCCCTGCATCGTGGGCGCGTCCGAGTTGCGCTTTGACGCGCGCGAGCGGCGTCTGGTGGCGCGCGACGGGCGGGCCTTTGCGGAAGGCGATATCATCACCGTCGATGGCTCTACCGGCGAGGTGCTGGCGGGCGAGGCGGAAATGCTGCCACCCGCGCTGGATGACACGTTTCACCGTCTGCTCGGCTGGGCCGATGCGGTGCGCGATATCGGCATCCGCGCCAATGCCGACACCCCCACCGATGCCGCCACCGCACGCGGCTTTGCCGCCGAGGGGATCGGGCTCTGCCGGACCGAGCACATGTTTTTCGAGGAAGATCGCCTTGTCGCCATGCGCGAGATGATCTTTGCCGATACCTCCAAGGATCGGGCGGCGGCACTGGCGCGGATCCTGCCGATGCAGCGCGATGATTTCGGGCAATTGTTCGAGATCATGCAGGGCCTGCCCGTCTGCATCCGCCTGTTCGACCCGCCCCTGCACGAATTCCTGCCCCACAGCCGCGAGGGATTGCGCGAACTGGCCGAGGCGCTGGACCGGCCCTTGTCGGACGTCACGCGGCGGGCCGAGGCGCTGACCGAGTTCAACCCCATGCTGGGCATGCGGGGGGTCCGGCTCGGGATCGTGCTGCCCGAGATTTACGACATGCAGGCCCGCGCGATCTTCGAAGCGACGGTCGCGGTAGGGCGGCGCGGCGATCCGGTGGTGCCGGAGATCATGATCCCGCTCGTATCCGCCCGCCGCGAGGTAGAGCTGGTGCGCACACGCATTGACGCGGTGGCGGCGGCCGTGCGCACCGAGACGGGCCGCGACTTTGCCTATCGCCTGGGGGTGATGGTCGAGACGCCGCGCGCCTGTCTGCGCGCGGGCGAGATTGCACAGCACGCGCATTTCCTGTCCTTCGGCACCAATGACCTGACGCAGATGACCTATGGCCTCAGCCGCGACGATGCCGGGCGCTTCATGGGCACTTACGTCGCGCAAGGGGTATTCCCCGAGGATCCGTTCCATGTTCTGGACGTCGACGGGGTGGGCGAGCTTTTGCACATGGGGGCGGAACGGGGGCGCGCGACGCGGCCCGCGCTCACGCTTTCGATCTGCGGCGAGCATGGTGGGAACCCCGAATCGATTGCCTTCTGTCGGCGTGCCCGATTCGATTATGTCTCTTGCTCCCCCTACCGCGTGCCCCAGGCGAGGCTCGCAGCGGCACATTTGGCGTTGACGGAACCGCACCAAATCTAGGGATGTCAGACCCTTGCAACGCGATCTTTAGAAACAAAGCGAAGTATTTCGGCGGTATCTTGCCGATTTGGCCAGCCGTACTGTTGCTTTAGGGCAACAGTCCGTGGACTCACGAAATATTTTGGACTATTGCAACCCGCTGTTGCCCGGACCCGGCCGTTTGGCCTGATCCGAGACGGAAATTACACGCGGGGGGCGCGTTATGGGAATTTTGCAATGGTGTGGCGCAGGGCTGATTGCCCTGTGCGCAGTCGGCGGTCCGGCGGCGGCGGATGTGACGGTCAGTCAGGCGAATGCGGTGGCGGTGCCTGCGGCCACGCGAATGGCCGCACTTTTCGGGGCGGAACGGGATGCGCTTGCATCGCTGGCACCTGACGCGCTTGCGCGGCCTTTGCGCAAGGCGGCGCCGCTGTCCGACACGATCTCTTACACCGAGGCCTTTGTGGATGCGCAGCCTTTTGCCAAGGGGGGCGAGGATTGGTCCTGCCTGACAAAGGCGCTCTACTTCGAGGCGCGGGGGGAAACGGTGGCGGGGCAGTTCGCCGTGGCCGAGGTGATCCTGAACCGGGTGGACAGCCCGCTTTATCCCAAATCCGTCTGCGGTGTCGTAGGCCAGCGCGGCGGCGGCGGGTGCCAGTTTTCCTATGTCTGCGACGGACACCCCGATGCGATGCGCGAAACGGGCGCCTATCAGGAGGTCGGCAAGATCGCGGCGATCATGCTGGCCGGGGCGCCGCGCGCGCTGACGAAGGGGGCCACGCATTTCCACACCAGCGCCGTACGCCCGCGTTGGGCGCATCGCTTCCCGCGCACCGCCGTGATCGGCGCGCATCTTTTCTACCGCCAGCCAGGCGCGCTGCCCGCCACGCCCTGAACGTCGGATCCCGGCGCTTGACTGCCGCGCGTGGGCGCGGCAGGGCAGGGGTGCTGCGCCAGGATCGCGCGTGCACCGCCGGAGAGCCCGATGACCAGCGATATCCGCCTCGCCTTCGCCCATCCCGAGGCGCGCGCAGAAGCGTCGGCCGGCGCTGCCCCGCGCGACCGCATCTCCTTGCGCGATCATATCGTGGAGGCCGAGATCGGCGCATTCCAGCAGGAACGCGGGCAGACCCAGCGGCTGCGCTTCAACGTGGTGGTCGAGGTGCGCCCTGCTGGCGCCATCGACGACGATGTTGACCGGATTCTGAGCTATGACCGGATCGTCGAGGCGATAGCGGCAGAGCTTGCCGCTGAGCGGCTGAACCTGCTGGAAACGCTTGCCGAACGGGTGGCTGAGCGGGTGCTTTCCGAACGGCAGGCCATGCGCGCCTTCGTGCGTATCGAAAAGCTGGATCTTGGCCCCTATGCGCTGGGGGTCGAGATTGTGCGGTCCCGCGATGAGGGTCCGATACGGCTGGCCGAGGGGCCAGAGGTGCGGCCGCTGGTTGTGCATCTGGACAGTGCGGCTCTTTCCGCCCCCGATCTGACCGCACGGCTGACGGCGTGGGGGGCCGAGGGGCCGGTGATCCTGACAGTGGGGCTGCCCGACCTGCCACGGCCCCACACCGGGCACGGGCCAACGCAGCGGCGCATCGACCTTCTGGCCATCGAGCAGAACGCCTGGGCGCTGGCCGCGCGCGATCAGCGCTGCGTGGTCGTCGCGACGCGGACCGAGATTGACTGGGCGATGAAGCAAGGGCGCATGGTCGTCTGGGCACCATCGAAGCTGGTGCTCGACGCGGTGGACGGACCGCAATCGCGCGTGCCGGTGGTGCTGGCGCTGTGGCTGGCCGAGATGATGGGGGCGGCGCGGATGCTGGTTCACGGCGATGAAACGGTTCCGGCGGGAAGCCGCGTGATCGTGGCGCGGGCCTGAGCCAAGCCCCTTGCGCGGGGCGCACCATGGGCCTAATCCAACAAAATGCAGTATGTGCGCCCCATCGTGATGCAGGATGCTGTGCGCCCGCACGGTGCGCTGACGCTCGCCGGGGGCTGGGGCTGGTTTGACAGGGTCGAGGTGCTGTCGCGCAATGAGACGCCGCGCCTGGCACCCGCAACCGAAATGCCCGCCGCGGTGCTTGCCCGGCTTTGCGCGCCCCGCCCGGAATTCGGCGGCCTTGCGATGGATCGCCCCCGGATCATGGGCATCCTGAACGTGACGCCCGACAGTTTCTCGGACGGTGGCCGCTTTTCCGGCTTTGCGGCAGCCGAGGCGCAGGGACGTGCGATGGCGGCGGCGGGCGCGGATCTGATCGACGTCGGCGGCGAAAGCACGCGCCCCGGCGCGGGTGAGGTGCCGGAAGAGGAAGAGATCGCCCGCACCGCCCCGGTGATCGCGGCCCTGTCGCCTGTCCGCGTGCCTCTGTCTATCGACACCCGCAAAGCCGCCGTGGCGCAGGCGGCGCTGACAGCCGGTGCTGCAATCGTGAACGATGTGGCCGCCCTCGGCTTTGATCCGGGCCTTGCTGCGGTGGTAGCGCGTGCCGGTGTGCCGGTGGTGCTGATGCACGCGCAGGGCACGCCCGCCGCCATGCAGGACGATCCGCGCTACGCGGATGTGCTGCTCGACGTCTACGATTTCCTGCAAACGCGGATCGAGGCTGCCGAAGCGGTGGGGATCCCGCGCAGCCGGATCGCGGTGGACCCGGGGATCGGCTTTGGCAAGACGGCGGCGCACAATCTGGCGCTGATCCGGGGGATATCGCTTTTCCATGGGCTGGGCTGCCCGATCCTGCTCGGCGCGTCGCGGAAGCGCTTCATCGGCACGATTGGTGGCGCGGCAGAGACGGACGCGCGGTTGCCGGGGTCGCTGGCCGTGGCGCTGGCGGGCGTGGCGCAGGGCGTGCAGCTTTTGCGCGTCCATGATGTGGCCGAGACAAAACAGGCGCTGGCCCTATGGGCGGCGGTGCGAGGGGGGATGTAATGGCGCGCGATCTTTTCGGAACCGATGGGGTGCGGGGCACCGCCAACAGCCACCCGATGACAGCGGAACTGGCCTTGCGCCTTGGCGCCGCTGCGGGCGCGTTCTTTCGCCACCGCACCAAGGGCGCGCACCGGGTGGTGATCGGCAAGGACACGCGGCTGTCTGGCTACATGCTGGAAAACGCGATGACGGCGGGGCTGACATCCTGCGGAATGAACGTGCTTTTGCTCGGCCCGGTGCCCACGCCCGCAGTGGGGTTCCTTACGAAATCCATGCGGGCGGACCTTGGGGTGATGATCTCGGCCAGCCACAACCCGGCAGAGGATAACGGGATCAAGTTCTTCGGCCCCGACGGATTCAAGCTGTCCGACGAGGCCGAGGCCGAGATCGAGGCGCTGACGATGGGCGACATGGCACTGGTTGCGCCGCGCGAGATCGGGCGGGCGCGGCGGATCGAGGACGGGCGGGGGCGCTATCAGGAATTCGTCAAGACCACCTTTCCCGCCGGATTGCGGCTCGATGGTCTGAAGGTCGTGATCGACTGCGCGAACGGCGCCGCCTACAAGGCCGCGCCAGAGGTGCTGTGGGAGCTTGGCGCCACGGTCATTCCCATTGGGACGACGCCGAACGGCCTCAATATCAACGAGCGCTGCGGATCCACCTATCCCCAGACCGCGGCCGAGGCCGTGGTGGCGCATGGGGCGGATGTGGGGATCACGCTGGATGGCGATGCCGACCGGGTGATGATCCTTGATGAAGGGGGGCAAGTGGCCGACGGCGACCAGATCATGGCGATGATGGCGGCGCGCTGGGCGGATGAGGGGCGCCTGAAGGGCGGCGTGCTGGTGGCCTCGGTCATGTCGAACCTGGGGCTGGAGCGGTTCCTGACAGAAAGGGGCCTGCGCCTTGAACGGGCGCCGGTGGGCGACCGCTATGTGGTCGAGCGGATGCGGGAGGGGGGGTGGAACCTTGGCGGCGAGCAGTCAGGGCATATCGTGATGACCGATTATGCGACCACCGGCGATGGGCTGATCGCGGGGCTGCAGTTTCTGGCCGAAATGGCGCGGACGGGGGCGGCGGCTTCCACGCTGGTGCATCAGTTCGAGACGGTGCCGCAACTGCTGAAGAATGTGCGGTTCACGGCCGGGGCCACGCCGTTGGAGGCCGCGTCGGTAAAGGCCGCGATTGCCGCCGCCGAGGCGCGGCTGAACGGGCAGGGGCGGCTCTTGATCCGCAAATCGGGGACGGAGCCCCTGATCCGGGTGATGGCCGAATGCGAGGACGGGCGGCTTCTGGCAGAGGTTGTTGACGGCGTTGTGGCGGCGGTGCAGGCGGCAGCCTGACCCGCGGCTAACACGTGTGATATCCGGGTGATATCACTTAATATCAATGGCATGGCTGGCAGGCTTAACGCATTTTTAATGTGGCCTCTTCCCCTGTCATCCTGCCTTTGGAACCGTGGGGCCGGCATCTGCGTTTGGATGCCATACCCTAGGAACCCCGGAGGACATTATGGACTTTGCCTGGATCGTGCCTCTTCTGGCACTCACCACGATGCTTGTCGTCTGCATCTATGCGATGATGTCGAAGGTCGCCGTGGAAGATCGGATGGACGACCCGAGCGTGCCGAAATCGACGCTGGCCAAGGATGGTCCGCAAGGGGGCGTCGCGATGATCGACCCCGACGCAGCCATGACGCGACAGGGACGTTTCGCCGAGCCTGTGCTGGAATAACCGAAGGAGGCCGCAGCGATGGTTGCGGCCCCCTTTTCCGTGTCTTCATTGCTGTACCGAACGGCCCTGCATCCGCGCCCTTGGCTTGTGCCTGAAAAGCGCGCTCCGGCCCGGGCCTGCTCAGCGGCCTGCATCGGTGAAAACATACAACCAGCCGGTCGAGCAAAAGCTGGTGAGAGGTGTGTGCCAGCAGTCCACCTCTGCGCTGCCCGGCACGACATAGGTTGTGTTCTGACCAAAAAGGGCCGCAGACGCACGGACCGCACGGGCGCTGCCTTCTGGCTGCACTTCGCCGATCGTCAGGTGAAGCCAGACCGGAACGCGGCGCTGCGCAGCCCCGGTGTCAAACACCAGGTCAGCCGGGCGCGCTGCGTATGCGCCAAGGACGTAGGATGAGGCGAGGCCTTCGAGGACGACGTAAAGAAGGAAAAGCCCGCCGAGGACCCAGAGCATGCGTTTCAACGGCCGCCCCCCACAATCACTGTGCCCGCACTCGCCCGCCGCAACAGGATATTGCGACGGGTCGAGCGACGTTAAGGCTCAGTTCCGGGCCTTGTCCACCATCTTGCCCTTGGAAATCCACGGCATCATGGCGCGCAGCTTTTCGCCCACCTGTTCGATCTGGTGTTCGTCGTTGATGCGGCGGGTGGCCTTGAAGAAGGGCTGACCAACCGAATTTTCCTGCATGAAATCACGCACGAATTTGCCGGTCTGGATGTCTTTCAGGATCGCCTTCATCCGGGCCTTGGTTTCGTCATAGGGCAGGACGCGCGGGCCCGAGACGTATTCGCCGTATTCGGCAGTGTTCGAGATCGAGTAGTTCATGTTGGCGATGCCGCCTTCGTAGATCAGATCCACGATCAGCTTCACCTCGTGCAGGCATTCGAAATAGGCCATCTCGGGCTCGTAGCCCGCTTCCACGAGGGTCTCGAACCCCATGCGGATCAGCTCTACTAGGCCACCGCAGAGCACGGCCTGTTCGCCGAAAAGGTCGGTCTCGCATTCCTGGCGGAAGTTCGTCTCGATGATGCCGGAGCGGCCACCGCCGATGGCCGAGCAGTAGGAGAGGCCGATCTCCATCGCGCGACCGCTCGCGTCCTGATGGACGGCCACGAGGCAGGGCACGCCGCCACCCTTGACGTATTCGCCGCGCACGGTGTGGCCGGGGCCTTTGGGGGCCATCATGATGACATCAACGCCCGGTTTCGTCTCGATCAGGCCGAAGTGGATGTTCAGGCCGTGTGCAAAGGCGATGGCCGATCCTTCGCGCAGATTGTCATGCACGTATTTCTTGTAGGTTTCGGCCTGCAATTCGTCGGGCATGGTGAACATGATAAGGTCGGCCCATGCGGCGGCTTCGGCGATGCCCATCACCTTGAGCCCCTCGCCTTCGGCCTTTTTCGCGGAAGGCGAGCCGGGGCGCAGCGCCACGACAAGATTCTTCGCGCCCGAATCACGCAGGTTCAGCGCATGGGCATGGCCCTGGCTGCCGTAGCCGAGGATGGCGACCTTCTTGTCCTTGATGAGGTTGATGTCGCAGTCCCGATCATAATAGACGCGCATCGACGTCCCTCCCCTGTTGCTGTCCCTTGCCCTTTGGGCGTCGGGCGCGTTCTAACGGTTTTCCGGGCCGATGCAACGGCATCCGGGGCGGGGGGCAAGATGAAGATCACCAGACTTGAGACGTTCGGGACTGAATTTGTCGCCTTTGTCCGGGTGACGGACGAGACGGGGGCCATGGGCTGGGGGCAGGTTTCGACCTACAACGCCGATATCACGGTGGAGGTGTTTCACCGGCAGGTGGCGCCGCATGCGCTGGGGACGGAAGTGGACGATCTGGCCGATACGCTGGCGCGGATCGGCGAGCGCGAGCACAAGTATCCCGGCAGCTACCTGCGCCGGGCGATGGCGGGCCTTGATACGGCGGTGTGGGATTTGCGCGGGAAGGCTGCGGGCAAGCCGGTCTGTGCGCTTCTGGGCGGGACGCCGGGGCGCATCCGCGCCTACGCCAGCAGCATGAAGCGCGACATCACGCCGGAAGATGAGGCCGCGCGGCTCTGCGCCTTGCGCGACCGGGACGGCTTTGACGCCTTCAAGTGGCGGGTGGGTGCTGAATGCGGGCGCGATGTGGACGAATGGCCGGAGCGGACAGAGGCGGTGATCCCTGTGGTGTCGAAGGCGTTGGGGGATGTGGGAAAACTGGTGGATGCCAATTCCGGCTTTTCGCCCGCACGCGCGATTGCGGTGGGGCGGATGCTGGAGGATCACGGGATCGGGCATTACGAGGAGCCGTGCCCCTATTGGGAACACGAACAGACGGCCGAGGTGCGCGCGGCGCTGACGCTGGACGTGACGGGGGGTGAGCAGGATTGCGAGTTTGCCACCTGGGCGCGGATGTTCGATCTGGGGGCGGTGGATATCGCGCAGCCCGATGTGATGTATATGGGCGGGATCACGCGGACGCTGGAGGTGTGCCGGATGGCCGCAGATGCTGGTCTGCCGGTGACGCCCCATGCGGCAAATCTGTCGCTGGTGACCATGTGCACGATGCATCTGTTGCGCGCGATCCCGAACGCGGGGAAATATCTCGAATTTTCCATCGAAGGGGCCGATTATTATCCGTGGCAGGAAGGGCTTTTCCGCGGGGAGCCCTACCGCATCGAGGAGGGCCATGCCGTTGTCACCGATGCGCCGGGATGGGGGGTGGAGATTGACCCTGGCTGGCTCGACCGCGCGGCCTATCGTATATCTGCCTTGGAAAGCTGAAGGAGCGCGCCCATGACCGCACTGCATGACGACATCGACGAAGGGGGCCTGGACGAATTCTCGGTCGTGTTCACGGATCGCTCGCTCAACCACATGTCGAAGCGGTTTCAGGGGATCATGCGCGAGATTTCAAGCGGATTGCGCGAGGTTTACGGGGCTGCCGCCGTGGCGGTGGTGCCGGGGGGCGGCAGCTACGGGATGGAAGCCGTGGCGCGGCAGTTCGGCCGGGGGCGCGTGCTGATCGTGCGGAACGGATGGTTCAGTTATCGCTGGAGCCAGATTTTCGATGCGGGCGGGTTTGCGGGCGAGACCACGGTTGTGATGGCGCGGCAGAACGGGAACCACGCAAAGGCGCCCTATGCGCCGCCGCCGATCGACGAGGTGGTGGCGGCGATCCATGCGCATCGCCCCGAGGCGGTGTTTGCGCCTCATGTGGAGACGAGCGCCGGGATCATTCTGCCGGACGACTACCTTTCGAAGATGGCCGCTGCCGCGCATGAGGTGGGGGCGCTGATGGTGCTGGATTGCATCGCGAGCGGCTGCATCTGGGTGGATATGGCGGCGACGGGCGTGGATGTGCTGATTTCCGCCCCGCAGAAGGGGTGGTCGGCCTCGCCTTCCGCCGGCCTTGTGATGCTGTCGGCACGGGCCGAGGCGCGGCTGGCCGAGACGGTGAGCAACAGTTTCGCGCTGGACCTGAAGAAGTGGCGGTCGATCATGGCGGCCTATGAGGGGGGCGGGCATGCCTATCATGCCACGATGCCCACCGATGCCCTGCGCGGGTTCCGCGACGCTTTGGAAGAAACGCGCGCCATGGGCTTTGCGGAGGCCAAGGCGGCGCAATGGGAGCTGGGCCGCGCGGTGCGGGCGATGCTGGTGGCCAGGGGCGTGCCTTCGGTCGCGGCGGAAGGGTTTCAGGCGCCGGGGGTGGTGGTCAGCTACACCGAGGACCCGGAGGTGCAGAAGGGCGCGAAATTCCTGGCCGAGGGCATGCAGATCGCGGCAGGTGTGCCGTTGCAGGTAGGCGAGGGGCCGGACTTCCGCACCTTCCGGATCGGCCTTTTCGGGCTGGACAAGCTGAAGGACGTGGCCGGAACGATGGCGCGGCTGGAGCGGGTGGTGGAGAAGGTGCTCTGACCGCCATTCCGGATGTCGCACGTGTGGACACGTGGCAGGTGCCTATGAAATCAATGGCTTGTCGGGGTGTTTTAACGCCCCGGTAACACTTTCCGCGTTGGAGCACCGATGTCTTGCGGCCCCAAGACGTAGGGTGGGTGCACCCACCCTACCTGGCGCCCATTCCGGTGCGCATCAGCGTGCGGCGCAAGGGCGCGTAGCCGTGCAGGGCGGCAAGGCCCGCCGCGCGCAGGTCTTGCAGGGGCCGCAGCCCCGCCATGGAGGCGCGGTTCAGCGCGTCGATCCCCATCACGCGGGCCAGCACCTGCGGATGCCGCCGCCGGGTGTAGGCATCAAGCATCGCCTGCGACCCGAGGCCCGCGCGGTCAGCCTCGGCGAGGTCCAGAAGGCAGGCGAGATCGGCAAGGCTCATGTTCAGCCCCTGCGCACCGATGGGGGGCAACACATGCGCGGCCTCGGCCATCAGCGCTGTGCGCTCGCCTGCCATGCGGTCGGCGATCCGGCTGATGATCGGCCAGGCCTGCCGTGGCGAGGCGAGCGTCAGGGGGCCCAGCACATGGGCGGAACGGGCGGTCGCCTCAGCCTCGAAATCCGAAGGCGGCAGGGCGGCCAGGCGGTCAGCCTCGGGGCCGCGTTCCATCCACACCACCGATGAGGCGGGCTTGCCGCCCTTGTCGGGCAGGGGAACGAGGGTGAAGGGGCCGCCGGAGCGGTGAATTTCGGTGGAGATACCCTCATGCGGGACCGGGTGGGTGACGGCGAAGGCCAGCGCCTTCTGCCCGTAGCGAAAGGTGCGGGCGGGGATGCCAAGGGCCGCGCGCACCGGACTTTCGCGCCCATCGGCGGCGATCAGAAGGCGAACGGCCAGCGTGCTGCCATCGGTCAGCGTCACGCGCGCCTCGGACGTGCGTGTCATCACGCGGGCGGTGCCGGTGCCGGGGCGGAAGGTGACGGATGGCAACGTGGCCAGATGCGCCACCATCTCGCGCCGCAAAAGCCAGTTGGGAAGGTTCCAGCCGAAGGGGCCGTCCGACACTTCGGCAGCGGTGAAATCCTTGATCGCGCGGGGGGTGGCGCCGTCGCCGCTGGCATCGGCGATGCGCATGGTGGCAAGCGGTGAGGCATGCGGGGCAAGGCGATCCCAGAGGCCTGCGCGCGCCAGCGTGGCAGCGCCGGGGGCAAGGATCGCGGTGGTCCGCAGATCGGCGCCGGGCGCATCGGCATCGGTGACGGGGGGGGCTGGATCGACGCAGGTCACGTCAAACCCTGCCGACCCGAAGGCAGCGGCGGCGGCAAGGCCCGCAAGGCCACCGCCGGAGATCAGGATATCGCAGCGCGTCACAGGCATCGGGGCGCTCCTTTCCCGCCAGACATAGGGCCGTGCGGGCCGGATGCGAAGCCCCGCGCGTCAGACAAGCTGCGACAGAAAGGCCGTAAGGTCATCGGTGTGGTGGTGGATATGGGGCGCCGGGGCGGGCGCGGGTGCCACATGCACGGTACGCATGCCCATCGCATGGGGGGCGGCAAGGTTGCGGGGATCATCCTCGAACATCGCGGCTTCGCGCGCGTCCAACCCGTCGGCGGTGAAGATGGCGCCAAAGGCCGCCGCTTCGGGTTTGGGCCGGAAGCCCGCGTTTTCAACCCCGTAGACGGCGTGGAACGCGTGAGAGAGGCCACGCGCGGCAAGCACGCGCCGGGCATAGGGGGCAGAGCCGTTGGTATAGACGATGCGGCGGCCGGGCAGGGCCGCGATGGCCCCCGCAAGGGCAGGGTCGGGGGTGAGGGCGGCCAGGTCGATCTCGTGCACATGGGTGAGGTAGGGGGCGGGATCGACCCCATGTTCGGCCATGAGGCCCGCGAGCGTGGTGCCGTAACTGGCCCAGTAGTGGCGGCGCAGGCGATCCGCCTCTGGCTGGTCCACGCCGAGCGCGTCCATCACCCAGGCGGTCATCCGCACCTCGATCTGGTCGAACAGGCGGGCGGCGGGGGGGTAGAGGGTGTTGTCGAGGTCGAAGACCCAGGCGCGGACGGAGGCAAAGGCGGGATGTGGCATGGCGCGACCCTAGCGGGCGGGTCGGGCCGCGTCCATCGGGGGATTGGCGATTGACGGCGCGGGCGGGGGCGTTAGCGTTCGCGGGGAGACGTGAGGGAGGCTGCATGCAGAAAGACGCCTACAGGCTGATCCTCGAGGCGATCGAGGCGGGGACGTACAAGCCGGGGGACCGGCTGGTGGAATCGGAGCTGGCCGAGCGGCTGGGCGTCAGCCGCACGCCGGTGCGCGAGGCTTTGCAGCGGCTGGAGACGCAGGCGATGCTGCGGCGCGACGGGCGCAGCCTGATCGTGGCCTCGCTTGACCACAACCAGTTGGCCGAGCTTTACGCGGTGCGGACCGAGCTTGAGGGGCTGGCCGCGCGGCTGGCGGCGCGGCATGCGACAGAGGAAGAGCAGCGCCTTTTGCGCGCGATGGTGGAGGATGACCGGCGCTTGTTGGGCGGTGACCCCAAGGCGCTGAGCCGGGCCAACAAGCGGTTCCACCGGCAGATCCATCTGGCCAGCCACAACCGGTTTTTGGTGCAGCAACTGGACCTTGTGCACCGCTCGATGGCGCTGATGGCCAACACGTCCTTTGCGGCGGAAGGCCGGGATGTGCAGGGGCTGGAGGAGCATGCCGCGATCGTGGCTGCAATCGAGGTGCGCGACGGGGAGGCCGCCTATCAGGCGCTGCGGCTGCATATCAGCCGCGCCTATGAGACGCGCCTGCGGGTGGATGCTGGCGAGTTGCGCACGCGCTGAACCACGCGGAACGCATCGCTGACAACAACGGACTTTGCCTCTGTGGCGGTCGGGCCGGTTTGCCAGCGGTCAAGGATCGCGGCATGTGCGGCGGGCAGGGGCAGCGCGGGGGCAGGCGGGGGCGGCAGTGCCACCTCACCCCCGGCGGTGCCGGGGGCGATGCCGTGCAGGGTCTTGTCCCAGAAGAAGGGCCGTGCCGTCATTTCCCAAAGTCCCTTGTAGGCTGCAAGTGTGGCGAGCGGAAAATAGCCGTGCAGTGTCAGCAGCCACAGCGGCGACATCTGGGCGCCCGCGCGCCGCAGCCCGATCCAGCCTGCGACAAGGTTGACCGCTTCGCAAAAGAGGAACGCGCCGATCATCGCCGCAAAGGCGGCAGGGGGCAGCGCGTCGGCCACCGGATGCGGCAACCCGAAGGGCACCAGAAGGAAAGACCAGAGCAACGGCGCCAGCAGCGACTGCGACAACGTGCCGAGAAAGAGCACCTGGAACCCCGCAAAGCGCCAGGCGCCAAGCTCGCGCCAGAGGCGCATGGGATCGCGCATGTGGACGGCCCAGGTCATCATGTAGCCCTTGATCCAGCGCGAGCGTTGCCGGACCCAAGGGTAGGCGCGGCAGTTCGCCTCTTCATAAGTCACGCTGTCCAGCAGTTCGGTGCGCATGCCGTGGCGGCAAAGGCGGATGCCAAGATCGGCATCCTCGGTCACGTTGTGGGCATCCCAGCCGCCCACCGCCTCGAGTGCCACGCGGCGGAAGAAAAGCGTGGTGCCGCCAAGGGGCACGGGCAGGCCGAGGCGCGCGAGGCCGGGCAGGACAAGGCGGAACCAGCAGGCGTATTCCAGCGTGAAGCAGCGGGCGAGCCAGTTCTGGGTGGGGTTGTAGAAATCGAGCACGCCTTGCAGGCAGACGGTTTCGGGCGGGGCCGCTGCAAATCGGCGGGCGACGGCCAGAAGCTGGCCGGGATCGGGCGCATCCTCGGCATCATAGACGCCCACGATGCTGCCCCGGCAAAGATCGAGCGCATAGTTCAGCGCGCGGGGCTTGGTTCTGACCCGGCCGGGCGGCACCACCACGACGCGCATCCAGGGGGGAAGGCCCGCATGGACAAGGGCGCGGCGGGTGACGGCATCATCCGCCTCGACCACCAGAAGCACGTCGAGCCGTTCGCGCGGATAGGCCAGGCGTTCCAGCCTGCGCACCAGCCGCGCGGCAATCCCCGCCTCGCGGTAAAGCGCCACGATGATCGAGATCGTGGGCAGATCGTCGGGCGCGAGGGACGGCGGCACCGGGGCGGCGCCGGGCTTGCGGAGCGCGGCGACGGTGGCTGCGGCCTTGAGCCCCGCCGTCAGCGCCAGCGTCACGACCGCCCAGCCAACCAAGAGCAGCGACAGCGCGGTGGGTGCGATCACGGCGAGGAGGGCCAGAATCGCCCCGGCGGCGGCCATGGCGCCGGGCAGGGTGCGGCGTGCCCAGCGGCGGCAGCTCATCGCTTCGGGCACGCGTTCCTCTGCGGCGCGGGCAAGCCGGGGGGCGCGGGCGGCCAGCAGCGCGTCGGACAGCGCACGGGCGGGGGCAATGGCCATGACGACGGGGCCGAAGATCGCGGCAAGGGCGGCGTGATGGCGCCCGAAATCCTCTGGCTCTGCCGTCAGGATCACGGTGGCGGGGCCGATGCGGCGCCAGGGCAACAGGCCTTCGCGCAGGGCCCGTGCGGCCCCGAGCCGGTCAATCAGGCGCGGATCGGGCGGGCGCTTCAGCGGATCGACGCGGCGGACGGCCCAGTGCCGCGCCGTCACCTCGGACAGTCGCGCCTCGCAGACAAGGCCCAGCGACAACAGCGCATCCTGCAGCCGCCCGCCATGCCGCCGCCTGTGCGCGAGCGCACGGAAAAGGACATGCGGCGCGAGCAGGCCTTCATCGACCAGCCGCCGCCCCAGACCCGCCGCCGTGGGCGCGTGGATCACCTCGATCTTTCGGGATCCGGGTGCAACGCCCAGAACCAGCGGCTTTAGCGCGGGTTCGGGGCGGAAACTGTGTCGCAAAGCCAGCATGAAGATAGGCCACCAAGGAATGAAGGCAGCCTGATCCGCAAAGTCTTAAGACTGTATTAACCCCGAACCTTGCGTCCGAAAACGGCTAGGCCCCGCGGCGCGCCTGCATCGCGGTGGCGAAGCGCTGGAAGAGGTAGTTGCTGTCTTGCGGGCCGGGGCTTGCCTCGGGGTGGTACTGCACGGAAAAGACGGGCTTTCCCTCAACCTTGATGCCGCAGTTGGACCCGTCGAATAGGCTGACATGGGTTTCGCGCACGCCTGCGGGCAGGGTCTGGCTATCCACTGTAAAGCCGTGGTTCATCGACGTGATCTCGACCTTGCCGGTATCGAGATCCTTGACCGGGTGGTTCGCGCCGTGGTGGCCGTGGTTCATCTTGACCGTGCGCGCGCCAAGCGCCAGCGCCAGCATCTGGTGGCCAAGGCAGATGCCGAAGATCGGCAGCTCGGCGGCCAGCGCGCCCTGGATCATCGGCACGGCATAGGCGCCCGTGGCAGCCGGATCGCCGGGGCCGTTGGACAGGAAAAGCCCCTCGGGGTTCAGGGCCAGCACCTCTTCTGCGGTGGCGGTTGCGGGCAGCACCGTCACCTCGCACCCCGCCGAGGCGAGGCAGCGCAGGATGTTGCGCTTGGCGCCATAGTCGATGGCGACGACGCGCAGGCCCGGGCCTTCGCGACGAGTATAGCCCTGCGGCCAGGCCCACCGCATTTCATCCCAGCGATAGCTTTGCGCGCAGGTCACGTCCTTGGCGAGATCAAGCCCCACGAGGCCGCGCCAGCCGCGCGCCATGGCAACGAGCCGTTCCAGATCGAAGTTCCCCTCGGGGTCATGCGCAAGGGCCACGTGTGGCGCGCCTTGCTGGCGGATCGCGCGTGTCAGGCGCCGGGTATCGAGCCCGCCCATCCCGATGCGCCCGTTCGCGACCAGCCAGTCGGTCAGCCGCCCGGCAGAGCGCCAGTTCGAGGGTTCGGTCGGATCCCATTTCACCACCATCCCGGCGGCGACGGGGGTGGCGGCCTCGTCATCCTCGGGCGTGACGCCCACGTTGCCGATATGGGGGAAGGTGAAGGTGACGATCTGACCCGCGTAGGAGGGGTCGGTCATGATTTCCTGATAGCCGGTCATGGCGGTGTTGAACACAAGCTCTGCCACCGTTTCGCCGGTGCCGCCGAACCCCTTGCCGGTGAAAACCGTGCCATCGGCCAGCACGAGGCAGGCGGTAGGCTTTGTCGCAGGCTTTAGCGGCATGGCGCGTCCTTTCGGCAAATCGGACTTTCGGTAAATCCGGCGGAACCTACGGGGGGGCAGGCGCAGGGTCAAGCCCTTGGTTGAAAAGGATTGTCAAACGATTTCAGAGACTTGGGAAAACCGCTTGCGGTTGCGCGGGGCCTGCGAAGCGGATAAGGTGCGCGCTTGCTGCAACCAATGGGATGGCACAAGCGATGAACCTGCGCGATCGTCTTCAGACCGCCTTGAAAGATGCGTTGCG
>JBBSBE010000083.1:0-17364 GCA_038251625.1 Rhodobacterales bacterium
CCCATGATCACCCCCATCCTCCTCTGCGGCGGCGCCGGTACGCGGCTTTGGCCATTGTCGCGGCAAAGTTTTCCCAAGCAGTTCACCGATGTGGTGGGCGACGAAAGCCTGTTTCAGGCCTCGGCCCGCAGATTCACCGGCAAGGGTTTTGCCGCACCCCTCGTTGTGACGGGTGAGGCGTTCCGCTTCATCGTGACCGAACAGCTTGATGAGGTCGGGGTGCGCCCGCAGGGCATCCTGATCGAGCCTTCGGGGCGCAATACCGCCCCTGCGGCCATTGCGTCGGCGCTTTTCGTCGCGGGTACCGACCCGCAGGCGCTGGTTCTTCTGGTGCCGTCGGATCACGCCGTCGCCGATCCGCAGGCCTTCCGCGACGCCGTGGATCTGGGCCGCGTGGCGGCCGAGTCGGGCCAGATCGTGACCTTCGGCATCGCGCCGTCGCGGCCCGAAACCGGCTATGGCTGGCTTGAGGCAGGCGAGGCCACGCATCCCGGCGTCCACCGCCTCACGCGGTTTGTGGAAAAGCCCGATGCGGCGCGCGCGGCGGCGCTTCTGGCCGATCCGCGTTATCTGTGGAACGCGGGCGTGTTTCTGGCGCGGGCCGATGTGCTGGTGGCTGCGTTCCGCACCCACGCGCCTGCCATTCATGATGCCGTGGCCGCAGCAATGGCATCGATGACCGGTGATCTGGGCTTCACCCGGATCGACGCAGCCCTTTGGGCCGCGGTGCCCGAGGAATCCATCGATTATGCGGTGATGGAGAAGGCTGCGAATGTCAGCGTGGTGCGGTTCGAGGGGCATTGGTCCGACCTCGGCAGTTGGGAATCGGTCTGGCAGGAATCGGCGCGCGACGGGGCCGGCAATGCAGTGTCTGACCATGCCACGGCATTTGACTGCGAAAACTCGCTTCTGCGGTCCGAAAGCCCCGAGATCGAGCTGGTGGGCATCGGCCTGCGCAACATGGTGGCCGTGGCGATGCGCGACGCCGTGATGGTGGCCGACATGTCGGACAGCCAGAACGTCAAGCAAGCTGTCGCTTTGCTGAAGCGGCGGTCGGCCAAGCAGGCGGTGCAGTTCCCCGTCGACCACCGGCCCTGGGGCTGGTTCGAGACGCTGGTGCTGTCGGATCGTTTTCAGGTCAAGCGGATCCACGTGCATCCGGGCGGGCAGCTTTCGCTGCAAAGCCACTATCACCGCTCGGAACACTGGATCGTGGTGCAGGGTACCGCGCGGGTGACGGTGGATGGCGAGGTGCGGCTGCTGACCGAGAACCAGTCGGTCTATATCCCTTTGGGGGCCGTCCACCGGATGGAAAACCCCGGCAAGGTGCCCATGGTGCTGATCGAGGTACAGACCGGCAGCTATCTGGGCGAGGATGACATCCTGCGCTACGAAGATATCTACGCAAGAAGCTGACATCGGGGGCCAAGCTTGCCCGCGCAGCGTTGACCGCATCACGAAAACCGCGACCGGAGGCCAGGATGACCACGTTGCCCCATACGATGACGGCCATCGAAATCACTGGTCCCGGCGGGCCAGAGGTGCTGCAGCCCTGTACGCGTCCGGTGCCGGTTCCGGGCCATGGGCAGATCGTGATACGGGTCGCGCATGCGGGCGTGAACCGCCCCGACGCGTTGCAGCGCGCAGGCGCCTATGCGCCCCCGCCCGGCGCATCGCCGCTACCGGGGCTGGAGGCTTCGGGGCATGTGGCCGCGGTCGGGCCGGGGGTCACCCGCTGGCACGTGGGAGATGCGGTCTGTGCCCTGTTGCCGGGTGGCGGGTATGCGGAGCATGTGGTGACCCATGCCGACCATGCGCTGCCCGTGCCTGAGGGTATGAGCCTGCGCGAAGCTGCCTGCCTACCCGAAACCTGCTTTACCGTCTGGGGCAATGCGGTGATGCGCGGGGGACTGAAGGCGGGCGAGCGGTTCTTCGTTCATGGCGGGTCGTCAGGCATCGGCACCACTGCGATCCAGATTGCGGCGGCCATGGGCGCGCGTGTGTTCACGACCGCTGGATCGGATGACAAATGCGCGGCCTGCAAGGGCCTTGGGGCAGAAAAGGCGTGGAACTACCGGACCGAGGATTGGCAGGCGGGCATGTTGGCCGAGGGCGGCGCGCATCTGATCCTGGATATGGTGGGTGGGACCTACCTGCCAAAGAACGTGCGAAGCCTTGCCGATGACGGTCGTCTTGTGCAGATCGCATTTCTGCAGGGCCCGAAAGTTGAACTGAACTTTGCCGAAGTGATGATGCGGCGGCTGACGATCACTGGATCGACCCTGCGCCCCCAATCGGATCTGGCCAAGTCCCGCATCGCGGCGGAACTGGAAAGCCACGTCTGGCCGATGATCGCCGCAGGGCATTTGCGCCCGGTCATGGATTCGCATTTTCCGCTCGCCGAGGCCGCAGCAGCCCACGCACGGATGGAAAGCTCCGGCCATATCGGCAAGATCGTGCTCGACGTGGCCTAAGCCAGATCGGATCTGGGAGGCCGGGCGGCATCTGCCGCCACGGACCTTGGAACACAAATAGAACAGGAAAAGGCCTGTCAGCCGCGTTGCGGTTGGACAAGGCCCTTCTGCACGGCTGGCCGCGCAAGAAACCGGTCGAGATAGGCGGGCACATGGGAAAGCTCTGACCAGCCCGTGATATCGCCTACGTTGTAGAAATCCCGCAAGGATCGAAGCCATGGCGCGATGGCGATATCAGCGATGCTGTAGTCCCCGGCCACCCATTCACGCCCAGCCAACGCGCCATCCAGCACGCGCAGCAGGCGGGCCGTTTCGGCGCGGTAGCGTTCCTTGGGCCGCGGATCCTCGACCTCTTTGCCCGCGAAGGTATGGAAAAAGCCAAGCTGCCCGAACATCGGGCCAATGCCGCCCATCTGGAACATCAGCCACTGCAGAATTTCGTAACGGTTGGCATCGGGCAAAAGCTGTCCCGACTTCTCCGCCAGATAGATCAGGATCGCCCCGCTTTCGAAAAGCGGCACCGGCACGCCACCCGGGCCCACGGGATCGATGATCGCGGGGATCTTGTTGTTGGGGTTCAGACTCAGAAATTCGGGACTGGTCTGGTCGTTCTTGCCGAAATCAACCAGATGGGCATCATAGGCCAGACCCGTCTCTTCCAGCATGATCGACGCCTTTACCCCGTTTGGCGTCGGCAGCGAGTAAAGCTGGATCGCCTGCGGGTTGCGCGCGGGCCAGCGATGGGTGATCGCAAAATCGGCAAGTGTCGGCATCGTTTCGCTCCTCTTTGCGCTGCTGCTCTACGCTAGCGATTTTTTTCAGCCACAACAGACGAACAACTGTTAACGGTACGCGTGGCGCATGTGCGCTTTTGCATGATAACCCGCACAAAGCGGCGGGCCGGGGACAAGGGAAACGCGACTATGCTTAATGAATTCAAGGCGTTCATTGCCAAGGGAAATGTTGTCGATCTGGCGGTCGGCATCATCATCGGCGCAGCTTTCACCGCTATCGTGAACAGCCTTGTGGCCGACCTGATCAACCCGATTATCGGCCTGATTACCGGCGGTGTCGATTTTTCAAACCTCTTCATCAATCTTGGCGCGGGTGAGTTTGCGTCGCTGGCGGCGGCGAAAGATGCTGGTGCGCCGGTCTTTGCCTATGGGTCGTTCATCACCGCCGTCATCAACTTCCTGATCGTCGCCTGGGTTGTGTTCCTGCTCGTCAAAGCGGTGAACCGGATGAAGGACACGATCGCCAAGAAGGAAGAGTCCGCAGCGCTCGCCGCGACGGGGCCGACCGAGGTTGAACTTCTGACCGAGATTCGGGATGCGCTGAAGGCACGCTAAGCGCTGATACCGGGGGGCGCTTGTCGCCCCCGGACCGACCCTTCCTTCAAGCCAGAACCGTTGCGGGATCGACTGTGTCGATCCCCAAGGCAGCGCCAACGGCAGCATAGGTCAGTTTGCCTGCATGCACGTTGAGCCCTGCCAGAAGGTGGCGGTCGGCCGCGCAAGCGCGTTTCCAGCCCTTGTCGGCCAATGCCAGAAGGAACGGCAGCGTCGCGTTGCCAAGGCCGAGGGTCGAGGTGCGCGCGACAGCACCCGGCATGTTGGCGACACAATAGTGGACGATCCCGTCTACCTCGTAGATCGGGTTCTGGTGGGTAGTGGCGTGGCTGGTCTCGAAACACCCACCCTGATCGATCGCAACGTCCACAATGGCTGCCCCCGGCTTCATGGTGGAAAGCTGCGCGCGGGTAACCAGTTTGGGCGCGGCGGCACCGGGGACGAGGACGGCGCCGATCACGAGGTCAGCCTCGGCCACGGCAGCAGCGGTTGCGGCCTGGCTGGCGAAGACGGCGCGGAAATCGCGGGCAAAGACATCGTCAAGATAGCGCAGGCGGGTCAGCGAGCGATCAAACACGGTTACATCCGCGCCCATCCCGGCGGCCACACGTGCTGCATGGGTACCAACGACCCCACCGCCCAGAACCACAACCTTGCCCGGCAACACGCCCGGAATGCCGCCAAGCAGAACACCGCGCCCGCCGTTGGCCTTTTGCAGCGCCCAGGCGCCGACCTGCGGGGCAAGCCGACCGGCAACCTCTGACATCGGCGCCAAGAGTGGCAGGCCGCCACGATCATCCGTGACAGTTTCATAGGCAATGCACGTGGCGCCGCTCGCCATCAGATCGCGCGTCTGGTCAGGGTCTGGCGCAAGGTGAAGGTAGGTGAAAAGCACCTGCCCTTCCCGCAGACGCGCGCGTTCCTCAGCCTGCGGTTCCTTGACCTTGATGATCAGGTCGGCGCCGGCGAATACCTCTTCCGCGGTATCGGCAATCATCGCCCCGGCTGCGCTGTAATCTTCATCCGCGAAGCCCGCACCAATCCCAGCCCCTGATTCGACCAGCACCATGTGCCCATGGGCCATGGCCTCACGCGCGGCATCGGGCGTAAGGCCCACGCGAAACTCCTGCGCCTTGATCTCCCTCGGGCATCCGATCCGCATGGTATTCTCCTTGATCACATCAACGGCAAGGATTGCGCCATCTGGCCGCCTGTTCTTTGAATTCTCACTGACGATTTGAGCGCAATGCGGTAGCATCTGCGGCAAGCCTGCCCTCATGCGACGGAAACTGCCGCAATGAACGATCTTGACGCTACCGACCGCCGCATCCTGACAGTGCTGCAAAAGGAGGGACGGATCACCAATGCTGAGCTTTCGGAACGGGTGAACCTGTCGCCGTCGGCCTGCCACAGGCGGGTGCAGCGGTTGGAGGAAGAGGGTTACATCGCAGGCTACGTGGCGCTGCTTGATCCCAAGCGGATGGGGCGCCCGACCATCGTCTTCGTCGAGATCACGCTTCAGGGGCAGGCGAATGCCGTGCTCGACGCGTTTGAGGCGGCGGTGGCGAAGGTGCCGGACATTCTTGAATGCCATCTGATGGCAGGCAGCGCAGACTATCTGCTGAAGATCGTTGCAGAAGATACCGCCGACTTCGCCCGCATCCACCGCCAGTATCTAAGCAGGTTGCCGGGCGTGGCGCAGATGCAATCGCTGTTTGCGCTTCGCACGGTGTTTCAGACAACGGCGATGAGCGTGTGACGATGCGCATTCGCCTGCGTCTTGGCCTGATCGGGATGGCGCTGGCACTGGTGGCGACGGGCTGGACGGTTGGTGCGCAGGTTTATCGCGCGGCGCTGCGGGACACGGCGCAGCGTGGCGACGCGACGCTGCAACTTGCCGTCACCTCGCTCGGTGGTCAGTTGCAGCGCTTCGAACGGTTGCCAGCCCTGATCGCCGGGCAACCCCTGATCCGTTCGCTGGCGGAGGCGCCACGCGATGCCGGGCTGGTCGCAGAGGCGAATGCCTATCTTGCGATGATCCAGAACATGCTGGGCGCATCGGATGTCTATCTGATGGATGAAAAGGGCATCACGCTGGCCGCCAGCAACCACGCCAGCGAAACCTCGTTCGTTGGGGGCAATTTCGCGTTCCGGCCCTATTTCACGGATGCGATTGCCGGTGGTACGGGGCGGTTCTTTGCGCTTGGCACGACCTCTGGGCGGCGCGGTTACTACTTCGGGGCGCCGGTTATGGGGCAGGCGGGCATCGCAGGGGTGCTGGTCTTCAAGATCGACCTTGATGCTGTCGAAACCGCATGGCGCGGGAATGGCGATGCTCTCTTCGTGACCGACCCCGAAGGGATCGTGTTCCTGTCGGGCCGGGCAGAGTGGCTTTTTCGGGCGTTCGATCCCCTGACACCGGATGCAGAGGCGCGGCTGGCGAAAACCCGTCGCTATGCGGGCACGCAAGTGCGGCAGATGGATGTACTTGACCGCGGAGCCATCGCTGGGCAGGACACGTTGCTTCTGCCCTATCCCGGCGGCGCGCGGCGCTATCTGATGCGCGCCACGGCGATGCCCGAGGCGGGCTGGACGCTGCGCATTTTGCTGGATACCAGCCCCGCCCTGAGACAGGCGATGGTAACGGGGGCTGCGGCGGCCTTGGCGCTGGGGGCCCTTCTGATGGCTGGCGCGGTGCTGGCGCAGCGCCGTGCGCGGCTGGCCGAACGGATGCATATGCAGGCTGCCGCGCAGGCCGGGCTGGAAGCACGTGTGGTGGCACGGACACAAGAGCTGGCCGGGCTGAACACGCGGCTCGAGGCAGAAGTGGCCGAACGGCGACTGGCCGAGGCGCACCTGCGCCGCGCGCAGGATGATCTGGTGCAGGCTGGCAAGTTGGCGGCACTTGGCCAGATGTCGGCGGCACTGAGCCACGAGTTCAACCAGCCACTGGCCGCCGCGCGCGCCTATGCCGACAATACCGCCGTTCTGCTGGACCGGGGGCGGGTGGACGAGGCTCGCGGAAATCTGGCGCGTATCCTTGGCATGATCGACCGCATGGCCGCCTTGAGCCGTCATCTGCACAGTTTTGCGCGTAAACCCGGGGCCAAACTGGGGCCGGTGCATCTTTCCGATGTGATGGAAAGCGTGGTGGAGATCGTAACACCCCGACTGCGGGCAGCCGGCGCGGTGCTGACCGTCGACGTGCCGCCCGGCCTGCCTGCCGTGATCGCAGGTCCCGTTCGGCTGAGCCAGGTTCTGGTGAACCTCATCACCAATGCCGCCGATGCAGTGGAAGATTGCACAGACCGGCGCATCGAGGTGGCAGCAGACGTGGTGGCGAATGGGCTTGTCGTGACAGTGCGCGATTATGGCGCGGGGGTGCCGCAAGCGATCGAAGGGCGCATATTCGACCCGTTTTTCTCGACCAAAGGGGTGGGCAAGGGGCTGGGGCTTGGCCTTTCCATTTCCTACAACATCGTCAAGGATTTTGGCGGTGATCTGGCAGTGCAGGGCGCGCCGGGCGGGGGCGCCCTGTTCCGGTTGATCCTGCGTCGCGTCGACGAAGGCGAGGCTGCGGCATGAGCGCGCCGATCACGGTGCTTTTGGTGGATGACGAACCCGATCTGCGCGCCTCAACCGCGCAGGCACTCGATCTGGCGGGCTACCGCGTGCAGGAGTTTCCGCAAGGAGACAGGGTCCCGGATTTCGCCAGCTTCGGCTTTCCCGGCATCGTGCTGACCGATATCCGCATGCCGGGCATCGACGGGCTGACCCTGATGAACCGCATTCACGAGATTGACCGCGAGATCCCCGTGATCCTGATTACCGGGCATGCGGACGTGCAGCTTGCCGTGCGGGCAATGCGCGAAGGGGCGCATGATTTTATCGAAAAGCCCTTTGCGACCAGCCAGCTGGCTGAAATCGTGGCGCGGGCCGTGGATTACCGGCGGCTGGTTCTCGAAAACCGGGTGCTGCGGGCCGCAGCGGGGCAGGCGGATGATCTGGAAGTGCGGCTGGTGGGCCGGTCCACGGCGATGATCGACCTGCGCCGCCGGATACGTACCCTTGGGCCAGCCGAGGCCGACGTTCTGATCGTAGGTGAGACGGGCGCGGGAAAAGAGGTGGTAGCGCGCGCGTTGCATGATCTGTCACCCCGCGCGGGCCGCCCCTTCGTGACCATCGACTGCGCCGCCCTGCCCGAGGCCCTGATCGAGAGCGAATTGTTCGGCCACGAGATCGGGGCCTTCCCCGGGGCGTTGCGGTCGCGCTATGGCAAGTTCGAGCATGCGCGCGGCGGCACGATCCTGCTTGACGATGTCGGGTCGATGCCGCTGGCCGTACAAGGACGGCTTTTGCGCGCCATCGAAGACCGCACGATCACGCGCCTCGGATCGAACGAGGCGGTGGCGCTGGATGTCCGCTTCATGGCGACTAGCCGCGTGGCGCTGGAGGGTGAGGTTGCGGCGGGGCGGTTCAGGGCAGATCTTCTTTACCGCCTCAACGTAGTGACCTTGGCGGTACCGGCACTCGATGCCCGCCGCGACGATGTGCCGTTGCTATTCGCGCGCTTGGCCACCGAGGCCGCGGCACGCCACCGCCGCGATCCGCTGCCGCTGCTTCCGCGGATGCTGGCTGATCTGGCGGCGCGCGATTGGCCCGGCAACGTGCGCGAATTGCGCAATGCGGCCGACCGTTTCGCCCTTGGCCTGCCCGATGCGGCGGCACGCGGCGACCCGGCGCCGCAACGACTGGCCGAACGGGTGGCCGATTTTGAGCGGCGCGAGATCGAGGCGGCGCTGGCCGCACACCGGGGTTCGCTGCGGCCGGTTTATGAGCAGCTTGGCTTGTCGCGCAAGACATTGTGGGAAAAGATGCAGAAATATGGGTTGGACAAGGCCCAATTCGGCACCCCCATGGATAGTGACGACACCCCCTGATGGGGCGCAATCCGCCCATTGGGGCAGTGCGATGTTACGGTTTCCACACATCCAGCGGTCTAACGGGGCGAAAAGCAGCCGGACGGTGGACTTCCGGGGTTGAGCCAGCACGCACCACCCTATCCTATGCGGGTCAGGGGCGGGAAGACCCCGTCCAGTTTCGTTCTGGGAGGAACCCTCATGCTGAAAACAACGCTCGCTGCGGCAGCGGCGGCTTTGCTGCTTGCGCCCGGTCTTGGCCTTGCGCAGGACATCGACAAAACGGGCTGGCCCGCAGAAATGACGATTGGCACCGCCAGCCAAGGTGGCACCTATTTCATCTACGGCAACGGCTTTGCCAGCTACATCACCGAAGCGCTGGGGCTGAACGCCACCGGCGAGGTAACCGGTGGCCCGGTGCAGAACGTGACGCTGGTGGAAACGGGCGATCACCTGATGGGCCTTGTGACCATGGGCCCGGCCTATGACGCATGGATCGGCAAGTCGGAGTTGGCACCGGGGCTGGAGCATAAATCCATCCGCGCGCTGTTCCCGATGTACCAGACCCCGTTTCAGGTAATCACGCTCAAATCATCCGGCATCAAATCCGTCTCCGACCTTGCAGGAAAGCGGGTTTCGGTCGGTCCGGCGGGCGGGACGCCCGGCACCTATTGGCCGCAGTTCATGGCGGCGGTCGGGGTTGAGGCCAACATCTCGAACGCGGGTGCCGCTGATGCGGCGGGGCAGCTTGCCGATGGGCTGGTGGATGCCTTTGCCTTTGCCGCCGGTGTGCCGATCTCGGCCTTCGCCGAACTTGCGGCACAGCAGGATGTGGTGATGTTCGGCTTCACGCCGGAAGAAAAGGCCAAGGTGCTTGAAGCATTCCCTGCGATGGCACCGCTGACCATTCCGGCCGGTACTTATGCCGGGCATGATTACGATCAGGAAACGGTTGCGCTGTGGAACTTCGCCATCGCCAACGCTTCGATGCCCGAAAGCCTGGCGTATGAGATCACCAAGCTTGCGATGGATAACCCCGACCGGATGGTGCAGATCCATGCCGCCGCGAAGGAAACCCTGCTGGAAAACTGGGACAAGGACAGCTTCATGCCCTTCCACCCCGGCGCCGTGCGCTACTACGAGGAAAAGGGGATCACGATCCCCGACGCGCTGAAGAGCCAGTGATAGCAGACTAAGCCTTGGGGGCGCCCGGTATCGGTCCGGGCGCCCCTTGCCGTGGGAGGGGATCACGATGGCAAGCGAAGCGGACGGGACCAAGGATATCGCAACTGGCGTGGACGCCGAGATATATGCCGGCAACCAGCGCATCCCGGTGGGGCAACTGGCGCTGGTCGTGTCGGTGCTTTGCGTTGCCTATACGGCCTTTCATATCGCAGTGATGAACCTTTACCCGCTGGAAACCTGGACCTACCGGCTGATCCACGTCGGCGGTGGGCTTGTAATCGGATTTCTTCTGTTCTCTTCCACGCTTTTTGGCCCTCGGAATGCCGCGGAACCTGCCGCCACCCCATTGATGACGGAAGCGATGATCGTGGCACCGGGCGCCTTGGCGGTGTTGGTCGCGTTCGTGCAGGTGCTTGGATATTGGTTCACCTCTGCCGGGCTTGAGATGGCTGCGCCCAAGACGGCAGGGGTGGCCACGATGGGCCTCCCGCTTCTGTGCGGAACACTCTGGCTGATCGCAATCGCGTGGCTGCGACCGGGGCGCGGCCGCGCGCGGATTGACTTGTGCGATGCGTTTTTGGCTCTTTCCGCCATAACGGTGACGCTTTACATCATCTACCATGCGCCATTCCTGCGGCTGCGCGCTGGCACGGCGCTGGCGAAAGACGCTGACATGTATGCCGCCATCGTCGGCGTCATCCTGATCCTGGAACTAACGCGGCGCGTGGCAGGCCTTGCACTGGTCATCATCGCGGGCGTCTTTGTGGCCTACAGCTTTGTCGGGCCCTGGCTGCCGGGGGTACTTTATCACAAGGGCTACACCGCCAGCCGGTTCTTCACCTACATCTTCACCGATCAGGGCATCCTTGGCCCGACCACGGCGATTTCCTCGACCTACATCATCCTTTTCGTGGCCTTCGCGGCCTTCCTGCAGGCCAGCCGGGTGGGTGAGTATTTCGTCAATTTCGCCTTCGCAGTGGCGGGCGACAAGCGCGGCGGACCGGCCAAGGTAGCGGTCTTTGCCTCGGGCCTGATGGGAATGATCAACGGCACATCGGCGGGCAACGTGGTGGCCACCGGATCGCTGACCATCCCCTTGATGAAAAAGGTGGGCTACAAACCCCAGACGGCGGCAGCGGTGGAAGCGGCGGCATCTTCCGGCGGGCAGATCCTGCCGCCGATCATGGGCGCAGGCGCCTTCATCATGTCGGAAATCACGGGCATCCCGTATTCCGAGATCGTGATCGCGGCAATCATCCCGGCGCTCCTCTACTTCGCCTCCGTCTATTTCAACGTGGACCTTGCGGCGCAGAAATTTGACATGAAGGGCTTGCCCCGGTCGGAACTGCCGAAGTTTGCCAAACTGGCACGGCAGGCGTTTCTGTTCATCCCGATCTTCATCCTGATCGGCGCACTGTTCGCCGGCTATTCGGTGATCCGGGCGGGCACGCTGTCGATGGCGGCGGCCTGCGTGGTAAGCTGGCTCACGCCCTTTCCAATGGGGCCACGGGCCATTCTTTATGCACTGGAAATCGCAACAAAGATGACATTGCAGCTAGTGGCCGTCTGCGCTGCGGCGGGTATCATTGTGGGGGTCATCGCCCTGACTGGCATCGGAACGCGGTTTTCCTCGATGTTGCTCGGCCTTGCGGATCAGAACCAGTTCATGGCGCTTTTCTTTGCCATGATTGTCTCAATCATCCTCGGCATGGGGATGCCCACCACGGCAGCCTATGCCGTCGCGGCCAGTGTGATCGCGCCCGGACTGGTCCAGATGGGGATCGACCCTCTGACAGCCCATTTCTTCATCTTCTACTTCGCCGTGATGTCGGCGATCACACCTCCAGTCGCGTTGGCAGCCTATGCCGGGGCCGCGATTGCGCAATCCGATCCGATGAAAACCAGCGTGGAAAGCTTCAAGATGGGGATGGCGGCCTTTGTGGTGCCATTCATGTTTTTCACCTCGCCCGAACTTTTGATGCAGGGCACCTGGCCCGACATCCTGCATGTGGTGGCGGGGGCAACGCTTGGGGTCTTTCTTCTGTCTTCGGCGGTGCAGGCATGGTTTTTCGGGCGGCTATCATTGCCGCTTCGCCTTGTCCTCGGGGCGGCGGCGATTGCGATGATCGACAGCGGCTACCTCAGCGATGCGCTGGGGATTGGCGCGGCGGTGATCGTCTGGGCCATCCAGAAGCGGATGATCACGCCTGGATCGATGGCGCGGGGGTCGGACTAGCCGCCTCCAGATCGGCTGCCCAGAGCCGATAGCGGTTCTGGCCGGTCACCTCGCGCACCAGTCCGGCGCGGGCCAACCTGTCCAGATTGCGCTGAACAGCGGCGCGAGAGGCAGCGCTTTCAGACTCGGCCATCGCGGCCGAGACGACGGGCCACGCACCAATCACCCTGATCAGCCGCGCATGCGTGCGCCCGCTCCACCCTGTGGAAACCGCCTCAGCGTGGCGATGCCACGCTTCAAGCTGCGACAAGAGGGTCAGGGCCTCGGCACAGCCGCCGCGCAGTGCCGCGAGCCACCATTCAAGTTGCATCTCGGTCTTTTCGACCGGCCACGACCCGGGCAGAACGGGCACGAAGCCGGGGGCGTCAGCCTGATCTGACGCCAAAAGCCGCACGGCACGCGCCATCGCAATCGCCCGGTCACGTTCATCCCGCACGTCTTTGCCGGAGAAAAGAAGGAAGGCTGAACGAATCAGCGGATGCAGAAATGCACCGTCTGCTGTCATAGATATGGAAACGGGAATTGGGCCATCGAGAATGTCGATGATAACCGAGGCGTGGCGAACTGCGGGCTGCCTTGCGTTCGACCCGAAAAGTTGCCCGACTTGCATCAAAGCCAATTGTTCGGCAAGCAAACGCTCGCCCCCAAGCGCGGTAAGCGTCGCGGCCTGCCAGAACAACAGGCGACGCATCATCCCGCGTGGCGCGGCCCGCATCCGTTCGCGATAGGCACCCACGACAAGTGCGGCTTCCGCCAGCGCAGTGGCGAGCCGCGCCTGCGCTTCCAGCCAATCCGATGTCTTGGCCCGCACGTCGGATGTGTCGCTGTCCGAGCGACCATTTTCACCGAGGTTCGGGAACCCCGCTCCACTTTCCGAAATCAAGAACTCGTAACCCTTTGTGCATGTCTCAAATGGCAGGGTGTCTAAATTCGAAGCGCTTTGAAAGCCAAATCAGCGGTCCGATTGCGCTCAACCGAAGATGGCACCAACAAGCCACAACGCACCCATGCCAACCACGATCGCAGGCGCCGGACCGAAGCGACGCGCGGCGGCAAAGGCAAAGAGCGCTGCAACAAGGCGCGCCCAATCGGTCGTCCCTCCCGATGCGGCGGGCCACAGAACCATGGGCACCACCATCGCGGGCAGAATCGCCACGCCGACGTAGCGCAGATAGACCTGCACGCGCGGCGACAGGCGCTCGGGCGAGACGAGGCCCAGAAATGAGTAGCGAATGAGGAACGTGCCAAGACCCAGCAGCACGGTCACCGCCCAGAAGGTGCCAGTGCCGATCATCGCGTCGCCGCCCGGCGGGCAAGCGCTATCTCTGTCTGCGCCCCGGCCGCCATTGCACATCCTGCGGCCAAAAGCAGCCCAAGGTTCCACGGCACCCCGGCAAACACCAGTGCCCCAACAACCGACACGCCCGCTGCCACAAGATGCGGCAGGCTGCGCAGCATCGGCGCCAATAGGGCAATGAAGCAAACGGGCACGGCGAAATCGGGCGAAAGGCTGGCCGGGATGGCGCGCCCGAGAAGCGCCCCGATCACCGTGCAACCATACCAGACCGGGCAGACCGACAGGACGTTTCCGAAGTAGTAGCCCATCTTCTCGGCTACCGTCATGGCGGGGCGGCGGTCGTATTCGGCGACGGATGCGCCGAAGGCGACATCCACCATGGAATAGGCCAGAAGCATCTTTTGCCAACGCGGCGCAGACCCGACATGCGGCACCATTGCAGCGGAATACATCGCCATCCGCAGGTTCACGACCAGCGCCGCCAGCACCACCACCAGCACCGGCGCCCCGTCCTGCATCAGGCCAAGTGCCGTGAACTGCGCCGCACCCGCGATCACGATGGCCGACATCGCAAAGACTTGCAGCACGTCCAGGCCTGCATCCCGCGCAACCACGCCAAAAAGCAAGGAGAAGGGCACGATTACTGCCAGAAACGGAAGCCCGTCGAAAAATCCACGCCGAAGCGCGGCGCGTGGTGATCCGTGATCCTCTGCCATCGCGGCCTCTTTCAGGTTGTGCCCTGCCGCGGCCTGCCGGACAGTAACCGCAGCGTAACGACGCGTCTGGGCGGCAACAAGGGAGGGACAGTGATGCAGAGCATCGTGATCACCGGGGCGGGCAGCGGCATAGGCCGCGCCACGGCTCAGGCGTTTCTGGGGGCGGGATGGCGCGTGGCGCTTCTGGGCCGTCGTCGCGCAGCGCTGGAGGAAACGGCGGGTGGCGCGGCAGGCGCATTGGTGTTGCCGTGTGACGTGACCCAACCCGAGGCGGTGGACGGCGCTTTTGACGCTGCAATGGCCGAATGGGGGCGGATCGGCGCGCTATTCAACAACGCAGGGGGTGCGATCCTTGGCAAACCGATCGACGAGATCAGTTTCGACGATTGGCGCGGGCTGATGGCCGTGAACGTGGACGGCATGTTCCTTTGCGCCCGTGCGGCCTTTGCGCGGATGAAACGGCAAGACCCCCAGGGCGGGAGGATCATCAACAACGGGTCAATTTCGGCCTATGCGCCCAGGCCCGGCTCGGTGGCCTATACTGTCTCTAAGCATGCGGTAACGGGGTTGACCAAGACCCTGTCGCTGGATGGGCGGCCCTTTGATATCGCCTGCGGACAGATTGATATCGGCAACGCCGCCACCGACATGACCGCCCGGATGAGCGCCGGTGTGCCGCAGGCCGACGGAAAGATTCGTGCGGAGCCAACGATGGACGTGGCGCATGTGGCACAGGCAGTCCTGTCGATGGCGGGATTGCCGCTTTCGGCCAACGTTCAGTTCATGACCATCATGGCCACCAAGATGCCTTTTGTCGGGCGAGGCTAAGCCGCGCGTACCCCAGCGCACCAGCGCAGGATATCGCGGGCGTCGGCGCGAAGTTCCTTGGCAAGTCCATCGGCAAACAACAGAAATTCAGGCAGGTTTCGCGCCGAAACGGAGGTCAGCACCGGCACGCCCATGGCCAGCGCCTGACCGATCAAGGGGCGAAAACCGCGACCGTCCACTTCTTGCTTGCCGAACTTGTTGACGACCAAAAGCTCCGGCCCGGCCTCCAGCGCAACGGCAACACGTCCGACTGCCGCTTCCAGCCCGGTCGGGTCCAGTCTGCATCCACGTGCTAGTGGCCCCAGGTTCTGGCTGATCCTTACAAGTTCTCCGCCGGTCAGCACATCCAGATCCATATGACAGGGCCGCGCAGGATCGAAGACGGTGTTCACCTGCACCACACCCGACACAAGCCATCCATCGGCCAGCAACGTCTGCGCCACAGTTGCCAGCAGGGCGTCGCCCTGCCCCTGCCCCTCTGCCGCAACATAGCCAAGCACGCCCAACCCTCCCTTGCGCCCCTGCCCCGAGGGATAGAGAATGCGCACCATCATGGAAAGCACTCCGTTCCCGATCCTTCCCAACCCCGCAGACCCGCGCCTGACACGGCGTGTGACTGGGCGCGACCAAACGGGGGCAGAGGTTGACGCGTCGGTGGTCGAGGAACGGCCGCTGACCATCTACCTCAACGCGCAGGAAATCGTGACGGCGATGACGATCGGGGATTACCCCGACTATCTGGCGCTTGGGTTTCTGCGAAATCAGGGCATGCTGCGGGCCGATGATGTGGTGACGACCGTCGACTACGACGAAGAGGTGGAAACCGTCGTAGTGCGCACAGCCCGCGCCACCGGCTACGAGGCCAAGGTCGAGAAGAAGACACGCACCTCAGGCTGTGCCGTGGGCACGGTGTTCGGCGACATGATGGAGGGGCTGGAGGGGCTGCACCTGCCTCCTTCGGACGTGCGCACAAGCTGGCTTTACGCGCTGGCGCGCACCATCAACACCATGCCGTCGCTTTATCTTGAGGCGGGCGCGATCCATGGCACGGTGCTATGTCGGCGCGATCAGCCACTGGTCTATATGGAGGACGTGGGACGCCACAATGCGGTCGACAAGATCGCGGGCTACATGTTCCGCCATGGCGTGCCAGGAGCGGACAAGATGCTTTATACGACAGGTCGGCTCACGTCAGAGATGGTGATCAAGACCGCGCTCATGGGCATCCCGGTACTGGCTAGCCGATCGGGCTTTACGGCCTGGGGGGTAGAGATTGCAAGGCAAGTGGGGCTGACGCTGATCGGGCGCATGCGGGGGCAGCGGTTCCTGTGCCTCTCGGGTGAAGATCGGCTGATCCGTGACGCCACCCTGTCTTCGGACGAGGAGCATCGCCGCCATCGCCGGAAGGGCGCGGAAGATGACTGACGCCTGTCCCTTCTTCCTTGGCCAAATATCCTCGGGGGGAGAGGCCGCAGGCCTTGGGGGGCAGACGGCCCCCCTCTATCCGCCGGTTCGGCCATGATGCCGCCGGGCGTTATCCTTGCGGGCGGCCGGGCAACGCGGATGGGCGGCGGCGACAAGGGCGCGCGGATCGTCGGGGGGCGCAGCCTTTTTGACCGCGTGATCGCCCTTCTTGGCCCCCAGTGCGCGCTGCTTGCGATCAATGCAAATGGCGATCCGGAGCGGTTGGTCGGTTTCGGTCTGCCCGTGCTGCCGGATGGGCTGCCAGATCATCCCGGGCCCCTTGCCGGTGTGCTGGCCGGTCTTGACTGGGCGGCGGGGCTGGGGGCCGGCGCAATCGTCACTGTAGCCGCCGATACGCCGTTCTTTCCTTCTGATCTGGTGCAGCGTCTGCAAGGCGCGGCAGGCCCATCCGGCCTGGCGCTCGCCGCCAGCCCTGACGAGACAGGCCGAATGCAGCGGCATCCGACCTTCGGCCTCTGGCCCACCGCGCTGCGCCACGATCTGCGTGCGGCACTGGAGGGGGGGTTGCGGAAGATCGTGCTTTGGACGGACGCACATGATGCCGGGATGGCGACGTTCTCATCAGATCCGTTCGATCCCTTTTTCAATATCAACACACCGGACGACGTCTTGACCGCCGAGGCGCTTGTAGGGTGAGGGTGTTTGGCATCACAGGATGGAAGAATACCGGCAAGACAACGCTGACAGAACGCCTTGTGGCCGAAATTGCGGGTCGGGGGCGGACGGTCGCGACCATCAAGCACGCGCATCATGCGGCCGATGTGGATCATCCGGGGCGAGACAGCTATCGACACCGCGCGGCGGGCGCCGGGCAGGTGATTATATCGTCACCCGCAAGATGGGCTCTGATGACCGAACTGCGCGGGGCACCGGAA
>JBBSBE010000084.1:0-17332 GCA_038251625.1 Rhodobacterales bacterium
GAAGGCTACGCCGCCTTCCTCGACGCCCTGATCGCCCAGACCGAAGCCTATGATGGCCAGGTCGTCCTCGTCCACGGCGATACGCACTTCTTCAAGATTGACAAGCCGCTGCCCGATGCCTTCCACATGCTGGCCAATTTCACCCGCGTGCAGACCTTCGGCTCGCCCAACATCCAGTGGATCAAGGTCGACGTGGATGCCGCCAGCCGAGATGTCTTTACCTTCCGTCCGATGGTGGTGGCGGCGAACGCGAAGAAAAGCCTGTCGAACTGACCTCCTGCGCCCGGCCCCCGCTTCGGGCCGGGCGCACCTTGCCACCGCTGCCCCATCGCGCGACAACGTACCAACCGCGAAGGAGGCACCCATGCCCTATACCCCCGCCGAAGATCGCTATTCCCGCATGACCTACCGCCGCTGCGGCGCCTCGGGCCTGATGCTGCCCGCCATATCGCTGGGCCTGTGGCACAACTTCGGCCACGACACGCCCCATGCCACCAAGCGCGCGATCTGCCAGACGGCGTTTGACCATGGCATCACCCACTTCGACCTCGCCAACAACTACGGCCCGCCCCCCGGCAGCGCCGAAGAGGCTTTTGGCGACATCCTGAAAACCGATTTCGCCGGATACCGCGACGAGCTTATCATCTCGTCCAAGGCAGGCTACCGCATGTGGGATGGTCCCTACGGCGAATGGGGCAGCCGCAAATACGTCCTTGCCTCCTGCGACCAGTCGCTGAAACGGATGGGGCTCGACTACGTCGATATCTTCTATTCCCACCGCTTCGATCCCGACGCGCCACTTGAAGAAACCATGGGCGCGCTTGATACGATCGTGCGCTCGGGCCGCGCGCTTTACGCAGGCATATCAAGCTACAACAGCCAGCGCACGCGCGAGGCGGCGGCGATCCTGCGCAACCTCGGCACGCCTTGCGTCATCCACCAGCCCAGCTACAACATCCTCAACCGCTGGGTCGAAAAGGACGGGCTGAAGGACACACTGAAGGATCTCGGCATCGGCTCCATCGCCTTCACCCCCCTTGCTCAAGGCATCCTGACCAAGAAATACCTCGGCGGCATCCCCGAAGGCAGCCGCGCCGCCCAGGGCAAATCGCTCGACCCCGCCACCATCACCCCCCGCGCCCTCGCAAGCGTGCGCGCGCTGGATGCGATGGCCGGGGCGCGCGGGCAGACGCTGGCACAGATGGCCCTCGCTTGGACCTTGCGCGACGGCGGCATCACCACCGCGCTCATCGGCGCCTCGAAACCCGAACAGGTCACCGATTGCGCTGGCGCCGTCGCCAACCTCACCTTCACAACCGAAGAACTGGCCCGGATCGACCACATCGCGGCAGAGGAAGACATCAACCTCTGGGCCCGCTCCTCCGAATCCGAATGAACGAAGGTCCCGCCCCCTGCGCCATCTGCGGCCAGACCTTCCCCCGGGCAGACCTGCGCAGCCTTGCCACCCAGACCCGCGGCACCCGCGCCGCGGTGCTGGCCGAACGCCCGGACCTGCCCCCCGACGCGCTGATCTGCGCGCAAGACCTCGCCCGCGCCCGCCGCCGCCACCTCGAAGACCTGCTCGAGGCGGAACGGGGCGCGCTTACAACCCTCGATCAGGCGGTGCTCGACAGCCTGCAATCCGGCATGCCCGTCGTGCAGGATACCGAAGCCGATTTCGCCGATGACCGCACGGTCGGCGAAACCGCCGCCGACGCCCTTGCCCGCTTCGGCGGCTCCTGGGCCTTCATCATCGGCTTCGCCGTCGTCCTCATGTGCTGGATGGCGCTCAATGTCACCGGCGCATTGTTCGGCACCTTCGACCCCTACCCCTTCATCCTTCTCAACCTTGTCCTCTCTTCCCTCGCCGCGATCCAGGCACCCGTCATCATGATGAGCCAGCGCAGGCAGGAAGAGAAAGACCGCCTGCGCGGCGAAAACGACTACCGCGTGAACCTCAAGGCGGAACTCGAGATCCGCCACCTGCACGACAAGCTTGACCAGCACCTTGCCCGCCAATGGGAACGTCTCGCCGCCATCCAGCGCCTGCAGATCGAACTTCTGGAAGAGGCCAGCCGCCAGAGCGACCGCTGATGCACGGCACCTGCGCGCTGGTGCAGGTTTATCCCCATCGCATCCGGCCCTACCTTTCTCCGAAACCAAGGGAGAGAGGCATGGGCCTACTTGTCGACGGAAAATGGCAGACCGACTGGTACGACACCAAATCCACCGGCGGCGCCTTCAAGCGCAACGAAGCCAGCTTTCGCAACTGGATCACCCCGGACGGCAGCCCCGGCCCCTCGGGCACCGGCGGCTTTCCCGCCGTCTCGGGGCGCTACCACCTCTACGTCAGCTACGCCTGCCCCTGGGCGCACCGCGCCTTGATCTTCCGCGCGCTGAAGGGCCTCGCCCCCCATATCGGCGTCTCGGTCGTCCACCCCGACATGGCGAACGACGGCTGGACCTTCGGCACCGATTTCCCCGGCACCACCGGCGACACCCTCTTTGGCCTGCCCTTCCTGCGCGACGTCTACCTCAGGGCCGCCCCCGGCGCCTCGACCCGCGTCACCGTCCCCGTCCTCTGGGATACCGAAACGGGCACCATCGTCTCCAACGAATCGTCCGAGATCATCCGGATGTTCAACGCGGCCTTCGACACCATCACCGGCAACACCGATGATTACTGGCCCGAACCCCTGCGCGACGCCATCGAACCTGTGAACGCCCGCATCTACGACACGCTCAACAACGGCGTCTACAAATCCGGCTTCGCCACCACTCAAGCGGCCTACGACGCCGCCGTCCACCCGCTTTTCGACACGCTCGACTGGCTGGAAGACCGCCTCGGCCACAACCGCTACCTGATGGGCGACCGCCTTACCGAAGCCGACTGGCGCCTCTTTACCACGCTCATCCGCTTCGATCCGGTCTACCACCTGCACTTCAAGTGCAACCGCAGGCGGATCGTCGACTACCCCAACCTCTGGGCCTACACGCGCGAACTCTACCAATGGCCAGGCGTCGCCGAGACCACCCGCCTCGACCATATCGTGCGCCACTATCACTGGAGCCATGAGACGATAAACCCGAACCGGATCATCCCCATCAACCCCGTGCTCGACTACGCCGAACCGCACGGGCGGGGGTAAGTGCGGGCTTGCCTTTCTCCTTTGGGAAAATATCCCACGGGGGGTTCCGGGGGGGGTGTGACCCCCCCCGGACGCCTCAACCTGCACAAGGTCAGCCTGCCCGGGCGCTTGCGTAGCGTGGGTGCACCCACGCTACCCCCGCGCGGTCACTGCGCGGTCACTGCGCGGCCAGCATCTCCGGCACGCTCAACAGCACCACCTCGTTGTCCGCCGCCGCGTTGAGCTTGCGACCGGAAGAGAACGGCAGGTTGTTGTCCACCGCCACCATGATGTGGCTGTCGTCCACCATCATCACATCCTCGATGGTAAAGAACGGCAGGCTGAACCGCCCCGCCTCGCCGCCATCGGTGGCGATGCGCGCCTTCCCATCCGGGTCGGCGATGTTCATCAGATCGATCTGCCCGATCCGCCGCACATAGCCATCGGCATCCACGCTTGCGGTATCGATCAGCACCACATGCTTCACCATCGCGGGCAGGGGGAAACAGTCAGGCGCAGGGTCGCCCGCGCATTTCAGCGAAGGCTCGCCCTCGCCATTGTCGCGCTCGATCACCAGCGCGCGCGTCTCGTCGATGAAGTTGAAATCGCCGATCGCCGTCGCACCTTCCGCCAGTTTGAACTTGAAGCTGGCCCCGGTCCAGTCCCGCTTGGCCGGATCAAAGCCCAGCACCCGCAGGAACTCGCCCTCGTTCTTGCCATCCTCACCCAACAAAGGCTTTTCCAGCATCGCCCACAGAAGGCCGGTGCCGGGCTGCAATGCCATGCCCTCGTATCCGCCAGAGCGCGGCACCGTCCAATCCTTGCCCATCACGGATGTGGCCGAAATGCCGGGGGTGTCCGGGCCTTTCAGCTGCTTGCCCTCGAACATCGTGGGATAGACGCCCTTGACCCGGCCATCGAGGCCCGCCTCGATCAGATAGGGCCCGAATTCCTCGCCGATCCAGATCGAGGATCCGATGCGCTGGATGCTTTCCAGATCGAAATCGGCGCCGGTCAGATAGCGGGTGTCCGTCCCGTCCCAGGAGATGCGGAACGGCACCTTGAAATCGGGATCGTGCAGGAACACGGTTTCCTTGATCGCAACCTTGCCGGTCTCGAAATCCGCCACCATGCGGCTGAAGAACAGCATCGTGTCGGGGCTGTTCGCCTTCGACCCAAAGCCGTTGTCGGTCAGCACATAGACCGATCCGTCCTCTGCCCGGTCCATCGCAAAGCCGGAAAAGCCCTGCAACGGCTGGCCGATGAACGGCAGGCTGATCCCGGTCTGGCGCTTGCCATGCAGCGCGCCGGTGTCGCCAGCCACGCTCATCGGCACGCCGTTGCGCGCGGGGCCGGTGAACTTGCCGCTGATCCACGCATCGCGCGGGGCACCCTCGGGCGGGGCCACAAGGCTCAACGCCGGCAGATAGGCATGGCCCGCCAGCGTGGCGGGAAAGGTTTCCTCTGCGGCGGCCGGCACGGCCAGGGCCATCAGGGCAAGGGGAAGCAATTGGCGGTTCATCGTGCACTCCATTTTGGGCGTGCACTTTCATGTCCGCGTCAGATCAATGCAGGATGACGGCTGCGTGATCCTTCTGCGACAGAGCCGTTTGTGATCACGCACAGCGTACGCCGTGTCGGTACAGAAAACCGACGCGGAACCGACGCAGGCGGGACGGACGCGGGACGCCGGTTTCCCGACTCAGGCAGCACCCGGCTTCAGACTCGCCGTGACATAGTTGCACGACAGATCCCGCGCCGAAATTGACCACGACCATCCCAGCGGGTTGAACACCATCCCCTTGCGATCCACCGGATCGAGGCCCGCCTTGCGCAGAAGATCGAAAAGCTCGTCCGGCGTGATGAACTTCTTCCAGTCATGCGTCCCCTTCGGCAACCAGCGCATCACCTGCTCGGCCCCGATGATCGCCATGACATAGCTCTTGGCGTTGCGGTTCAGCGTCGAGCAGATCATAAGCCCTTGAGGTTTCAGCAGGTTCTGGCACGCTGTCAGGTAGGCCAGCGGGTCGGATACATGCTCAACCACTTCCATGTTCAGCACCACGTCAAAGGCCTCACCCGCCGCCACCATATCCTCGGCGGTGGTGTGGCGATAATCGATGGCCAGCCCCGATTGCTCGGCATGAAGCCGCGCCACGGGAATGTTGCGCGCCGCCGCATCCGCACCCACAACCTCCGCCCCAAGCCGCGCCATCGGTTCAGACAGAAGGCCACCGCCGCAGCCGATATCCAGAATACGCAAACCCTTGAACGGGTTAGCGGCCGTCAGATCACGCCCGAACTCGGCCGCGATCTGCCCGGTGATGTAATCCAGACGGCAGGGGTTCAGCATATGCAACGGCTTGAACTTGCCCTGGGGATCCCACCATTCCGCCGCCATCGCCTCGAACTTGGCAACCTCGGCAGGGTCGATCGTGCTGGTGGCGGACATGGCTGTCTCCTCGCAAGTGAAAGTTCCGTGGCAGGGCGCGCTCCCGGTGTTATATAGAGCGTCGATGGACCACAGATCAGGCCAAAAACGCGCAAGCGATGTGCTCTACCCGCCGATCGACCCGTTTGACCAACGGGTGCTTGACGTAGGCGATGGCCACCGCCTGTATGTCGAACAATGTGGCGCACCAGATGGTGTGCCCGTTCTGGTGCTGCACGGCGGTCCGGGTGGCGGGTGCAGCCCCTCGATGCGCCGCTATTTCGACCCTGCGACCTATCGCATCATCCTCTTCGACCAGCGCGGCTGCGGCAGATCCCGGCCCCATGCGAGCATCGAGGCCAACACGACCTGGCATCTGGTGCAGGATATCGAGACGATCCGAGAGACACTCGGGATCGACCGTTTCATCGTTTTCGGGGGCAGTTGGGGCGCCACGCTTTCGCTGATCTATGCCATCAGCCATCCCGACAGGGTTCAGCATCTGGTGTTGCGCGGCGTGTTTCTGGGCACGCAGAGCGAGTTGGACTGGTTCTACGGTGGCGGCGCAGCGGCGTTCTTTCCCGATCTCTGGGCGCGGTTTCAGGCGCCGATCCCGGTGGAAGAGCGGGGCGATATCGTCGCAGCCTACGGCAAGCGTCTGTTTTCCGGGAACCTTGTCGAGGAATCGCGGCACGCAAGGATATGGGCCAATTGGGAAAATGCGCTGGCGGCGATCCAGTACCACGGATCGGTGTCCGAAGGACCGTCGGAATACGCCCGGGCGTTTGCACGGCTTGAAAACCACTACTTCCAACATGCGGCCTTTCTGGACCATGACGACTGGATCATGGCAAACCGTGATCGCATCACCCACATTCCCGTTCACATCGTGCAGGGACGGTTCGACATGATCTGCCCGCCCAGAAACGCCCAACGCCTTGCCGAAGGCTGGCCGCTGGCGCGCCTTGCGATCATTCCGATGGCCGGTCACGCGCTGAGCGAGCCGGGAATCAGCGAGGAACTGGTGCGGGTGATGGACGGCCTCCGCGGGTAGGGTGGGTGCACCCACCCTACGTCGGGTAACGCCATTTTAACCTTGCCGGAGCAGAGTGATGGCATGAGCCGCGTCATTCGCCCCCACATCCCCGGTGCCACAATCTTTTTCACGGTCTGCCTTGCCCGCAGCGGCGCGGACACCCTGATTGCCGAGATCACGACCCTGCGCCGGGTCGTCGCAGATGTGCGCACGGCGCGCCCGTTTGCGATCCGGGCGTTCGTCGTGCTTCCCGACCATCTGCACGCGATCTGGACGCTGCCGGAAGATGATTGCGACTATTCCGGGCGTTGGCGGGCCATCAAGGCAGGATTCTCCCGGGCGCTCGGGTTCTGCGCGCCGCAGGGGAAAAGCCAAAGCCTCAAGGGCGAAAGTGGCCTCTGGCAGCGCAGGTTCTGGGACCATCGCATCTACAGTCCCGCCGATCTGGACGGTCATCTGCGTTACTGCTGGTCCGACCCCGTGCGCCACGGGCTTGTCCGGCGCGCGGCGGATTGGCCCTTTTCGTCGCTGCAACGCGAGATCGCGGCAGGCTATATCCCTGCCGACTGGCCCGGCCACGCACCACACGGACGGTTCGGGGAACGCCCCTCGCTTGCCATGGCCCCCGGAATGATCGCACGCGCCGCGTAGGGTGGGTGCATCCACCCTACCTTCCACCCATCGCACGCAGCCCGACAAGCTTGGCGCTTGCATCCCCCGCCCCTTCCGCCTATAAGCCTATCAGCGCGGCCCGGTCTCCACCCCCGGCGCCCACCGAAGGGATGAAACGGGCCGTGCGCCCGTTTTTGCATTTCTGGAGGGCCGGAATGTCCGACCTCGTCGCCAAGACCGCCATCGACCGCCGCCTCGCAGAAATCGTCGGCCCCGCCATTGAGGGGCTGGGGTTTGAGCTTGTGCGCATCCGCCTGATGGGTGGCAAGACGCGTACGCTGCAGATCATGGCCGACCGTCCCGATGGCGGGATCGAGGTGGATGATTGCGCGCTGATTTCGACCAACGTCTCGGCGATTCTCGATGTCGAGGATCCGGTCGAGGACAACTATATCCTGGAGGTCTCCTCCCCTGGCATCGACAGGCCTTTGACACGGCTCAAGGATTTTGATTTCTGGAAGGGCTGGGAAGCGCGCATCGAGACGACCGAGCTGATCGACGGCCGCCGCCGCTTCAAAGGCACGCTGGCGGGCATCGAGGGCGACGAAGTGCTGATCGACCTTGAGGAAGGCGGCGAAACCGTCACCATCGGGCTGAAGTTCGAGTGGCTGAGCGATGCCAAGCTGATCCTGACGGATGAGCTGATCTCCGAAATGCTGCGCCAGAAGAAGGCGCAGGAACCCGACCCAGAAAAATTCGACCAGATCGACGAAACCGAGGGCGACGACGAAGCCCCCGCCCCAACGCAACACTGACCCAGCCCGGGAGCGACCGATGGCCATTACATCCGCCAACCAGCTTGAGCTTCTCCAGACCGCCGAGGCGGTCGCGCGGGAAAAGATGATCGACCCCGGCCTCGTGATCGAGGCGATGGAGGAAAGCCTGGCCCGTGCCGCGAAGTCGCGCTACGGGTCGGAGCTGGATATCCGGGTCAAGATCGACCGCAAGACGGGCCGCGCCACGTTTGCCCGGGTGCGGACCGTGGTTGAGGAAGATCTTCTCGAAAACCACCACGCACAATTGACCGTCAAACAGGCCGCCGCTTTCCTGCCCGATCCGCAGGTGGGGCAGGAAGTGATCGACGAAGTGCCGCCGGTTGACCTTGGCCGCATCGCTGCGCAATCGGCCAAGCAGGTGATCCTGCAGAAGGTGCGCGAGGCGGAACGCGACCGCCAGTTCGAGGAATTCAAGGACCGCAAGGGCACGATCATCAACGGTCAGGTCAAGCGCGAGGAATATGGCAACATCATCGTGGATATCGGCCGCGGCGAGGCGATCCTTCGCCGCAACGAAAAGATCGGCCGCGAAAGCTATCGCCCGAACGACCGTATCCGGTGCTACATCAAGGATGTACGGCGCGAAGCGCGGGGGCCACAGGTGTTCCTGAGCCGGACCGACCCGATGTTCATGGCCGAGCTTTTCAAGATGGAGGTGCCCGAAATCTATGACGGCATCATCGAGATCAAGGCTGTGGCCCGCGATCCCGGCAGCCGCGCCAAGATCGCCGTGATCAGCTATGACAACTCGATCGATCCCGTGGGTGCCTGCGTCGGCATGCGCGGCAGCCGTGTGCAGGCGGTGGTGAACGAGCTTCAGGGCGAAAAGATCGACATCATCCCGTGGAACGCCGATATCGCGACGTTCCTTGTGAATGCGCTGCAGCCGGCCGAAGTGTCCAAGGTCGTGTTTGACGAAGAGGGCGGCAAGATCGAGGTTGTGGTGCCGGATGAGCAGCTTTCTTTGGCCATCGGACGCCGCGGCCAGAACGTGCGGCTGGCAAGCCAGCTGACAGGCCTTGATATCGATATCATGACCGAAGCGGACGAAAGCGCCCGCCGTCAGGCCGAGTTTGCCGAACGCACGAAACTGTTCATGGATACCCTTGATATCGACGAGATGATGGCCCAGCTTCTGGTGGCCGAAGGGTTCACCAACCTTGAGGAAGTTGCCTACATCGAGATTGACGAGCTTCTGAACATCGACGGGTTCGACGAAGGCACTGCGGCGGAACTGCAGACCCGCGCGCAGGAATATCTGGACGAGCAGAACCGCAAGGCGCTGGAAACCGCGCGGGCGATGGGCGTGGATGACAGCCTTGTGAATTTCGAGGGGCTGACGCCCCAGATGCTGGAAGCGCTGGCGCATGACGGCATCAAGACGCTGGAAGACTTCGCAACCTGCGCCGACTGGGAGCTTGCGGGCGGCTGGACCACCGAGAACGGACAGCGCAAGAAGGATGAGGGCGTGCTCGAGAAGTTCGACATGAGCCTTGAGGAAGCACAGACGCTGGTGATGACGGCGCGGGTGATGCTGGGTTGGGTTGACCCGACCGAGCTGCACCCCGCACCGGAAGAAGAAGCGGCAGACGAGGAGGCCGAGGCCTGATCGCAGGCCCCGGATCCGGCATGACGCGCGGCGGAAAGGAAGATCAGGCGGACGGCCCCGAACGGCGGTGCATCGTCACCGGTACCAGCGGGCCAAAGGCCGGGCTGATCCGCTTCGCGGTCGGGCCGGAGGGTGATCTGGTGCCCGATATTCTGGGCCGCCTGCCGGGGCGTGGCATCTATGTCAGCGCCGACCGCGCGGCGCTGACAAAGGCCGCGACGAAGGGCCTGTTCGCCCGTGCCGCGCGGGCACCAGTGAAGGTGCCCGACGGGCTGGTGGACCTTTTGGAGGGTCAGCTTGTCCGGCGGGTGACGGACCTGATCAGCCTGGCCCGCAAGGCGGGCGATGCGGTGACGGGGTACGAGAAGGTGAAGGACTGGCTGGTGAAGGGAAAGGCACGCGTGCTGATCCAGGCCAGTGACGGGTCGGAACGCGGCAAGGCCAAGTTGCGCCCGCCTGAAGGAGAGGGCGGATTTATCGGCTGTCTGACGGCCGGGGAATTGGGTTTGTCCTTCGGGCGTGAACATGCAATACACGGCGCGCTTGCGGCTGGCGGACTCACATCGCGTGTTGTAGAGGAAGCGGCACGGCTTGCCGGGCTTCGGACTATGGACGCAGGCAAGCAGATCGGCGGCGAGACCGCCGGAAGGGATACGAAGACCACATGAGCGATACGGACGGCAAGAAACCACTCGGCCTTGGCGGCGGCGCAGCCCCGCGTCCCGGACAGGTGAAGCAAAGCTTCAGCCATGGCCGGACGAAAAGTGTCGTGGTGGAAACCAAGCGCAAGCGCGTTGTGGTTCCTGTGACCAAACCCGGTGCGCCGGGATCGGGCGCCGCGATTACATCTGCACCACATCTGGGCGATCCGTCCAAGCGCCCCGCAGGCATTTCCGACGCCGAGATGGAACGGCGCCTGTCTGCCCTGCGCGCCGCAAGGGCGCGCGAGGCCGATGATGCCGTGCGCCGCGCCGAGGATGAGAAAGCCCGCGAGGAAGAGCGCCAGCGCAAGCGTGACGAGATCGAAGCCAAGGAACGCGAGGACCGCGAGCGTGAAGAGGCGCTGAAGGCCAAGGCCGACGAAGAGGCCCGCGTGAAGGCAGAGGCCGACGCAACCGCCAAGCGTGCGGAAGACGCCAAGAACGCGCCTGCACCCGCCGCAGCAGCGCCTGCCGCCGACGACGCACGCTCGACCACCGCGAAGCCGGGCCTCAGCCCGCGCAAGACCGACCGCGAGCGCGACGACCGGGGTGGCGCTGACCGCGACCGCAATGCCAAGGCACGCGCCGATGAAGGCCGCCGCACCGGAAAGCTGACCCTGAACGAGGCGCTTGCGGGCGAAGGCGGGCGTACGCGCAGCCTGGCCGCGATGAAGCGCAAGCAGGAAAAGGCCCGCGCCAAAGCGCTTGGGCTTGGCCAGAAGGCCGAAAAGCAGGTGCGCGACGTGCAGCTGCCCGAGACCATCGTGATTTCGGAACTTGCCAACCGGATGGCCGAACGTGGCGCCGACGTGGTGAAATCGCTCATGAAAATGGGCATGATGGTCACCATGAACGAGGCTATCGATGCCGATACCGCCGAACTGGTGATCGAGGAGTTCGGCCACCGCGCCGTCCGCGTGTCGGATGCCGACGTCGAACAGGTGATCGACACTGTGAAGGACAAGGAAGAAAGCCTGCGCACCCGTCCCCCGATCGTCACGATCATGGGGCACGTGGACCACGGCAAGACGTCGCTGCTGGATGCCATCCGCAAGACCAGCGTCGTGTCAGGCGAAGCGGGCGGGATTACCCAGCATATCGGTGCCTATCAGGTGACAACCGAAAACGGCGCGGTGCTGACGTTCCTCGATACGCCCGGCCACGCAGCCTTTACCTCGATGCGCGCACGTGGGGCGCAGGTGACGGATATCGTGGTACTGGTGGTGGCTGCCGATGACGCGGTCATGCCGCAGACGATCGAGGCGATAAACCACGCCAAGGCCGCCAAGGTGCCGATGATCATCGCGATCAACAAGATGGACAAGCCATCGGCCAATCCACAGAAGGTGCGCACAAGCCTTCTGCAGCACGAGGTGGTGGTGGAAGCCATGTCCGGCGACGTGCAGGACGTGGAAGTGTCTGCCGTGACCGGCAAGGGCCTTGATACCCTGCTGGAAGCCATCGCGCTGCAGGCCGAGATTCTGGAACTGAAAGCCAACCCCGACCGTCAGGCGCAGGGCGCGGTGATCGAAGCCAAGCTCGATGTGGGCCGCGGGCCGGTGGCCACCGTTCTGGTGCAGCACGGCACGCTGAAGCGCGGCGATATCTTCGTCGTTGGCGAACAGTGGGGCAAGGTGCGCGCGCTGATCAACGATCAGGGCGAGCGCATCGAAGAGGCCGGGCCCTCGGTTCCGGTCGAGGTGCTGGGCCTCAGCGGCACGCCCGAGGCTGGTGACACGCTGAACGTGGTATCCACCGAGGCGCAGGCGCGCGAGATCGCCGACTACCGCGACAAGGCAGCGCGCGACAAGCGTGCGGCGGCGGGAGCGGCGACCACGCTGGAACAGCTGATGGCCAAGGCCAAGGCCGACAAGTCCGTGGCAGAGTTGCCGATTCTGGTGAAGGCCGATGTGCAGGGGTCTGCCGAGGCCATCGTGCAGGCGATGGAGAAGATCGGTAACGATGAGGTGCGCGTGCGCGTTCTGCATTCGGGCGTCGGCGCCATCACCGATTCGGATGTGGGCCTTGCGGAAGCGAGCGGCGCGCCGATCATCGGGTTCAACGTGCGGGCCAATGCCAGTGCCCGGACAAGCGCCCAGCAAAAGGGTGTGGAGCTGCGCTATTATTCGATCATCTACGATCTGGTCGACGATATCAAAGCTGCCGCCTCTGGCCTGCTGAAGGCCGAAGTGCGCGAAACTTTCATCGGCTACGCGCAGATCAAAGAGGTGTTCAAGGTGTCCAACGTCGGCAAGGTGGCCGGGTGTCTGGTCACCGAAGGCGTGGCGCGACGTTCGGCGGGCGTACGCCTGCTGCGCGACAACGTGGTGATCCATGAAGGCACGCTGAAGACGCTGAAGCGCTACAAGGACGAGGTGAAGGAAGTCATCTCGGGCCAGGAATGCGGGATGGCGTTCGAAAATTACGAAGACGTCCGCGAAGGCGACGTGATCGAGATCTTCGAGCGTGAGGAAATCCAGCGCACGCTGAGCTGACCAGCTACGCGACAAACAGAAAAGGCCGGGCATGACGCCCGGCCTTTTTCAATTCGCGGCCTGAGTGTCAGGCCGACAATGCGGCCGTTGACGTGGCTTGCCGCGCACCCGTGACCGGAAAACCCACGAAGGTGCGATCATCGACCTTCACCATCACCTTACCATCCGCCATTTGGCCAACAACGATGCCCTGAACCGAAACACAACTTCCCAACGTGATCGTCCGCAACATCGTGTTCTCTCCCCCGAACTCACCCGACATAAAATTACCGTATTGTTTCCATATTTCTATCAAGAAAATGTTAATCACGCAAAAAATTTTAGCGGTCCGCGAACTTCGTCACAGCCAATCGCGCAAAATCGGCAAAAGTGGCAGGTCGGCGGGGGGCATCGGATAGTCGCGCAACCGCTCGGGCGCGACCCAGGCAAGGCGCTGCCCTTCCCGGGGGGTGACGATCCCTTCCCATTTGCGACAGGCAAAGAGAGGCATCAGAAGATGAAACCCGTCATAGCTGTGGCTGGCGAACGTCAGCGGCGCGAGGCAGCTTTGCCATGTTTCGATCCCCAGTTCCTCTTGCAATTCGCGGATCAGGGCGACCTCGGGCGTCTCGCCCGGTTCGACCTTGCCGCCGGGAAATTCCCACAACCCTGCCAGTGACTTACCGGCCGGGCGTTCAGCCAGAAGAACGCGGCCATCCACGTCTATCAAGGCAACGGCGGACACAAGCAGCAGCTTCACGGGTAGGTCCCTTCCCATGGAAGGCCCCGGGGGTTTCCACCCGCCGGACCCACCATGCGCAGACGCCAGAATCAGGATCGATAGTCGGCGTTGATGTCGATGTAGCGGTGGGTCAGGTCGCAGGTCCAGACGGTACGGGCGGCGGCACCAAGGCCCATATCGACACCGATCACAAGGTCCGACTGCTTCATGTATGCCGCACCGTCCTCTTCCCGATAGTCCGGGTTCCGCCAGCCGTTTGCGGCAACCAGCAGGTCGCCAAAGCGGATCGACAGGCGGTCACGGTCTGCCTCGGCACCCGATTTCCCGATGGCGGCGACGATTCGCCCCCAGTTCGGGTCTTGCCCGGCGATGGCGGTCTTGACCAAGGGCGAGTTCGCGATGGCCATCGCCGCCTTGTGGGCATCGGCGGCGGAGGCAGCGCCAGTGACGCGGACTTCCACAAATTTCGTGGCGCCCTCACCGTCGCGGATCACCTGATGTGCAAGGCTCATCATCACCTCGCGCAAGCCCCGCTCGAACGCGGCCAGCGGGCCACGGCCCTTGACGTCGGGGCCCTGCCCCGTGGCGCAAAGCAAAAGCGCGTCAGAGGTAGAGGTGTCGCTGTCCACCGTGATGGCGTTGAACGTGTCATCCACTTGGCGCGAAAGGATTTTCTGCATCGCAGGTGCAGCGATGCGAGCATCGGTGAAGATATAGACCAGCATCGTCGCCATGTCGGGCGCAATCATCCCCGATCCCTTGGCTATGCCCGCGATCCGGACCGGTCCGCCCTCCGTCTCGACGGTGACAGAGGCGCCCTTGGGAAAGGTATCGGTGGTCATGATGGCTTCTGCTGCCATGTCGATGCCACCTTCGGCCAATGCGGCAACAAGGTCGGGCAGTTTGGCGGTAATGCGGTCATGCGGCAAAGGCTCGCCGATCACACCGGTGGATGAGGTGAACACGCGCGAGGGCGGCACACCAGTCGCCTCTGCCGTAGCGGCACAGATCGCGGCAACCGAGGCATCGCCGACTTTGCCGGTAAAGGCGTTCGAATTGCCCGAATTCACCACGATCACGGCCCCGGCATCCGGCGGCACCTTCATCGCCAGCTTGGCCTGACAATCCCGCACGCAAGCCGCGCGGGTGGTGGATCGGGTGAAAACCCCCGCGATGGCTGTGCCTGGGGCAAGGCGGACAAGCATCACGTCGCGCCGGTTCTGATACCTGACCCCGGCCTCGACCGCGGCGAATTCCGCCCCTGCGATCCACGGCAGGGCAGGAAAGCCGCCGGGCGGGGCCAAGGGCGAGACGGGTTTGGCCGGCTTGACACCCGGCAGCACCATCGATGCTGCCGGCGCTTCGGCGATGTCCTTGACCGCCCGGCCCAACTTTTTCTTCAGCGACTTGGCCTTGGCCTTCCAGTCGGTCTTGCCCATCCCTGCCGCTCCCTGCGCCTTACTTGTCGAGCAGAGTAAGGTCTTTCAGGACTGCGGGGTCAATCCCCTCGCCCGGGCGGGTAACGGTGGCAGCCTCGGTCAGCGCCTTAACATGCGCCTCGATCGCGGTCTTCTCGATCTCGTTCGCCAGTTCGTCGCGCACTTCATCCAGCGTCGGCGCGGCTTTCTGGCGTTCCTCGTTGAGCTTCACGAGATGCCAGCCGAATTGCGTCTGGATGGGGCCGACCACGTCACCCGGTTTCATGCCCGAAACGGCATCCTCGAACGGCTTGACCATCTGGCCCGGCCCGAACCAGCCGAGGCTGCCACCAGCCGCCGCCGCGCCGTCGGTCGAATTGGCCTTGGCCAGATCCTCGAAATTCGCCCCGCCGTCGATCTGCGTCTTCAGAGCTGCCGCCTTTTCTTCGCTGTCCACGATGATGTGGCTGGCGTTCCACTCGGTTTCCGGGGTGGCATCCTTGAAGCGCGCGTCATAGGCGGCCTGAAGGCTGGCATCTGTCACAGCATCCTTGACGACCCGCTGAAGCGCCACGCCCGCAAGATAGCCGCGACGGTCATTCTCCATCGCGATGGCGTCGCGCTTGGACACATCGGCCGCGACGGATTGTTCCAGCGCGGCCTGCTGCACCAGTTGGTCAAGAATGCCCTTGAACAGCACATCATCCGGCAACTGGCGGTATTGATCGGGCAGGGTATCGCGCAGGACGATCATGTTGCCCAGCGTGATCTTGGTCTCGTTGACCGTGGCCACAACCGTATCTGCCGTCGGGTCCTCTGCCAGTGCCGCGCCCGCCCACAGGGCCAGCGCCAGTACGGCCCCCATATTGCCAAATTTCGACATGTCTCACCGTCTCCTGATCGCGCCGCGCCCTCGCGTGGCGTTGACTTGGCCGCAGCCGCCCCTTACATCGCCCAAGTCGCGTGAGACCGGGCCGCAAGGCGGGCGCTAGGCTGCGCCTTTCCCGGTTCTTCTAGGGAGTGCGGTGCCAGCGGGCAAGGCCCGCGCCTCACACGATCATGTCAGGGCACCCTGGCATGGGATGACCGCCCGGGGAGAAGAGATGCTGGGTTTCGGCACGCTTGCAAAGAAAGTCTTTGGCACACCGAACGACCGCAAGGTCAAATCGGTTCGTCCGCTGGTCGCCAGGATCAACGAGCTTGAGGCCGAGTTTCGGGCCCTCACGGACGACGGCATCAAGGAAAGAACCGAAACGCTGGCAAAGCGCGCGCAGGGCGGCGAGGATCTGGATGCGCTGCTGCCAGAGGCGTTTGCCAATTGCCGCGAGGCTGCGCGCCGTTCGCTGGGGCTGCGCCCCTTCGATGTGCAATTGAAGGGCGGGATTTTCCTGCATCAAGGCAACATCGCCGAAATGAAGACCGGCGAGGGCAAGACGCTGATGGCCACGCTGCCCGCCTATCTGAACGCGCTGGCGGGCAAGGGCGTTCATATCGTGACCGTCAACGATTATCTCGCCAAGCGCGACTCGGAATGGATGGGCAAGGTCTTTACCGCCCTTGGGCTGACGGTGGGGGTGGTTTATCCTTACCAACCCGATGCCGAAAAGAAGGCCGCCTACCGCGCCGACATCACCTATGCCACCAACAACGAGCTGGGTTTCGACTACCTGCGCGACAACATGAAGGGTTCCATCGAAGAAATGAGCCAGCGCGGCCATTTCTTCGCCATCGTGGACGAGGTCGATTCGATCCTGATCGACGAGGCGCGCACGCCGCTGATCATCTCTGGCCCCAGCGAAGACCGCAGCGATCTTTACATCAAGGCAGATGCGATCATCCCCGAGCTTGGGCCCGAGCATTTCAAGCTGGATGAAAAGACCCGGTCCGTCACCTACACGGACGAAGGCAACGAATTCATCGAACGTCGGGTGCTGGAAGCAGGGCTTCTGCCCGAGGGCCAGTCGCTCTACGATCCCGAATCGACAACCCTTGTTCACCACATCACGCAGGGCCTGCGGGCGCACAAGCTGTTCCAGAAGGACCAGCAGTACATCGTGCGCGATGGCGAGGTGATGCTGATCGACGAATTCACCGGGCGTATGATGCGCGGTCGGCGCCTGTCGGACGGCCTGCACCAAGCCATTGAAGCCAAAGAGCGCGTCACGATCCAGCCCGAAAACGTGACGCTGGCATCCGTGACGTTCCAGAATTATTTCCGGCTCTACAAGAAACTGGCCGGGATGACCGGCACAGCCTCCACCGAGGCCGAGGAGTTTCGCGAGATCTACGGCCTTGGCGTGGTCGAGGTGCCGACGAACAAGCCGGTTGCGCGCAAGGACGAACAC
>JBBSBE010000085.1:0-17243 GCA_038251625.1 Rhodobacterales bacterium
GCGGGCGCGCGGCGGTTCTTCGTGGCCGTGGCCGAAGAGGGCGCCAAGATTCGTCAGACTTTGGGCACCGGCCCGCAAATCTGCGTCTTTTCCGGCCATATGGCGGGCGATACCGAGATGATCGGCGATCTCGACCTGACGCCGATGCTGAACTCCATCGATCAGGTCACGCGGCACCTCGAGGCGCTGCCGGGCCATCCCTTCGGGGTGCAGCTTGATACCGGGATGAACCGCCTCGGGATGGAACCGGGCGAGTGGGAGGCACTGGCCCCCATCGTTCTGGGCGCAGGCCCCGTGTTGCTGATGAGCCATCTGGCCAACGCGGACGAACCCGGGGCCGACAGCAACGAAGCGCAGCTTGCCGCCTTCCTCGCCATGACCGATGGCACCGATGTGCCCCGCTCGCTGGCCGCAACCGGGGGCATCCTTCTGGGCCCCTCCTATCATTTCGACCTCACGCGCCCGGGCATCGGCCTTTACGGCGGCCTGCCGTTTGAAGGCGCCGCGCGGGTGGTTGGTCTGTCACTGCCGGTCGTGCAGGTGCGCGATGTCGCACCGGGAGAGGCTGTGGGCTACGGCGGCACATGGGGGCCAGAGGCCGAGGCGCGCGTCGCCACGGTGTCGGGCGGCTATGCCGACGGTCTGATCCGGGCGCTGTCCAACAACGCGGTCCTTTGGGCGGGCGAGGTGCCCTGCCCGCTGGTAGGCCGCGTCTCGATGGATCTGATCACCGTGGATGTGACGCACCTCTCGGACGTGCCGCGCGCGCTCGATATCCTCGGGCCGCACCAGAGCGTGGATGATCTGGCAGGTGCCGCCGATACCATCGGCTATGAAATCCTGACAAGCCTCAGCCCCCGCTACGCCCGCCGCTACGCCGAGGGGGGCGCGTGAACCCCGCGCTGCCGCTGGCCCTCACCGGCCGCGCGGTGCTGGCGGCGCTGGCAAGCCTCGGGCGGGCCACGATCTTTGCCGCCGCTGTCGTCAGCCACATGCTGCGCCCCCCCTTCTACCTGCGCGAATTCGGGCAGGCGCTGGTGCAGATCGGCTGGCTGTCCCTGCCTGTCGTCGGGCTGACCGCACTTTTCACCGGAGGCGCGCTGGCCCTGCAGATCTATTCCGGCGGTGCCCGCTTCAGCGCCGAGGCTGTGGTGCCCTCCATCGTCGCCATCGGCATGGTGCGCGAGCTTGGCCCCGTGCTGGGCGGCCTGATGGTCGCCGCCCGCGTCGCATCCTCGATCGCGGCGGAACTTGGCACGATGAAGGTGACCGAACAGATCGACGCGCTGGTCACCCTGTCCACCAACCCCCTGAAATATCTTGCCGCCCCGCGCGTGCTGGCGGCCACGCTGTCCTTGCCCGTGCTCGTCGCCGTCGGCGATATCATCGGGATCGCGGGCGGCTGGCTGGTCGGCACCACGCGGCTTGGCTTCAACTCGGCCACCTACCTCAAGACCACGTGGGATTTTCTGGAATTCTGGGATGTGGGTTCGGGGCTTGTGAAGGGCGCGGTCTTCGGCTTTCTGGTGGCGCTCATGGGCTGCTATTTCGGCATGAACTCGGGCCGGGGCGCGCAAGGCGTGGGCCGCGCCACCAAATCGGCGGTGGTCACGGCCTCGGTCCTGATCTTCGCCGCCAACTACCTGCTGACAGAAGTGTTCTTCGCGGGATGATCGAACTTAGCGCGGTCCACAAGGCGTTCGGCACCAACCGCGTGTTGCAGGGTGTGGACCTTGCCATCCCCAAGGCCACCTCGATGGTCATCATCGGCGGATCGGGCACCGGGAAATCGGTGCTTCTGAAATGCATCCTCGGCCTCGTCCGCCCCGACAGCGGCACGATCACGCTGGACGACAAGGACGTGACGATTGGCGACCGCGATGCCTTTCTTGCCCGCTTCGGCATGCTCTTTCAGGGCGGCGCGCTCTTTGACAGCCTGCGCGTCTGGGAAAACGTGGCGTTCCGTCTGATGCGGGGGGCCCAGAAGCGCCCCAATGCCGAAGCGCGCGAGATTGCGGTTGAAAAGCTGCGCCGCGTGGGTCTGACGGCTGCGGTGGCCGATCTTTACCCCGCCGAGCTTTCCGGCGGCATGCAGAAACGCGTGGGCCTTGCCCGCGCCATCGCGGCAGAGCCCGAGATCATCTTTTTCGACGAACCCACCACCGGCCTCGACCCGATCATGGCCGGCGTCATCAATGATCTCATCCGCGAAATCGTGACAGAGATGGGCGTGACCGCCATGACGATCACGCATGACATGTCATCCGTCCGCGCCATCGCCGACAACGTGGCGATGCTGCACGGGGGCGTGATCCGCTGGACCGGACCGGTGGGCAAGATGGACGACAGCGGCGATCCTTACGTCGATCAGTTCATCCACGGCCGCGCCGAGGGTCCGATAGAGGCGGTGCGCTGAATGATTTTCTGGCTGCTTTCGGCGGCGGCGCTGGCGATCATGGCGCTGATCTGGGCGGCGCTGCAGGCGATTGCGAACGAAGGGCGGGTGCTGGGCTGGGCGCTTATCGCCTTTGCCGGAATGCTTGCGATGCTGCCCCAGCTTGCGGGCCGTATCGTTGCGGGTGCCTTCGGGCCTGTGCTGCTGGTCGGCTCCACGCTTCTGATCGGGGCCGCAATCGCCTGCCTCTGGCGGCTGCGCGCGCGCATCCCGATCCCGGCGACCATCACGATGGCAGCGCTTTTCCACGTATGGGTCGTACTTGTGCTGCTCTTCGCCCCCGGTTTTGGAACGGTACACCGGTTCGGCGGCTGAACCTGTTGCCGAATTCGAAACAATCCTTCCCGTTGCATGCGATATTCCACATCAAGGGTTTGAGCCGCCGCCCGATTGCGCGTCGTTGACAGATGGCACCGGGCAAGGGACAACACTCAAAACCCCGCTGCATGGGCGAAAATGACCACTAAAAACGCCCTGATCCTTGCCAACCTCGCGCTGGCCATCCTCTTCCCGGTGGCGTGGTTTGCGCCCCTTATGACAGTCAATGTGCGGCTCGCGTTCTGGGCGGGCGGCACCGATCTTTCGGTCATCTCCACCCTGCAATCGCTCTGGGCCGAGGATGCGGTGCTGGCGCTTCTTCTGACCTTCGCCGCCATCGTGGCGCCCACGGTCAAGGTGATCGGCACGGGGCTGATCCTTGCGCGGCTTCTGTCACCGCGCGTGCAGGGGGCTTTGCATGCCATCGGCAAGCTCGCCATGGCCGATGTTTTCCTGATCGCGATCTATATCGCGCTTTTCAAGGGGCTGGACGGCGGGACGATCACGATCGGCTGGGGCCTCTACCTCTTTACCTTCTGCGTCGTCGCGTCGCTTCTGATCTCGATGGCGGCAGCGCGGCGGTGAGTTGCGCGCGCCGCGCGGGCGGGGCATGAAGGGCCATGGCCAAAGCCGCCCTTTCCTTCAGTTGTACCGCCTGTGGCGCGGCCTTCCCCAAATGGTCGGGGCGCTGCGATGCCTGCGGTGGCTGGAACACGATTGTCGAAGAGGCGCCGCTGTCGGCGGGCCCGAAATCGCTGGGCGCCAAGGGCCGCAGCGTGGCGCTGACGGATCTTTCGACAGCCGAACCCCCGCCGCCCCGTGCCGCGTCCGGGATGGACGAATTGGACAGGGTGCTGGGCGGTGGCCTCGTGCCCGCCTCCGCGATCCTTGTCGGCGGCGATCCCGGCATCGGGAAATCCACGCTTTTGTTGCAGGCCACCGCCGCTTTCGCGCGCAAGGGCGTGTCTTGCCTCTATCTTTCGGGCGAAGAGGCGGCGGCGCAGGTGCGGATGCGCGCGGCACGCCTTGGCCTTGCCGATGCGCCGGTGAAGCTTGGGGCCGAGACGAACCTGCGTGACATCCTGACCACGCTCGATGCCATGCGCCCCGGCCTTGCCGTGATCGATTCGATCCAGACAATGTGGCTCGATACGGTTGAAGCGGCTCCGGGATCGGTTTCTCAGGTGCGGGCAGCGGCGCACGAGCTTGTCACCTTCGCCAAGCGGCGCGGGGTGGCGGTGATCCTTGTCGGCCACGTCACCAAGGACGGCCAGATCGCAGGGCCACGCGTGGTGGAACACATGGTCGATACCGTCCTTTATTTCGAGGGCGAGCGCGGCCACCAGTTCCGCATCCTGCGCGCGGTCAAGAACCGCTTTGGCCCGGCGGACGAGATCGGCGTGTTCGAGATGACGGGCGCGGGCCTTGCCGAAGTGTCAAACCCTTCGGCGCTGTTCCTGTCGGAACGCGGGCAGGCCGTGACCGGCTCTGCCGTCTTTGCGGGGATCGAGGGCACGCGCCCCGTGCTGACCGAAATTCAGGCGCTCGTCACCCCCTCGACCCTTGGCACCCCCCGACGCACGGTCGTGGGTCTGGATGGCGGGCGGCTCTCCACCATCCTTGCGGTGCTCGAGGCGCGCTGCGGCATCCCCTTCGCGGGTCTCGACGTGTTCTTGAACGTGGCCGGTGGCCTGCGCGTCAGCGAACCCGCCGCCGATCTGGCCGTCGCGGCGGCGCTTCTTTCCGCGCGCGAAGATGTGGCGCTTCCGCCAGATACCGTGGTTTTCGGCGAAATCAGCCTCTCTGGTGCGCTCCGGCCCGTGCCGCAGGCGGAAAACCGGTTGAAAGAGGCCCTGAAACTTGGTTTCTCACAGGCCATCGCGCCCGCACGGTCCGACCTGTCGGGTGGACCGGGGATGCGCGTCAGGCCAATGAACGATCTGACGGCATTTGTGGGCGAAATCTTCGGGGCAGGTTGACGCCCGGACTTTGACAGACGACGGGCAGATGCCCGGGCAGGGAGCGGAACATGGACTTTACCCTCATCGATGGCGTCGTCGCTATCGTGATCGTGCTGTCGGCGGTGCTGGCCTATTCACGGGGGCTAGTGCGCGAATCGCTGGCGATCCTTGGCTGGATCGGGGCGGCGGTCCTGGCCTACGCCTTCGCCGCGCAAGTGCAGCCCCTGGTGAAGGAACTTCCCGTCGTCGGCGGCTTCCTGTCCGACAGCTGCGAGCTTTCCATCATCGCGGCTTTCGCCGCCGTCTTTGCCGTGGGCCTTGTGGTGGCCTCGCTCTTTGCCCCCCTCGTGTCCTCGCTCGTCCAACGGTCTATCCTTGGCGGCCTCGACCAGGGCCTTGGCTTTCTCTTCGGCGTCCTGCGCGGCATCGTGCTCGTGGCCGTGGCCTTCATCGTCTATGACCGCGCGGTGGCAGCCAATACCGTGCCCATGGTCGATGCCTCGCGCTCGATGAAGGTGTTCGAATCCTTCCAGGGCAACATCGACGAAACTATCCCCGCCGATGCCCCCGGCTGGATCGTCGCCCGCTACGAGGAACTGACGAAAATCTGCGTCGTCCCCACGGCGCCCGCCGCCCCCGCCGCCGGAAACTGATTGCCGCATTGCAGCGGGCGTGACTTCCGCCGCGCCACACACTACATGGGTCATATTCCCGTCACGGAATCGGAGCCCGTCCATGCGTGCCCTCCCCCGCCATCCCTTCGATGATGACAAGCTGCACGAGGAATGCGGCGTCTTTGGCGTGATCGGGGTCGAGGAGGCCGCGAATTTCGTGGCCCTCGGCCTGCACGCATTGCAGCACCGCGGGCAAGAGGCGGGCGGGATCGTCACCCACCATCCCGATCACGGCTTCAACTCGGCACGCCGCTTCGGCTACGTGCGCGACAATTTTACCAACGCCTCGCTGATGCAGACACTGCCGGGGCCCCTCGCCATCGGCCACGTCCGCTATTCCACCGCAGGCTCCAAGGGCGCCACCGCCATCCGCGATGTGCAGCCCTTCTTTGGCGAATTTTCCATGGGCGGCGCGGCCCTTGCCCACAACGGCAACATCACCAACGCCGTCCAGTTGCGCCGCGAACTGATCGAGCGCGGCTCGATCTTCCAGTCCTCGTCCGACAGCGAATGCATCATCCACCTGATGGCCCGCTCGATCCAGAAGACGATCCCCGAACGCATGAAGGATGCGCTGCGCCGCGTCGAAGGTGCCTTCTCGGTCGTTGCGATGACACGGACCAAGCTGATCGGCGTCCGCGATCCCCTGGGCGTGCGCCCGCTTGTGCTGGGGCGTCTGGCCGATGAAGGCTGGGTCCTGTCCTCCGAAACCTGCGGGCTCGATATCATCGGCGCGGAATTCATCCGCGAGGTTGAACCGGGCGAGATGGTGGTGATCGAGGCGGGAAAACTGCAAAGCTTCCGCCCCTTCGCCCCCGCCACCCCGCGCCCCTGCATCTTTGAACATGTCTATTTCAGCCGCCCCGATTCGATTCTCGGCGGCCGCTCGGTCTATGAAACCCGCCGCCAGATCGGGGTCGAACTGGCCCGCGAAGCCCCGGCCGAGGGCGATCTCGTCTGCCCCGTCCCCGACAGCGGCACCCCTGCCGCCATCGGCTTTTCCCAGGAATCGGGCATCCCATTCGCCTTCGGCATCATCCGCAACCAATACGTGGGCCGCACCTTCATCGAACCGACCGAACAGATCCGCAACATGGGCGTGCGGCTCAAGCTCAACGTCAACCGCGCCATCATCCGGGGCAAGCGCGTGGTTCTGGTCGACGATTCGGTGGTGCGCGGCACCACCAGCCGCAAGATCAAGGACATGATCCTTGAAGCGGGGGCTGCGGAAGTGCACTTCCGCATCGCCTCGCCCCCCACCGCATGGCCCTGCTTTTATGGCGTGGACACCCCTGAACGCGCCAAACTCCTCGCCGCGAACATGAGCGAGGAAGAAATGCGCGAATGGATCGGGGTCGACAGCCTGAAATTCGTCAGCCTCGATGGCCTCTACCGCGCTGCGGGCGAAGCCGCAGGGCGCGATCCCAAGGCACCCAGCTACTGCGATGCCTGCTTCTCGGGCCAATACCCCGTCGCCCCCTCCGACATGATCGACAAGGGCTTCCAGATGCTCAGCGCCGCCGAATAGCGGCTCAGCAGTTCCCGCAGTTCAGTTCAGGCTCGTTCGACGGGTTGTTGACCAGTGACGGGCCCTCCGTCGGCACCATCTGGCAGGCGCCAAGCGCCATCAGAAGGGCAATGCCCGATCCGCGCAACATGGCCTTCATCCCTTGCCCCCCTTTGGCCGCCATCATTCTTGCCCAACCCTGCCATGCCGCAACCGCCCCGCTCCTGCACAATTCCGTGTAGAACGCGCACTGTGCCGTTTCTCCTTTGCCCAAATATCCCCGCCGGAGGCTTCCGAACCCGCTCCTGCGGCACCGGGCCATTGCCCTTTGCACCCGCCCCGCCTATCCCCTTCGCCGAAAGCAGGGGGAACTGACGATGACCCAGAAAATCGCCCTCGTCACGGGTGCCTCGCGTGGGCTTGGGGCGGCCCTCGCCGAACAACTGGCGCTCAGGGGCTGGCATGTCGTGGCTGTGGCGCGCACCGTCGGCGGGCTCGAGGCGCTGGATGATCGCGTGCGGGCCGCCGCCATGCCGGGCGCGGGCGGGCTGACGCTGGCACCGATGGACGTGACCAACGACGACGCGATGCGGCATCTCTGCCGCTCGATCCACGATCGCTGGGGCGGGCTTGGCCTTTGGGCACATACAGCGGTGCACGCGGCGCCTTTGTCGCCCGCCGGATCGCTCGACGCAAAGGATTGGGACAAATCAATCGCGATCAACGTGCGGGCCACGGGCGCGCTGATCCCGATGGTGGAACCCTTGCTGCGCGCCCATGGCGGAACCGCGCTCTTTCTGGATGACCCGCGCGCGGGCGCCAAATTCTTCGGCGCGTACGGCGCCACCAAGGCCGCCCAGATCGCGCTTGCCAAAAGCTGGCAGTCCGAAGGCGCGCGTGTCGGCCCCCGCGTGCTGATCGCCCGGCCTGCGCCCATGCCCACCGCCACCCGCGCGCGGTTCTTCCCCGGCGAGGATCGCACGCCACTTGCGGATCCGCGCACAGAGGCTGTGCGCCTGCTCGATACGCTCTGACGCCGGTTGCGCGTCTTATCCAAGGGCATACATTCCCCCGCAACCGCCCCAGCCCGGAGAGACCCGATGACCGACACCTACACCCCGCCCCGCGTCTGGACCTGGGATCAGGCCAACGGCGGCCAGTTCGCCAACATCAACCGCCCCATCGCAGGCCCAACGCATGACAAGGCGCTGCCCGTGGGGGCGCATCCCTTGCAGCTTTATTCGCTCGCCACGCCGAACGGCGTGAAGGTGACGGTGATGCTGGAAGAGCTTCTGGCGGCAGGCCATGCGGGCGCCGAATACGATGCCTGGCTGATCGAGATCGGCAAGGGCGACCAGTTCGGATCGGGCTTTGTCGAGGCGAACCCCAATTCCAAGATCCCCGCGCTGGTGGATCGTTCGGGGGCAGACCCGGTGCGCGTGTTCGAAAGTGGCTCGATCCTTCTCTATCTGGCCGAAAAGTTCGGGGCCTTCCTGCCGACCGGGCCGGCGCGGACGGAAGCGCTGAACTGGCTTTTCTGGCAGATGGGATCGGCGCCCTACCTTGGTGGCGGGTTCGGGCATTTCTACAAATATGCGCCGACCAGGATGGAATATCCCATCAACCGCTTCACGATGGAAACGAAGCGGCAGCTGGACGTGCTGAACCGAAATCTCGCAGATCGCGCCTTCATGGCGGGGGCAGACTATTCCATCGCCGATATGGCGATCTGGCCCTGGTATGGCTCGCTGGTGCTGAACGGTGTGTATGAAGCGGCAGAGTTTCTGGATGCCGGGACCTATGAACACGTCATCCGCTGGGCCAAGGTCATCGAGGATCGCCCCGCCGTTGCGCGGGGCCGCATGGTCAACAAGACCTGGGGGCCGGAAGAGGGCCAACTGCCCGAGCGTCACGCGGCAGCGGATTTCGACACCGTGAATGGCGCTGCGGCGAAATCCTAATCAAACGTAAAGCGGCGCTTGTAACCCATTGATTTCCAACAGGGCGGCTTGTGTCCACGCGTGCGACAATCCTTGTCCACGCGTGGGCAGGCGGACTTACCCTCCCGGCGGGCGGCTGATCTGCCCGCCCCCCACCGCCATAGGCACCCCCGTGGTTGAAGGGCCGGAGGTCGGCAAACCCTGCGCCACCCGGACGGCCAGATAGGCAAAGGCCTGCGCCTCCAGCATGTCGCCCTGCAGCCCCACGGCCTCGACCGGCAGCACCTCGGCGGTCAGACGCCGGGCAAGCTCCCCCATCATGGTCGCGTTGTGCCGCCCGCCCCCCGTCACCCATATCTGCGCCGGATAGGTCGGCAGATGCTCCATCCCCCGCGCGACCGCGGCGGCAGCGGCGGCCGTCAGCGTGGCGGCCGCATCGGCATCGTCCAGCGCCCCCACCGCCTGCGACAGGGTCCGGAAGGCATCCCTGTCCAGCGATTTCGGCGGCATGCGGAAAAAGAAGGGATGGTCGAGAAAGGCCGCGAGGATGCCCTCATCCACCGTCCCGGCAGCCGCCAGCGCCCCGCCATCATCCTGCACCTGCCTGCGGCGCGCCAACATGAGATCGTTCAGCGGCGCGTTGGCGGGGCCGGTATCGAAGGCAAGGCAGGCCCCGTGCGCCTCGGGCGCGGTCTGGCGGGGGTCGACCCAGGTCAGGTTCCCGACCCCGCCGAGGTTCAGGAACGCCACCGGCTGCCCTGCCCCCACCCGCCGCGCGCAGGCGAAGTGGAAGAACGGCGCCAGCGGCGCGCCCTGCCCCCCCATAGCCACATCGGCCGACCGGAAATCCCACACCACCGGCACGCCCAGCACCCCCGCCATCAGCGCGCCATTGCCCGCCTGATGCGTGCCCCGCCCGCCCGGATCATGCGCCAGCGTCTGCCCGTGGAAGCCCGCGATCTCGGCCCCGCGAAAGCCGCTCATCAGTTCGGCATGGGCCAGCTCCACCACTTCCGCCGCCGCAGAGCCCGGCCAGTGGCCAAGCCCCGCGCGGATCACCGCACGTTCGTCCTCGCTATAGGGGCGATACCCGGTCTCGCCGAAATCGAGGATGCGGTGCCCGTCGGTCAGCACCATGGCCGCATCAACCCCGTCGAGCGACGTGCCCGACATCGTGCCCAAAGCCCAGACAGCCCCGCCCTTCAACATGGCTTCCCCCTGCCCCCTGCCCCGGTTATACCGCGCCTCGCCTTTTCATGCACGAGGGTGCCATGACCTACCATGCCAAATCGGAATTCCTGCGCACGATAACCGAGCGCGGATTTCTGGCCGATTGCACTGATCTTCAGGCGCTGGACGAGGCCTGCCTCAAGGGACCGATCACTGCCTACATCGGGTTCGACCTCACGGCGAGTTCCCTGCACATCGGCAATCTGGTGCAGATCACCCTTTTGCGGTGGCTGCAAAAGACCGGGCACCGACCCATCACGCTGATGGGCGGCGGCACGACCAAGGTCGGCGATCCCTCGGGCAAGGACGAAATGCGCCGCATCCTGACCGTCGAGCAGATCAATGCCAATGCCGCCAGCATCCGCAAGGTCTTTGGCCGCTACATCACTTATGGCGACGGCCCGACCGACGCGGTGATGCCGAACAACGCCGAATGGCTGGACGAGTTGCGCTATATCGAGTTCCTGCGCGATATCGGCCGGCATTTCACCATCAACCGCCTGCTGGCGTTTGAAAGCGTGAAATCCCGGCTCGACCGCGAACAGGCGCTGAGCTTCATCGAATTCAACTACATGCTGTTGCAGGCGTACGACTTTCTGGAACTGAACCGCCGCTATGGCACCGTCCTGCAGATGGGCGGGTCGGACCAGTGGGGCAACATCATTTCCGGCGCCGATCTGATCCGAAGGGTCAACGGGGCCGAGGCTTTCGGGCTGACCACGCCGCTTGTCACCCGGTCGGATGGCAAGAAGATGGGGAAGTCGGTCGACGGGGCCGTCTGGCTGAACGACGACATGATGACGCCCTATGCCTTCTGGCAATGGTGGCGGAACGTGGCCGATGCGGATGTGGGCAAGTTCGCGAAGATGTTCACCGACCTGGCCGTCGACGAATGCGACCGCCTGGGATCGTTGGGCGGGTCCGAGATCAACGAGGCCAAGATCATTCTGGCGAATGAGGTGACAACGCTTGCCCATGGGCCCGAGGCGGCGGCAGCGGCAGAGGCGACGGCGCGCGAGGTGTTCGAGAAGGGTGGCCTTGGTGACGATCTGCCCACGCTTTCGCTGACCGCAGCCGAGATCGGAGATGGCGTTTCGGTGGCGCAGTTGTTCGTGCGCGCGGGCCTTGCGAAATCAGGCAAGGACGCCAAACGGCTGATCGCCGAGGGTGGCGCGCGGCTGAATGACGAGCCGGTCCTGGATGCAGGGCAGATGATCGGGGCGGGCATGCTGGCCGATCCGATGAAGCTGACGGCCGGTCGAAAGCGTCACGCAAGGGTGGTGCTGGGCTAGGGGTTCAGTCGTCCATCATCGTCATTGAGCGTCAGCCGGTGCGGCAAGTCCGGCCCCCATCGCCACAGGATCAGGTTGCGCGCGCCAGCTTGGGCAGTGCGCGCAAAGCTCGGCGCGATCATTCCAGCAAAGGCGTCTGCAGCCAAGGCACGCGCAAGGGACTGTGTTGGGGCCTCGCCGCCATCGCGCATGGCCACGCGCCAATCGTCACCAGCAAGAAGCGCTGCATCGACGGCACGCGCTGAAAGCTCACCCTGATCGCTTGCGTCGAAAACGGGTGTCACGTCCACCTCGTAACTGACAAGCGTTGTGGGCTGCAGGGGGCGCCCCACCTGCCCCGCTTCCGCAAGTGCGGTCTGCACGTCGAGCGATGTGTAAAGCGCGGCCATGCCCTTGGGATTAAACCGCCCGCCATGGAGCCTCGCGCCTTCACCCGACAAGGGCATCATTGCCCAGACGGGATTAAGCGCGCGGTAGACGCGGGTGACGATCCGCATCGTTCAGGCATGCACCCCGGCATCGACGGCATCGAGATAGGCCATCACCTCATCCGCCCGCCCGTCGCGCACCAGCGCCATGGCCGACAGCCCGCCGAAACCCGCCAAAGGCTCTGACCGATACCAGGCATAGGCCAGAAGGTCCGACCCGAAGCGCGGCGAGACGCGGTTGAGGATCTCGACCATCTCGCGCAACCGCCGCTGGGTGCGCGGGGCGGCAAGGCGGTCGCGGCGCGACACAGCATCGCGACCAAGCCCCGCAGAGGCGGCCACATCCTCGATAGACGTCATCAACCGCCCGGCGATGCGCTGGGGCGAGAACACGGCATTTTCGGCAAGGGCGGCGAGGTTCACGGAAAGCTCCACAGGTTCTGACGCAATATAGCGCCAGAACCTGTGGCAAACAAGGCTTATGGCTTGACGGTCACCTTTACCATCTTGTCCGCGGGGCCCTGAACGGTGCCAGACTGACCTTGGCCGCGCTTGATCGCGTCCACGACATCCATGCCCGAAATCACCTTGCCGACAACCGTATACTGCCCGTCGAGAAAGGCGCCTGGTGCGAACATGATGAAGAATTGACTATTGGCGCTGTCGGGGCTTTGCGCGCGCGCCATGCCCACGATCCCGCGTTCGAAGCTGACGTCCGAAAATTCGGCCGGAAGGTCTGGCAGGTCGGACCCGCCAGCGCCCGCGCGGGACAGATCTTCGCCCTTGCCGAATTGCACATCGCCCGTTTGCGCCATGAAGCCTTCGATCACGCGGTGGAAAACCACGCCATCATAGGCCCCGGCCTGAGCAAGTTCCACGATCTGGGCCACATGCTTTGGCGCCTTGTCGGCCAGAAGGTCGATCACCACGGTTCCGTTGGCCTGCCCTGCCACCTCGATCACGAGATTGGGGCCGGGACCGTCGCCCTCGGCCAGGGCCGGAGACGCAAGAAGAAGCGCCAGCGCGAGACTACGCCACATCTGCGGCCACCTTGACGCTGATCATCCGGTCGGGGGCGGCGGGCGGCTCGCCCCGGGCGATGGCATCCACATGCTCCATCCCCGAAATCACCCGACCATAGACTGTATAGTTGCCATTCAGGAACGAGTTGTCGGAAAAGTTGATGAAGAACTGGCTGTTGGCGCTGTTTGGATTCGACGAACGCGCGGCACCAAGCGAACCCCGGTCATGCGGCAGGCGCGAAAACTCAGCCGGAACGTCGGGCAGATCAGAGCCGCCTGTGCCAGCGCGCCGCAGGTTGAAGCCGTCTTCCATGTCGCCGTTCTGCACGTCGCCCGTCTGGGCCATGAAGCCCTCGATCACGCGGTGGAAACAGACATTGTCATAGGCACCGGCGCGGGCCAGTTCCTTCATCCGGGCGCTGTGAAGGGGTGCGACATCGGGCAGAAGCTCGATCACGACGGTGCCGTTCTTCAGCTCCATCAGGATCGTGTTTTCGGGGTCTTTGATCTCGGCCATCTTTGGTCTCCTCTCGGCTCGCGCGACCCTAGACGGGCGGGGCCGCAGGGAAAAGGGCAAACCCGCGTGAAGGGCGCGGTTGACGGACCGGACGGGGGGGAGGAAAAGGGCACAATTGCCATGGGAGGCGCCGATGGGCTGGAAGACGCTGGACGACATGGACCTTGCCGGCAAGGTGGCGCTGGTGCGGGTGGATGTGAACGTGCCGATGGACGGAGACCGGGTGACCGACACGACGCGGATCGACAAGATCGTGCCGACGGTAAAGGACATTCTGGCAAAGGGCGGCAAGCCCGTGCTTCTGGCGCATTTCGACCGCCCCAAGGGCAAGGTCGTGCCGGAAATGAGCCTGCGGCGCATTCTGCCTGCTCTCGAGGCAGCGCTCGGGCAGCACGTTACCTTCGCGGAAGATTGCCAGGGCGCGCCGGCCAAGGCTGCGGTGGCGGGAATGGCGCCGGGCGACGTGGTGCTGCTGGAAAACACGCGGTTTCATCCCGGCGAAGAGGCGAACGATCCGATGCTGGCGGCAGGGATGGCCGCGCTTGGGGATCTCTATGTGAACGATGCGTTTTCCGCCGCTCACCGCGCCCATGCCTCGACCGAAGCCATTGCGCGGCTTTTGCCGTCTTGCGCAGGTCGGTTGATGGAGGCCGAACTGAAAGCGCTGGAGGCAGCTTTGGGCGACCCGGTGCGCCCCGTCGTGGCGGTCGTGGGCGGGGCGAAGGTTTCCACCAAGCTCGATCTTCTGGGCAACCTGGTGGCGAAGGTTGATCACCTTGTCATCGGCGGGGGGATGGCCAACACGTTTCTTTTCGCGCAAGGGCGCGAGGTTGGAAAAAGCCTTGCCGAACGCGACATGGCGCCAACCGCGCTGGAGATTTTGGCGAAGGCCAAGGTGGCGGGATGTATTATCCACCTGCCCCCGGACGTGGTGGTGGCGCGGGAATTCAAGGCGCATGCGGCGCATGAGACTGTCACGGCAGATGCCTGCCCGGCCGATGCGATGATCCTCGATGCGGGCCCCGCCACGGTGGCCGAACTGGCCAAAACCTTTGCCGCATGCTGCACGCTGATCTGGAACGGCCCCCTTGGCGCGTTCGAGCTGCCGCCTTTCGATGCCGCCACAACCGCCGCCGCGCGCGAGGTGGCACGGCTGACAGCCACGGGCACGCTGGTCTCTGTCGCGGGTGGCGGCGACACTGTGGCGGCGCTGCATCAGGCCGGTGTGGCAGAGGGCTTTACCTTCATCTCGACCGCCGGCGGCGCCTTTCTGGAATGGATGGAAGGCAAGGAATTGCCCGGCGTAGCGGCCCTGATGGGGTAACAAGGCGCCCTTCGCGCGCCGTTAGCGTCATCAGGCTTGCCATGGCGTGGGGAGCCCCGCTATCGCAGGAGCAACCCACAGATTGCGAGGCCCCCATGCGCACGTCCAACATCGTACGAAAAATCCTGCGGAACTATGAGGGCGAAACGCCCGGTGTGAAGGGAAACCTTGCTCGGATGCTGATGGAGGGCAAGCTGGGCGGGACGGGCAAGATGATTATCCTGCCGGTCGATCAGGGGTTCGAGCATGGGCCCGCGCGCAGTTTTGCGATGAACCCCGCGGCCTATGACCCGCATTATCATTACCAGATGGCGGTTGATGCGGGACTGAGCGCCTATGCGGCACCGCTGGCCAATCTGGAGGCGGGGGCCGATACGTTTGCAGGCCAAATCCCCACGATCCTGAAGATGAACCACGCCAACAGCCTGATGTCGGATACGGCGGGCAAGAACCAGGCAGTCGTCGCCTCCGTGCAGGATGCGCTTCGGCTGGGATGTTCGGCCATCGGCTTCACGATCTATCCCGGGTCGGACCTTGCACTGGACATGTTCGAGGAAATCTCGGCCCTGCGGGCCGAGGCAGCCTCGGTCGGGATTGCCACTGTGATCTGGTCCTACCCGCGCGGCGAGGCGTTGAGCAAGGCCGGCGAGACGGCAATCGACGTGACCGCCTATGCCGCCCATATCGCGACCATGCTGGGTGCGCATATCATCAAAGTGAAGCTTTCGACCGATCATCTGGAACAGGCTGAAGCCAAGAAGGTGTACGAGAAGGAAAAGATCGACGTCTCCACGCAGGCTGCCCGGGTGCGCCATGTGGTTGACGCGTGTTTCGCCGGTCGTCGGATCGTGGTGTTTTCGGGTGGGGCAGCCAAGGGCGAGGATGCGGTCTACGACGATGCCCGTGCGATCCGCGATGGCGGTGGCAACGGGTCGATCATCGGGCGCAACAGTTTTCAACGCCCGCGCGAAGAGGCCTTGGCGATGCTGGCAAAGCTGATCGACATATACAAGGGCCGGGACTGAGGATCGGGTTGCAATCGCTTGAAGAAATTGTGCGAATCAGGGGATTCCCAAACTGATTCTCTTGTGCCATGGTTGTTGCGAGCAGCCCCGCGAAATGAGGGCGGCTACCCGAGGCACGCAAAGATGACCACTCCCATTTCCCGCCCTGCGCTGACGTCGCTCCTCCTCATGGTCGCGGCGATCAGCGTGGGGGGGTATTTCACCTTTGCCGCCGTGCAGGGCGAATACGGCGTGTTCCGTCAGGTGCAGATCGAGGCCGAGCGGCAGGCGCTGGTGGCCGAGCGGGATCGGCTGAAGACCGAACTTGCCAGCCTGACGAACCTCACCCACCGGCTGTCTGACGACTACCTTGACCTTGATCTGCTGGACGAGCAGGCGCGCGACGTGCTGGGCTACATGCGTGCCGATGAGATCGTGATCCGCTGAGGCGATCAAAAAATCCCAAGGGGCAGGAATGGCCCGACGCCAGAAAGACACGCGTCTGCCCGCACCCTTTCTGCGGCGCCTGAGTGTCGTTGGCGACCGGCTGCCCGAAACCCCGACCTATCCGTTCGATCTGCCTTGGCTGAATGAAGCGTTCGCGTTGGAATTCGACACGCCCGTTACCATCATCGCGGGTGAGAACGGCACAGGAAAATCCACCCTGATTGAGGCTATCGCTGCGTTGTGCGGCTTTGACGAAGCGGGGGGCGGTCAGGGCTATCGGCCCGTGGATCATTCGCGGGCGGTTGACAGAAGTGGCGCTGCCCTGGCCGATGCATTGCGCGGAGGCTGGTTGCCGAAGGTCACGCGCGGCTGGTTTTTCCGTGCTGAATCGTTCTACGCAGTGGCGCGGTATCTGGACGATGCGGCGCGGGAAGGAGGCGGCGCGCCTCCCGATTTCCTCTCCTGGAGCCATGGCGAGGGTTTCATCCGGTTCTTCGAAGAGCGCATATCGCGGCAGGGCATCTATCTTCTGGACGAGCCAGAAAGTGCCCTGTCGCCCAAGCGGCAACTTGCCCTGGTGAGGCACCTACACCGCATCCAGACCGAGGCGACGGCCCAGGTCATCATGGCGACGCATTCGCCGATTCTCATGGCATTGCCCGGCGCCACCTTGCTGGAGGTAACGCGCCAAGGGTTCAGACCCGCGCCGCTGAAAGAAACGGCGCATTTCCGGCTTTACCAATCTTTCATCACGGACCCGGACGAATTTGTCGCTGAAGCTTTGCGGGACGAGGTCTGAGACTTTCCCTTTCCTGCATGAAAACCTTCGGCACTTTCCTTTTGCCCTTGTTTTCCCGATGCGCTAGAAGTTGTTTAACGTTGAACGATCTTTGTTCCGAGGGAGGCCCGGCCCATGGCTGCCAAGAAACCCGCCGAGAAATCAAACGTCTCGCGCGATGAGTTGATGCATTACTACCGCGAAATGCTGTTGATCCGGCGATTCGAGGAAAAGGCCGGGCAGCTTTACGGGATGGGCCTGATCGGTGGGTTCTGCCACCTTTACATCGGGCAGGAAGCGGTGGTTGTGGGGCTCGAGGCCGCGGCCAAGGACGGCGACAAGCGCA
>JBBSBE010000086.1:0-17175 GCA_038251625.1 Rhodobacterales bacterium
GCGCGGCGGCGGTGATGATCTCGCACATGCGCGGCCACACGTCCGACATGGATGCCATCGGAGCGGCCTGCGATGCGGCGGGGATCCCGCTGATCGAGGATGCCGCGCATTCGCTGGGTACAAGCTGGCATGGCCGCAAGATTGGCACGCTGGGGGCCGTGGGGTGCTTCAGCTTCCAGTCCTACAAGCTGGTCAATGCCGGTGAAGGCGGGATGATGATCACCGACGATCCGCAGGTGGCGGCGCGGGCGGCGATCATGTCGGGTGCCTATGAGAAGAACTGGATGAGCCATCCGGGCCTGCGCGAGATTGCGGGGGAGTGGCAGAACCGCCTGCCGCTTTACAACTTGCGCATGCAGAACCTGTCAGCCGCCGTGATCCGCCCGCAGTTGCCGCTGGTCGAAGGGCGCGCGGCCAAGGGGTTGGCGAACCATGACCGGGTGGCCGCGCGGGTGAACGCCTGCGACCATTTCGATGTGCCCCCCGCCCTGCCGCCGGAGGTGCGCGCGCCCGACAGTTTCCAGTTCATGCTGAAGGGCGACTGGACCGACGACGAGGCCCGCGCCTTTCAGGCCGAAGCCAAGGCCCTGGGTGCGCCGGTGCAGGTGTTCGGCCTGAGCGAAGGCAATGCGCGGGCGTTCTGGAACTGGAAGTTCCTCGGCGATCTGCCAGACCTGCCGAAAACCCGCGCCATGCTGATGCGCGCCTGCGATCTGCGCCTTCCCGCGCGCCTGACGGCGGACGAATGCGACCGCCTGGCGGATATGGTGGTTGCGGCGGGTGTGACGGTTCGGGGGTGACGGTTCGGGGGTGAGCGCTTTTCACGCCAGGGATCCCAAATTGGGCGACGAGACTGCCGCCAAAAACGCGCGAGACCTTTCAAGACAGGCCGTTGCCGCGTCGGCGCCGTAGTCGGGCAGCGCGGGGTCAAGGAAGTAGTGGCCGACGCCGCTGTATCTGTGGACGTCGAGGTTTGCCACGCCGGCCTCGACGATCCAATCGGCAAAGAACGCCTCATCGTCAAAGGGATCGGGGCGCGCGATATGCGCCGACACCGGCAGCCCTGCCCGGGGCGGTGACATCCAGGGGGCAACGCCCGCAAACAGAAGGGCGCCGCGCATCAGGGGCCTGCTTTGCCAGTAGTCACCGATCAGGAAGGCGCCGAACGACACGCCCGCCAGCACGGCATCATCGGGTGCCGCATCAAGGGCGGCGCGGGCCCGGGCACGGATCGCATCGTCCCCGATCTTGTCTTTCATCGCGAAGGCCTGATCGTAGTCATCGGCGGTCTGGCCGTCGAAAAGATCTGGGAGGATCACGTTGTGACCATCCCGTTCCAACACGGCGGCGATTGAGCGTTCGACGGGGCGCAAGCCGAGGATGGAGTGAAAGAACACGACCGTTACCATGATACGCCCTGCACCCGTTCCTTTTATGTTCTGATTGTTCCGGCGCCCGGCCCGCGTGTCAATCCGTTTGTGATTGGGCACAGGGCGGCGGATTGAAAGGCCCAGCGCAGAAGGATACTGTCTTGCCAACCAACCCGAAAGGAACCTGCCATGCGTGACGACGCTCCGAACTCCTGGGAATCGCGCGCCGATGCCGCTTCCCTTTACGGTTTCACCGATCTGCCCTCGATCCATGAACGCGGCGCGGTCGTGCTGACGCACGGGGAGGGGCCGTATGTCTTTGACGTGCATGGGCGGAAATATCTGGACGGCAACTCGGGCCTTTGGAACATGGTGGCCGGGTTCGATCATCCCGGGCTGATCGCGGCGGCCAAGGCGCAGTATGACCGGTTCCCGGGGTATCACGCGTTCTTCGGGCGGATGAGCGACCAGACGGTGATGCTGTCGGAAAAGCTGATCGAGGTGTCACCTTATGACCGGGGGCGGGTTTTCTATACCAACTCGGGTTCTGAAGCGAACGACACGATGGTCAAGATGCTGTGGTTCCTTGGCCATGCCGAGGGCAAGCCGCAGCGGCGCAAGATCATCACACGGATCAACGGCTATCACGGGGTGACGGCGGTTTCGGCGTCGATGACGGCAAAGCCCTACAACAGCGTCTTTGGCCTGCCGCTGCCGGGGTTCATCCATGTGGGGTGCCCGCATTACTGGCGGTTTGGCAAGGACGGCGAGACGGAAGAGCAGTTCACCGCGCGGATGGCGGCGGAGCTGGAGGCGACGATCATCAAGGAGGGGCCCGATACGATTGCGGGGTTCGTGGCCGAGCCGGTGATGGGCGCAGGCGGGGTGATCCCGCCGTCGAAGGGCTATTTCCAGGCGGTGCAGGTGGTGCTGAAGCGCTATGGCATCCCGCTGATCGCGGACGAGGTAATCTGCGGGTTCGGGCGGACGGGGAATACCTGGGGCTGCCAGACCTATGACTTCATGCCCGATGCGATCATCTCGTCAAAGAACATCACGGCCGGGTTCTTCCCGATGGGAGCGGTGATCCTTGGGCCTGACCTTGCAGACCGGGTGCAGGCGGCGAGCGAGGCGGTGGAGGAGTTTCCGCACGGCTTTACCGCCTCGGGCCACCCTGTCGGCTGCGCGATTGCGTTGAAGGCGATTGACGTGGTGATGAATGAGGGGCTGGCCGAGAATGTGCGCACGCTGACGCCCGCGTTCGAGGCCGGGATGGCGCGTCTGGCCGAGAACCCCAATATCGGCGAGTGGCGTGGCAAGGGCCTGATGGGCGCGCTTGAGGCGGTCAAGGACAAGGCGACGAAGACGCCGTTCGACGGATCGCTTTCGGTGAGCGAGCGGATTGCCAACACCTGCACCGATCACGGGCTGATCTGCCGTCCGCTGGGGCAGGCCATCGTGCTTTGCCCGCCGTTCATCTGCACCGAGGCGCATCTGGACGAGTTGTTCGGGAAGCTGGAAAAGGCGCTGAAGCAGGTCTTCGCAGAGGTCGCGTGATCTAGCCACCCTCGACCGCGCGGCCGAAAACCGCGATGGCGAGGCCGAGAAGCGCAAGCGTGCCATAGGCCGCCGCCCCCGCGTGGCGGCCTTGCCGCATCCTTGCGAGGGCTGCGAGCAGACTTTGCAACGCGTAATAGGCCGCAAAGGCGCGTGAGGCGAAGGCGATGATCTGGAACACGTCAAAGGCCCATGTCAGCGCGAGGCCCGACGCGGTCAGCATGGCATAGGCAAGCCGTGGCGGGATGCGGCCCTTCGTCAGTTCATGCGCAAGGCCCCCTGCCCCGCTGGTATCGGCCACCGCAGCGCTGAACTGCGCGCCGAGCGCCGCGAGCACCAGCATCGACGGCAGGATGACGGCGACGGTGGCCATCATGTCCACGATGGCGGTTTCGGTCAGTGCCACCTCGCCGGGCGCGAAAATGGCCACCAGAAGGACGGTGTAGATCAGGTAGATGACCGCCGCGATGCCCTGGGCGCGCCGCATGGCGGCGATACGGGTGGCGGGATCGTAGGTTTCGCCGAGATAGCGCGCCGTCTCGAACCCCTGCACGGTGACGATAAGGCCGAAGATCAGCGTGACCGCCTGCCATCCCGTGACGGATGCCGGGTGGAAGGCGGGCAGCGTGCCCCCTTCGGCGAAGTGGAAGGCAAGGCCCGCGACAAGGCCCGCGATGATGGCAAGCTTCAGGCTGACGGCCAAAGCCTCCATCCGTTCCAGCGCGGCATAGCCCTTGGTCCAGCCGACGATCAGGATCAGGGCATAAAGCGCGCTGGTGACGATCCGCGCGGCGAAGGCCGAAGCGATGGGCGTGAGGCTGAGCGCGAACGCACCAAAGAGGTTGAGGTAGTAGGCGACGGAAATGACATAGGCAAAGGCCAGCGTGGCTGAGGCCAGGGCTTCGATGGCCGCATCGGCCGCGGGGCGGTCCGCGCTGCTGTCAAGCGCCCCGATGTTGACCCGGATCGCGGCGCCAAAGGCCCAGGCGACGGCGCAAAGGGCCACCATGGCCAGCGGGGCAAGCGTGCCGAATGACGCATTCAGGATCGGCCCCAGCACCAGAAAGCCGGACCCGATGATCGAGGCAAGGGGGGTGACGGTCGCGCGCCAGCCCGTAGCGCCGGATATGCGTGGCAGGGCAAGGATCGCGGCGACCAGCGCCGTGGCGGCAAGGACCGCGATGGTAATCGCGGCCATGGGGCCTCCGGTTCAGAGCTTTGAGAGTTTGGCCTGCAGTTCGGCAAGCTGCCGCTTGATCTGTGCCAGATCGTCGCCGTCCTCGCCCTCTTTCGCGGGACCCGAGCCTGACCAGCCGGGCATGCCGCCCATCATGGTTTTCATAAAGGCTTCCTGCTGTTTTCGCATCGCATCAAACCCCGGCATCGCGGCCATCGGATTGGGGATGGAACCGAGGTTTTCCATGATCTTCGACTGCCCGTTGCGCAGCATCTCGAACGACGCGGCCAGAAACTGCGGGACGACGCTGTTCATCTCCGTGGTGTAGCTGCGCACAAGATCGGTCAGCACCGCGATGGGCAAAACGCTTTGCCCGCGCGATTCATGTTCAGCTACGATCTGCAGAAGGTATTGCCGCGTCAGATCATCGCCCGACTTCAGATCCACGATCTGAACCTCGCGGCCCGCGCGGATCACGGCCGCGATATCCTCGAGCGTCACATAGTCGGACGTTTCGGTATTGTAGAGGCGGCGGCTGGCGTAACGCTTGATCAAGAGCGGCTTGTCTGTTTCGGCCATGTCCCCGTCCCCCCATTCTTGTTGCACTGCGGCGAAGTCTAGGGCAGGGGTCCGCAAAAAGAAAGGGCGGGCATCGCGGCCCGCCCTTCGAAACTGATGTGCGCGTCTGGCCTTACTTGGCGGCGGCAGAAGCGGCTTTCTTGGCAGCGGTGGTCACTTCGGACGTGGCTTTCTTGACGGCGGCGGTCGCGTCTTCCGACATGTCCTTGCCAGCGGCGAGCATCAGCTCGACCGTTTCCATCTGCACTTTCTTCGCCACTTCAGCGAAGGCGGCCATGTTCTCGGCAGCCATCTCGGCGGCAGCAGAGGCAAAATCGCTCATCGACTTGGAGTAGTCGGCGGGTTCGGTCTTGGCCTTCGAGACGTCGGAAAACTTGGCCAGCGTGTCCTTGGTCCACTTGGCGGTGATCTCGGTCGACTTTTCAGCCGCTTCGATCGCCACTTTGGTCATCTTCTCGCCCATCGCTGCGTTGGTCTTGAACGCGTTCTGCATGGCGGACGTGTCCATCGGGAAGTTGGCCATCATGTCTTGCATGACTTTGGTGAAATCGGGTGTCTTGTTCATTGTCATCTCCATTGTGACGGGGCGCGGCTGTGCTTTCGGTATGGGATGAATATAGATGCTGCAGTGCAGCATTACAAGGTTTTTCTGCGCTGCAGCAATTTTCGCCTAAGCCCCTGAATCACAGCAGGATCAATCGGCGGGGCCTGCCGTGACGTAAGTTCCGGGCGCCGGGGCCAGCACCTCTGCGCCCGACTCACCCGGGTGCCGCGCGGGCACCATCTTGCCCGACCGTGCGGCCAGCCAGTCACGCCAGCGCGGCCACCAGGACGCCTTGTGGAAGCTGGCCCCTTCCTTCCATGCGTCCGGCGATGCCAGCGGCGCGTCACTTGTGTAGTGGCCGTACTTGTCTTTCGCGGGCGGGTTGACGATGCCCGCGATGTGGCCTGACTGGGACAAGACAAACGTCTTGTCTTTCGAGCCCATGGCCCGCACCCCGTTGAACGAGGATTTCCACGCGGCGATGTGATCGGTTTCGCAGGCAACGGCAAAGACCGGCAGCGTGATATCCGCCAGCCGGACGGGATCGCCGAAAACGGGGAAGGACCCTTGGGCAAACTCGTCGCGCTGGCAAAGGCCGCGCAGGTATTCCATGCTCATCTTGGCGGGCAGGTTGGTGCCGTCGCCATTCCAGTAAAGCAGGTCAAAGGCGGGTGGCGCCTCGCCCAGCATGTAACTTTTGATGGCGGGCTGATAGATCAGGTCGTTCGAGCGCAGGAAGCTGAAGGTGCGTCCCATGAAGAGCCGGTCGAGCACCCCGTCCGCCTCGACCTGACGTTCGATGCCATCCACAAAATCGTCGTCCAGAAAGACACCTACTTCGCCACGATCCGAAAAATCGGTGAGGGTGGTCAGGAAGGTGGCGGAATTCACCGACGTGTCGTCCGCCTTTTTCAGATGTGCCAGCGTCAGTGCCAGCGTGGTGCCCGCGATGCAGTAGCCGACGGCATTCACCTTTTTCTCGCCGGTGATGCGGCGCACCTCGGCCAGCGCGCGGATGTACCCGTCGCGGATGTAATCATCCATCCCGGTGTCGCGGAAGCTGGCATCGGGGTTGACCCAGGATACGACGAAGAGCGTAAAGCCCTGATCGACGACCCATTTTATCAGCGAATTCTGCGGCTTGAGGTCAAGGATGTAGAATTTGTTGATCCAGGGCGGAAAGATGATCAGGGGCGTGGCGTGCACCTTTTCGGTGCTGGGCGCGTACTGGATCAGCTCCAGCATCCGGTTGCGGTAGACAACGGAACCGGGGGTGGTGGCGATATTCTGGCCTACGTGAAACGCCTCGCGGTCCGCAAGGGTGACCAATAGATCGCCCTTGTTCGCCTCGATATCGCGGACAAGGTTTTCCAACCCCTGCACGAGGCTTTCGCCGTCGGTTTCGACCGCGCGTTCAAGCGCATCGGGGTTTGTGCCAAGGAAGTTGGTGGGCGAGAAGAGATCGACAATCTGGCGGGTGAAATAGTCCACCCGTTTCTTGTCGGCCGGGTCGAGGGTATCGAGATCGGCCACGGCACCAGTGATCGCTTCGGCATTCAGCAGGTACTGCTGCTTGAGGTAGTTGAAGAACGGATGGGTTTCCCAAAGCGGGTTGCTGAAGCGCCGGTCGCGGGGCGTGGGGTCGGGCGGGGCCTTCAGTTCGCCCTTGGCAAGGGCCTGCTGCGCCTCGACATAATGCTTGAGGGTCTTGCCCCAGTAGCCGATCTGGTGCTCCAGGATCCTGGCCGGGTTCTGCATCACTTCGGCCAGATAGGCGGCTGCGGCCTTGAGATACACATCCTGACTGGGCCCCGACAGCGCGGGATCGGCAACGCGGCGGTTCGTCAGCGCCGAGGTCATGCGTTGCGACAGCTCTTCAACCTTGGCGAGGTTCGCGTTCAGCCGTGCGACCTTGTCAAGCGCGACCTTCTCTTCTGTTGTCATGCGAACGTTTCCCCCCTATCGTGCTGCTGCGCAGCATTCTCGCCGTCTGCCGCAGCACTGATACAACACTACGTCGCCTTGCCCCGGGGGGAAAGCGACGATGGCAGAGACCGCCCGGCGATGGAGACGTTATGAAGTATATGCTGACCTATGACATGATGGAAAGCGCGCGCAACACCCAGGAATGGATGGGTGCGACCGCGCGGGCCATGGCGTCTTACCCGGCGTTCGCGATGTCGATGAACCCGATGCTGCCGCTTGTGGCCGCCTGGGGCGAGGTGACCGAGCGCAGCTTCGCACGGATGGTCACAAAGCCCGGCTGGGGCATCCGCTCGATCGTGGGGACCGAAGGACAGGACCATCTGATCGACGTGACGCCGGTGGTGCAAAAGCCCTTTGGCGATCTGATCCATTTCAGCGTGCGGCGGCGGGCGCCGACGGCGCGCAAGGTGCTGCTGGTGGCGCCGATGTCGGGGCATTACGCAACATTGCTGCGCTCGACCGTGCATTCCCTGCTGCCCGACTGCGACGTGTATGTGACCGACTGGCACAATGCGCGCGACATTCCGGTGTCGGCAGGCAAGTTCGATGTCGAGGATTACACGCTTTATCTGGTGGATTTCCTGCGCTACCTCGGCCCCGACACGCACGTGATCGCCGTGTGCCAGCCGGTGCCGCTGGCGCTTGCCGCGACCGCCTATCTGGCGGCAGAGGACCCCAAGGCACAGCCCCGCAGCCTGACGTTGATCGGCGGGCCGGTGGACCCCGATGCAGCGGCGACGGACGTGACCGACTTTGGCCGCCGCGTGACGATGGGGCAATTGGAGGAAACCGCGATCCAGCGCGTGGGCTTCAAGCACAAGGGCGCGGGGCGGATGGTCTATCCCGGTCTTTTGCAGTTGCAAAGCTTCGTGTCGATGAACGCCGAGCGGCATGCCAAGGCGTTTACCGAACAGATCATGCGCGTGGCGCAGGGTGAGGCGTCCGATGGCGATGCCCACAACCGGTTCTACGATGAATACCTTGCCGTGATGGACATGACGGCTGAATTCTATCTGTCGACCGTCGAGCGTATCTTCAAGAACCGCGAGATTGCGCGCAACGAATTCGTCGTGGCAGGCAAGCGGGTGGACATCGGCGCGATCACCGATGTGGCGGTCAAGGTGGTCGAGGGCGCGAATGACGACATTTCCGCCCCCGGCCAGTGCCTCGCCGCGCTGGCGCTGCTGACCGGTCTGCCGGATGCCAAGAAAGCCAGCCATCTGGAACCCGGCGCGGGGCACTACGGGATTTTCGCAGGCAAGAGCTGGCGGCTGAACATCCGCCCGCTGGTGCTGGCGTTTATCGACGCCAATGCCGGGGGCGCAAAGGCGCCGTTGCGTGGCAAGGTCGTCTCGATCCACTCAGCGCAGTAAAAGCGGCCCCGCCAGAAAGGCCGAAAGCGCGGCGTTGACGGTGTCTGGGGCCTCAAGCCCCGGCAGGTGGCCGGCCTGCGCTATCGTGCGCGATTGCGCAAAGGGCAGCATGCTGGCCAGAAAGTCGCGCCGCCGCTCCGTTACGATGGGATCGGCGACCCCGCCGAGGATCAGCACCGGCATGCGAACGCTGCGTAAGGTGCGCAGGGGATCGCGGCGACGGATCAGCGCGCGGCTTTGATCAATGTAGGCACGCACGCTCAGATCGTCCGCCATCTGCTGCAGCAGCGCCAGCGTGGCCGCGCGCGCAGGACCATCGAAAAGCGCGTCTTCCGGCACCTCTTCGGCGATGCAGGCGGGCAAGCGGCCGACCTGCGCGGCCACCAGACGGGCCTCGCGCCGGGCGGCTTCGGCCGGTGCTTCGGGCAGGGGATCGGTGCCGATGAGTGCGAGGCGCAGCACCCGCTCGGGCGCGCGGCGCAGAAGTTCGACAGCCACGTGACCACCGAGCCCGAAGCCCGCTATCGCAAAACGGGGCGGCAGCGCCTCGATCAGTCGTGCGGCGATCCCCTCGACCGTGTCGGCACCAAGCGGCAGCGCGACCGTGACGGGCCGATCAGGCGCCAAGGCAACCAGTTGCGGCAGGACCGCCCGCGCGTCCATCATCAGGCCGGGAACAAGGATCAGCGGCTCGGTCGTCATCGGGTCATCAAAGCCCTGCGGCCCAGTCAAGGATGACAGCCGTCAGGGGTGCGGTCTGGTTCGGGCTGAGGATTGCGCCTGCTATGACATGGGAAAAGGGATCGTCCTGCGGGGTCAGGCGCGGCGCCGCGCGCTGGACGGGGCCGCCCCAGGCGTCGGCGACGCGGGCTGTCCATCCCGGATCGACCACCTGATCGTCGGGCGACTGGATGAAAAGCGCAGGCACCCGCGCTGCAGCGAAATCCTGTGCGCGGGCGGTCCGCATCAGTTCGGCCAGCGGGAAAAGGGCCGCGGTGGGATAGCGCGTGGTCCACCATTTGGCGTGTTCGTCATTCTGGGGAATAAAACTGCGCTCTGCCCCCGCTACCCCCGGCCCCCAGATGTCCGCATAAGGCAGATCGAGGATCTTCGCCGCCAAAGGCCGCAGTGCAAAATTGGGGGAAAGGAACACCACACCCGCCAGCCCGTCGGCCCGCGCGGGGTCGGTGGCGGCAAGGGCGGCCAGTGTACCGCCCGTCGAGGTGCCGATCAGCAGGGTGCGGTCCCCGATACGCCGCCCGATGGCCAGCGCCTCGTCAAGATCGGTCAGCCAGTCGCGCGCGCTGGCCCCGGCCAGTGCAGCACCGTCGCGCCCATGTCCGGCAAGGCGGGTGAAATAGAGGTTTGCGCCCAGAGCCTTGGCCACATCGTCGGGAAGCGGGCGGATTTCCTGTGACGTGGCGGAAAAGCCGTGCAGGTAGATCACCGCCAGTTTCGTGCGCGCGTTTTTCTCGCCAGCCCAGAGGATGCGCTTTTCTGCGCCCGGTGTGATGTCGGAAAAGACGCCCTCACGCGTGGCAAGCCAGGCATCGAGGTCTTGGGGAAGCGTTCCTGCATAGAACGCGGGCGCGAGGCTGACCTTGGGCGGCGGCGCGATGGCAAAGCCTGCCCAAAGCGCGCCCCCAAGCAGGAGCGCCAGAACCACGACGACCCGGAAAAGCCATTTCAACAGTCTAACCATCGGCACGGCCCTTCAGGAGCCCCTCGACCGTTTCGGTGACGAGGCCGAGGCAGGCAGGCGTGGAAAAGCGGTGGTCGGCGCCTTGCACCAGCGTCAGGCGGATATCGGGGCCGGTGGCATGTGCCAGAAGGCGCAGCGCCACGGCCTGCGGCACATCGGTATCGTCCGTGCCCTGCAAGAGACGCACGGGGAAAGGCAAGGGCAAGGACGCGCGAAGGACAAGGTGCTTGCGCCCATCCTCGATCAGGTGGCGGGTGATGACGTAGGGATCGTCGGAATAGTCGGACGGCAGGGCGATCTGCCCCTCGGCCATGAGCGCCCTGCGCTGGCTGTCGCTGAAGCCTGCCCACATGCTGTCTTCGGTGAAGTCGGGGGCGGCGGCGATGCCCACGACGCCCGCGATGCGGTCGGGCATCGCGCGGGCAAGCAGCAGGGCGATCCAGCCCCCCATCGAAGATCCGACCAGCACCTGCGGCCCGGTGGTCAGGGAAAGGGCCGCGGCGGCATCTTCGGCCCAGTCGCCGATGCAGCCTTGCAAGAAGTCACCTGATGACGCGCCGTGACCGGAATAATCAAAGCGCAGAAAGGCACGGCCCGTGGCGCGCGCCCAATCTTCCAGATGCAGCGCCTTTGTACCGGTCATGTCGGACCGGAAACCGCCGAGGAACATCACGCCCGGCCCCTGCCCCGGGATCAGGTGATGGGCGATCCGGCGACCGGATGGCGCGGTATGGAACTGGGGCGCGGTCATGGCCCCCGCTATAGCAGCCCCGTCCGGGCCATAAAGCCCCTTCGCGCAGTTGACTTCGCGCCAAGGCCATCGCAGAACCGCCGCATCATAACCTGCAACCGGGCGTTCCGTGGGCGCCAAACCGACGAGGTGGCGCGATGGCGCAGATTTCCCTGACCTTTCCCGATGGCAACCAGCGCAGCTTTCCAGGCGGCACGACGCCCGCCGAAGTGGCCACAGCCATCTCGCCTTCGCTGGCGAAAAAGGCCATCAGCGCCACGGTGAACGGCGCGCATCACGATCTGCAATGGCCGATCCCTGCCGATGCGACGATTGCGATCCACACGATGCAGGACGCCCCGCAGGCGCTGGAACTGATCCGGCATGACCTTGCCCACATCATGGCACGCGCGGTGCAGGAGCTCTGGCCCGATGTGAAGGTCACCATCGGCCCTGTGCGCGACTATGGCTGGTTCTACGACTTCGACCGGGCCGAGCCGTTCACGCCGGATGATCTGGGGCAGATCGAGGCGAAGATGAAAGCCATCATCAACGCCCGCGAGCCGGTGCGCACGGATGTATGGGACCGTGCCCGCGCCGTGGCCCACTACAAGGAACGTGGCGAGCCCTTCAAGCTGGAGCTGATCGACCGCATCCCCGAGGGGGAAGATCTGCGCATGTACTGGCACGGCGACTGGCAGGATCTGTGCCGGGGCCCGCATCTGCAGCACACCGGGCAGGTGCCCGCAGATGCCTTCAAGCTGACGCATGTGGCGGGGGCCTACTGGCTTGGCGATGCGAGCCGACCGATGCTGCAGCGCATCTACGGCGTGGCGTTTCGCAACCGCGACGACCTGAAGGCCCACATGACGATGCTGGAGGAGGCCGCCAAGCGCGACCACCGCAAGCTTGGCCGCGAGATGGACCTTTTCCACATGCAGGAAGAGGCGCCGGGTCAGGTGTTCTGGCACCCGAACGGCTGGACGATCTATACCACGTTGCAGGATTACATGCGCCGCAAGCAGCGGGTGGGCGGGTATGTCGAGGTGAACACGCCGCAGGTGGTGAACCGCAGCTTGTGGGAAAAATCAGGGCACTGGGCCAACTACCGCGAGAACATGTTCATCGTGGAAGTGGACGAGGAGCACGCGCGGGAAAAGACGATCAACGCGCTGAAGCCGATGAACTGCCCTTGCCACGTGCAGATCTTCAACGTGGGGCTGAAATCCTATCGTGATCTGCCGCTGCGGATGGCGGAGTTCGGATCGTGCAACCGCTATGAGCCTTCAGGCGCATTGCACGGGATCATGCGCGTGCGCGGGTTTACCCAGGACGATGGGCATATCTTCTGCCGCGAGGATCAGATCGAGGACGAATGCGCGCGGTTCATCGAGTTTCTGTCATCGGTGTACAAGGATCTGGGGTTCGAGAAGTTCGAGATCATGTTCGCCACGCGGCCCGAAAAGCGCGTCGGGACGGAAGAAAGCTGGGACAAGATGGAGGCAGCACTTGAGAACGCCATCAAGAAGACGGGCCACCCCTACACGCCCGACCCCGGCGAGGGCGCCTTCTATGCGCCCAAGCTCGACTTCAAGCTGACCGATGCCATCGGGCGCGTCTGGCAATGCGGGACGTTCCAGGTGGACCCGAACCTGCCCGAGCGGCTGGATGCGGAATACATCGGCGCGGACGGGGCCAAGCATCGCCCCTTCATGCTGCACCGCGCTTGTCTTGGGTCGTTCGAGCGGTTCATCGGCATCCTGATCGAGAACTGGGCGGGCAAGCTGCCCTTCTGGCTGGCGCCGCGTCAGGTTGTGGTGGCCTCGATCGTGTCCGACGCGGATGCCTATGTGGCCGAGGTGGTTGCCACGTTGCGCGCGCGGGGTGTGCGGGCCGAGGCGGACACCCGCAACGAAAAGATCAACTACAAGGTTCGCGAACATTCGGTGGGCAAGGTGCCGGTGATTCTGGCCATCGGGATGCAGGAGGTCGAGGCGCGGACGGTCGCGCTTCGCACCTTGGGTGAAACGCGGGTTGAAACATTGGCGCTGGATGCGGCGGCCGATCGACTGGCGGCAGAGGCGCTGCCGCCCGATCTGCGCTAGACACATCCCCCGCAGCTTTGGTCAAGGCGCTGAAGATGCGGTGTTTTTCCAGCGGAAGCCTGAAAACAGGTGAAGCGGGGAAGGTTACTGCCTTCACGTGGATGTCATTCGAAAATCTTGTGATTGGCTTGACAGGGTTCCAGCGGCCAACTTGCGCCTATCGCAGGACGCGACCTCTGGATCAGATACGATAAGGGAGAACAACCGATGGCCGCCAATATCAACTCGCTTGCGCTTGCAGGCGCCTTTGCCGCCGCTTTCGCGGGCCACGTCGCCACCCCCGCCGCCGCGGCGGAAATGGAAAAGTGCTTTGGCGTATCTCTTGCGGGCAAGAACGATTGCGCCGCAGGCCCCGGCACCACCTGTGCCGGTACGTCCAAGGTGAACTATCAGGGCAACGCCTGGACGCTGGTGCCCAAGGGTACCTGTCTGACGATGGCGCTGCCCGATGGACGTGTCGGCGCGCTGGAAGCGCTGGACCGCGATCTGCCGACGGGCTGATCCCATCCGCCCCCTTTCGCCGCCCCGAAAGGGGGCCACCTGACGGGAGGCCCCGATGTTCGACCATGACCCCCACGCCCTGCCCAATCGCCCCGGCGTGGGCTTCAAGGCGCAGCATTTCGCCGACCTTCTTGCCGATCCCGTCGATGTGGGCTGGTTGGAAGTTCATGCCGAAAACTACATGGGCGACGGCGGGCGCCCCCTTGCGCAGTTGCGCCATCTGACCGCCCGATTTCCCGTTTCCGTTCACGGTGTCGGGCTGTCGATCGGTGGCGAGGGTCCGCTTGATGCCGACCATATGGCGCGGTTGCGGCACCTGTGCGACTGGCTGCAACCGGCCAGCTTTTCGGAACATCTGGCATGGTCCACACATGACGGGACTTATCTGAACGACCTGCTGCCCCTGCCCTACACTGCCGCTACGCTGACCCGCGTCTGCGATCATGTGGACGCCGTGCAAGCGGCCCTGGGGCGCCGGATGCTTCTGGAAAACCCGTCCACCTATCTGGCGTTTGCGGAAAGCGAGATGGATGAGGTGGATTTTCTGTCCGAAATCGTGCGCCGCACGGGCTGCGGGTTGCTTCTGGATGTGAACAACGTGTTCGTCTCGGCCACCAATCAGGCTGTCGATGCCGCCGACTACATCCACCGCTTCCCGTTACAGCACGTGGGCGAAATTCATCTTGGCGGGCATGACGTCGACGCCGACGATCATGGTGCGCCGCTGATGATCGACAGTCACGGCACGCCCGTGGCGGATCCTGTCTGGGCGCTTTATGCCGAGGTGATCCGGCTGGGCGGCGCGCGGCCCACGCTGATCGAATGGGATAACGACGTACCCGCCTGGCCTGTTCTGGCCGCCGAAGCCGAACGGGCGGCGCGCGTGTTGGAAACGGTCTGATGCGGCAAGCCGATTTCAGCGCGGCCCTGCTTGACCCCGCCTTGGCGGTTCCAGCGGGCCTGACAGACCCGGCAGGGCGCCCTGCCGGGCGCCGATTTGCTGTTTATCGCAACAACGTGGCGGCAAGCCTGACCGATGCCCTGATGACGGGCTTTCCGGTGCTGGTGTCGCTGCTGGGGGATGCGTTTTTCCGGGCGATGGCGGGGGTATTCCTGCGCGCGCATCCGCCCCGCGAGCGGCTGATGGCGGGCTATGGGGCGGATATGCCCGGCTTTCTTGCGGGCTTCCCCCCCGTCGCGCATCTGCCCTATCTACCCGATGTGGCCAGGCTGGAACTGAGCTTGCGCGAAAGCTATCATGCTGCCGACGCCGCGCCGGTTGATGCAGGCCGCGTGGCCGAACTGCCCCCGGCACGGTTGCTGGCGGCGCGGCTGCGCCTTGCACCGGCTGTGCGGCTGGTGCGGTCGAACTGGCCGATCCACGGCATCTGGGCCGCGAATACATCGGGCGCACCTGCCCCGGCGATGAAGGCCGAAAGCGTGCTGGTGGTGCGCCCCGCCTTTGACCCCGCACCCCATCTTTTGCCGCAGGGCGGTGCCGCGTTCATTGCGGCCCTGATGCGCGGCGACCCCATCGGCACGGCGTTGAGCGAGGCCGGCGAGGCGCATGACCTTGCCGCGACGCTGGGCCTGCTGATCGGCCAAGGGGCGATCACCGACCTGGAGGAACCCGGATGAAGGGCCTGATCCCGCTTTATGATCGTGTGACGGGTCCGCTGACCCACGTGGCACCCGATCTCTTGCCGCTGCTTGCGCGTGTCACCTTTGCGGGCGTGTTGCTGATGTATTTCTGGGCCTCTGCGATGACCAAGCTTGGCGAAGGCATGCTTGGCATCGTGTCACCCTCGATCGGGGCCTACAGCCAGATTTTCCCCAAGGCCCTGGAAGCCGCCGGTTATGACGCAAGCCAGCTTGGCCTCTTGCACTGGGCCGTCGTGGTGGCGGGCACATGGGCCGAGTTCATTCTGCCCCTGATGATCGTGCTGGGCCTGTTCACCCGGTTTGCGGCGCTGGGGATGATCGGCTTTGTCATCGTGCAAAGCGCCACGGATATCTGGGGGCATGGGGTGGGCGGCCCGACGCTGGGGGCGTGGTTCGACCGTGCCTCGGATGCCGTCATCCTCGACCAGCGCGGGCTTTGGATCCTTCTGCTGGCGGTGCTGGTTATGCTGGGCGCGGGGCGGCTGTCATTGGACAGGGTGCTGCGGGTTCGCGTAAACGCGGGTTGATTTTCTGGCCGTTTTTGGCAGACTCCAAGGTGTGGCGCGCCTCTTTTCGACCCGATCCTCGCTGCATGGGGCAGCCGGACGGTCCAAGGGCCACGGCACATTCCCCGGCTGCAATTGCGCCGATCCGGGGGCCAGCGATGGGAGATACGGCATGCCGACGGGCACCGTGAAATGGTTCAACGCGACCAAGGGCTATGGCTTCATTGCGCCCGACGACGGGGGCAAGGATATTTTCGTGCATGTTTCAGCGGTCGAGCGCGCGGGGCTGACGGCCCTGAGCGACAACCAGAAAATCGGATACGAACTGCAGGCGGGCCGCGACGGGCGCGCCTCTGCCAGCGACCTGCGGCTGCTTTAGGCCGTCAGCGCGGCCTCGGTTTCGGCATCCCAGCCAAGCCAGAGCTTCGCGCCATCGTCGATCAGCGGGCGCTTCATCGCCGTCGGCTGTGCGGCGAGTTGCGCCTCTGTGTCCGAGGCTTTCAGGAAATCACTGAAGCTGCGGTAGGTGGTGGATTGCCTGTTGATCAGCCGGTCGCCGAATTCGGCCACGAAGCGATCAATCTCGGCCTCGGTCATGGGATCGCGGCGCACATCGCGGAAGGTCACGTCGCGGCCCGCGCGTTCCAGCGCCTTCAGCGCTTTCTTGCAGGTATCGCAGGTCGAAAGGCCGTACAGGATCATGGCGCGCCCCTTGATGTTGGCCGCCCAACCCTACCCCAGCGCCCGCGCCGCCGCCACCCCGGCCCACGCGGAAACCGCCGTCAGCACGGTGCCCCAGGCCGTATCGGTGGCCACCATCGTCCAATGCCAATCCTTCATGATGGCGTAGCTGGTGAATTCGTAGGTGCCATAGGCCATGGCGCCAAGGATCGCAGCAGGCAAAAGAACCGGCGTGCTGTCGCGCAGGGCGGGCCATGACACCAGATAGATAAGCCCCGCGACATAGGCCGCGTAAAAGGCCGCTGCCGGACCATAGCGGATCGGATCCGCCAGAAGCGGGCCGAGGTAGCGCGCGAAGAGGGGCTGCATCACCTGGCTCAGCATGATCGCGTCAAGGATCAGGAAGGTCGCGGCGGTGACGATGTAGAGGATGACGATGGTCATGAACGGGCTCCTTTTACGCTGACCTAGCGTGAGGAGAGATGCCGGGTAGGGGGCGGCTGGTCAGAGGTTTTCCTTCAGCAGGATCTCGATCCGGATCTTTTCCTGCGAGGCCAGCGGTTCGCGCCGGTCGGTGCGGGCGCGCAGGATGCGAAGGGCACTGCGCACCAGATGGCCGGGGTTCTGTGCGATGATCGCGTCCACGCGGTCGGTCAGAAGGGCGGCTTCGGTAAAGGGTGTGCGCTCGTGCGCGATGGTGAC
>JBBSBE010000087.1:0-17076 GCA_038251625.1 Rhodobacterales bacterium
AAATCCGAGGAGGATCAGAAGGCAAGTCTTCCACGATCGCTGCAAAACCCACGTCAGCGTGACAAAGACCGCCATGATGACAAATGGATGCGGGGTCTGAAGGACCCAGAGGATACCCTCGATCATCGTTTCCAGCGCCCAGGAGATGGCATCGAATACCGGCGCGCCATTGGCTTGCAACCAGCCGAAAACCAGTTTGGCCGTTGCGCCTACGGGGATTTTCTCTTCTGTCAGCCAGTCCAGCAAGGGTGTCCGCCTTCCCAAACGTGTGAAAATTCCCGGCGGCGCGGTGCCGCCGGGGAAGGGATCACTTCAGCGCGGCCTCAACAGCAGCCATCGCATCGCCACCGTCCCTGGTAGTCACGCCGTCCAGCCACCCTTTCAGCACGGCAGGGTTGGCGGCCAGCCATTCCTTGGCTGCTGCTGACGGCTCTTTGCCGTCGTTCAGAATCGCGCCCATCACCTCATTTTCCAGCGCCAGCGAGAATTCGAGGTTTTGCAGGAATTTTCCGGCGTTCGGGCATTCTGCCGCGTAGCCGGCGCGCACGTTGGTTGCCACTTCCGCGCCGCCGAAATCGGGGCCGAACACATCATCACCGCCTGCAAGATAGGTCATCTTGAACTGCGCGTTCATCGGATGCGGCTCCCACCCAAGGAACACTACGGGCTCGCCCCGCCCATCGGCACGGGCGACCTGTGCCAGCATCCCCTGTTCGGAGCTTTCCACCAGTTCAAACCCGCCCAGCCCGAACGTATCGGACGAGATCATGTCGAGGATCAGCCGGTTGCCGTCATTGCCCGCCTCGATGCCGTAGATCTTGCCTTCCAGCGCGTCTTTCTGGCCCACCAGATCGTCGAAGCTGTCGATCCCAAGCGCGGCGCCGGCCTCGTTCGTGGCCAGCGTGTATTTCGCGCCGGTCAGGTTCACGCGCAGTGTTTCGACCGTGCCAGCCTCGCGATAGGGCGCGATATCGGCCTCCATCGTCGGCATCCAGTTGCCAAGGAATATATCAACATCGCCACCCGCGATCGACTGATAGGTGACGGGCACAGACAGGATCTTCGTTTCAGTCTCATATCCAAGCGCCTGCATGACGACAGATGCAACGGCGGTGGTGGCGGTAATGTCAGTCCAGCCGACATCCGAAAATGTCACCTTGTCACAGCCTGCGGCCAGGACGGGCGAGGCCAGCAGCACAGCCGCGGTGGCCAGAAGGGTGGTCCGGATTGTCATTGCAGTCTCCCTGTTTTTTGTTGATTGACGAGTCAATAAACTTCACGCTACCCGGGTATTGCAAGCCGTTTTTTCAAGGGTGCCCGCCAATGCCCAAACTGGGGATGGAGCCTATCCGCAAAGCCGCGCTGGTTAAAGCAACGATTGCCGAGATCGGGCAGGCGGGTTCTCTTGATGTCACAGTGGGCCAGATCGCACGGCGGGCGGGCATGTCTTCGGCATTGGCGCATCACTATTTCGGCGGCAAGGAGGCGATGTTTCTTGCGGCCATGCGGCATGTGTTGACCATCTATGCCGCCGAAGTGCGTGGAGCGCTGATCCTGGCCGACGGGCCTGAAGCGCGGCTCAATGCGATCATCGTGGGGTCTTTCGCCCCGCGGAATTTCCGGCGCGAAGTGATCGGGGCATGGCTCAACTTCTATGTGCTGGCGCTGACCGTGCCTGCGGCCGGTCGGCTGCTGGCGATTTATCAGCGGCGCCTGCGGTCAAACCTCTTGCATTGCCTGCGCCCGATGGTGGGGGCCCGGGCGCCCGTGCTTGCCGATGGTCTGGCCGCCCTCATCGATGGCGTCTATCTGCGCGAGGCGTTGAAGCCAGGGGCGCCCGATGCCGCTGCCGCGGTCGCGCAGGTGCGGGCCGATCTGGCAGCGCACCTTGCCCTCCGGACCTGAGTGGAGAAGGCAGCACATGAACGCCGACTATGTGATCGTTGGGGCGGGTTCGGCCGGGTGTGCCATGGCCTATCGTCTGGCAGAGGCCGGACGCTCGGTGATCGTGATCGAGCATGGCGGCACGGACGCAGGGCCATTCATCCAGATGCCGGCTGCGCTGAGCTACCCCATGAACATGGGGCTCTACGACTGGGGCCTGGTGTCCGAACCCGAACCCCATCTTGGTGACCGCCGCCTGGTCGTGCCACGGGGAAAGGTGCTGGGTGGATCATCCTCGATCAACGGGATGGTCTATGTGCGCGGCCACGCGCGCGATTTTGATCATTGGGCCGAGGCAGGGGCGACGGGCTGGGGGTTTGCCGACGTGCTGCCGTATTTCAAGCGGATGGAGCATTGGCATGGGGAAGGCGAGCCGGAGTGGCGGGGCGCGAGCGGCCCCTTGCACATCACCCGTGGGCCGCGCCGCAACCCCCTTTTCGCGGCCTTCATCGCGGCGGGCGAGGCGGCTGGCTATCCCGTGACCGCCGACTACAACGGGCGGCAGCAAGAAGGATTTGGCCCGATGGAGGCCACGATCTGGAAGGGCCGGCGCTGGTCAGCCGCCAATGCCTATTTGCGGCCCGCGATGGCCACAGGCCGTGTGCAGGTTGTCCGCGCGCTTGCGCGGCGCGTGGTGATCAAAGGCGGACGCGCCACGGGCGTAGAGGTTCGGCGCGGCGGGGCGATAGAGGTGATCGGAGCAGGGGCCGAGGTGATCCTTGCCGCATCTTCCATCAACTCGCCGAAGATCCTCATGCTGTCGGGTATCGGGCCCGCCGCGCATCTGGCCGAACACGGGCTTCCCGTGATCGCCGACCGTGCCGGTGTGGGCGCCAACCTGCAGGATCATCTGGAGGTGTACGTCCAGTTTGCCGCACGCCAGCCGATCACGCTTTTCAAATACTGGAACCTTCTGGGCAAGGCGGCCATCGGGGCGCAGTGGCTGTTCACGGGCAGCGGCCTTGGCGCCTCGAACCAGTTCGAGGCCTGTGGCTTCATCCGTTCGGACAAGGGCGTCGATTATCCCGATATCCAGTTCCATTTCCTGCCGATCGCCGTGCGGTATGACGGGCGCGCGGCGGCGGGGGGGCACGGGTTTCAGGCGCATGTCGGGCCGATGCGATCAAAATCGCGCGGGTCTGTCACCCTGCGCTCGGCCGATCCTGAGGCACCGCCCCACATCCGTTTCAACTACATGAGCCATCCCGACGACTGGGCCGAGTTCCGCGCCTGCCTGCGCCTGACGCGCGAGATCTTTGCCCAGGCGCCGATGGCACCGCACGTGAAGCACGAAATCCAGCCCGGCGCTGCGCTGCAGTCGGATGATGAATTGGACGGCTTCATTCGTGACCATGCCGAAAGCGCCTATCACCCCTGCGGGACAGCGCGAATGGGGCGGCGGGACGACCCGATGGCCGTGGTGGACCCCGAATGCCGGGTGATCGGGGTTGATGGATTGCGGTTGGCCGACAGTTCGGTTTTTCCCCGCATTACCAATGGCAATCTCAATGCGCCATCCATCCTCGTGGGTGAGAAGGCGGCGGACAACATCCTTGGCCGCACGCCGCTTGCGCCCGAGAATCTCGAGCCTTGGGTTCACCCGGAGTGGCGGACCGCGCAGCGGTAATCATTCCGAGATATCGTTAACCCTTTCTTAAGAATTGCCTTGAAGTCCGACCGTCACAGCGCGATCTGTGGCGCATGTTAAGGATTTGTTCGTTTCTTGTTCTGTCCTTCACGCTCACTTTCGCGGCTCTGCCGGTCGGGGCGGATCAGATTGCCGGCCAAGCCAGGGTGATCGACGGGGATACGATCGAGGTGGTGGGCCAGCGTATCCGCCTTGCCGTCGTCGATGCGCCCGAGATGCAGCAAACCTGCGATGTGAACGGCAAGCCGGTGGCGTGCGGCGCGGCGGCCCGTCACCGGCTGCTCACGTTGCTTGCCGGGCGTAGGGTGCAGTGCGATCATCGCGGTGCCTACAGCCACAAGCGTGCGGTCGCCAATTGCGACGTCGGGGGCGTGAACGTGACGCTTGCCCTTCTGTCGGAAGGGATCGGCAAGATCGACCACCGCTTCCTGAACGAATGGCCCCGTTTCGCAGCGGGCTGGACCGAAGCGGAAGCGCGCGCCGAAGCGGCGCGGCGCGGCCTTTGGCAAGGCCACGCAGTTACCCCTTCGGTCTGGCGAAACGGGGTGCTGATGCCCGTTGCGGGCAGTTGCGTGATCAAGGGCAACATCAACGACAAGGGCGAGCGCATCTATCATTCGCCAAGCCAGCGCTACTATGACAGCACCCGGATTTCCAAACCCGGCGAGCGGTTTTTCTGTTCAGAGTCCGAGGCGCGCGTCGCAGGTTTTCGCCGCTCGAAGGTCTAGTCGGCTTCCAACAGGCATTGCAGGTCAAGAAACATCCCCTTCACCCGCCTTGCAAATTGCGCCTGCCTGTCAGCCAGCAATCGCGCGGCAAGGCCCGAGGTCTCAACAGTGCCTTGATAGGCAAGTTTCGTGCCCTTGGGCGCCGGGCGCAGCGTCAGCACAACGTCGGCCACCACGCTGCCCGCAACGGGATTGTCGGCGCGGATCGACAGAATCAGGCTGTCGGGCCGCTTTCTCAATGTAATGTCGGGCTCGACACGCAGGTTCAAAAGGCCAAGTTTCCGTTCGATCCGGGCCCTGAAATGACCCGGCTCCACGCAATCAACCGATTTGCAGGATGGCAGGATCTCTGCCAGCACCTTGGGATCGTAAAGCGCTGCTTCGACCTCTTCGGGTGGGCGGTAAATTTCCAACTCGTCGTTCAGTTGCATGGTGCCCTCCAGTGTAAAACGCGCGCGCCACAGGATGCCGGCTTCGAAAAGAACTGTTCAAAGGGCAATACGATGCCTGCTTGGCCGCCGCTTGTCGCGTTTCTGCAGATACTGCCCGTGGAACGGTCAGACATCGCAAGGCATGTGTGCGTCCGGCACCATTCCTGCATCAGGCGGCGCCAATGGCGCGGGCGCGCGCGATGACCCACCAGATACAGGGCAGCGACGCGGCAGAGCTTGCAAACATCAGCACCACCAGCGGCAACGCGCCCCCACCCCAGCCCAGAACCACGCCCGCCAAAGCCGAAAGCGAGGCGCCAAAGCCGATGATGAACGCCGATCCGATGCCAGCCGCCGATCCCGCAAGCGCGGGCCTGACCGAAAGCATTCCGGCATTCGCGGAAGGCAGCAATATGCCGTTTCCAAGACCAACGGTGATCATCAGACCAAAGAAAACTTCCGCCGGGGCCGGATAGACCAGTTCCAGAAGCAGAAGAAGCCCCAATCCTGCCGTCGCGACCAACGTGCCCAGAACCACCATGCGGTTGATGCCGAGCCGCACGGAATATCGCCCGGAAAAGAAGTTTCCGATCAGGTATCCCACGGCAGGGGCACCGAAATAGAGGCCAAGCTCGGCTGAGTTCATGCCGAAGACACGCGTCCCCACAAAGGGTGCGCCGCCAAGGTAGGCAAAGAACGCGCCCGATGCGAAACCGGCAGACAGCGCGTAGCCCCAGAACCTTTGCGACGCCAGAAGCTGGGGATATTGCCGCGCCTGTTCTGCCAGCGTCATCCCGCGGCCGCGCGCGGTCTCGCCCATGTCGGACCAGACAAGGGTGGCGATCAGCACCCCTCCCGCAGCCATGATGAAGAACGACGCTTGCCAGCCAAAGGCCGCATCCAGCGCCCCGCCGATGACCGGGCCAACCATCGGCACGACCGACATGCCCATGGTCACGTAACCGATCATCGAGGCCGCCTGATCCTGAGGGACCATGTCGCGCACCACGGCGCGGGCCAGAACGAACCCGGATGCGATGACCGCCTGCAACAGCCGACACGCCATGAAGATGCCGAACGTGGGCGCTGCCATGGCGCCGAGCGTTGCGACCACAAAGATGATCGACGCGCCCAGCATCACCGGGCGGCGACCGTAGCGGTCTGATATCGGGCCCACAAATATCTGCAAGACCGCGGTCGTTGCAAGATAGAGCGAGACCGAAAGCTGCATCAGCGCATAATCCACCCCGAAATGCGCGGCCATCGAGGGCAGCGAGGGCAGGAACACGTTGAGAGACAGCGCAGCGACCCCACAGATCAGCACCAGCGTCAGGATGTGCGGGGGTGTCCGGCGGTCAAGAAAGCGTATCTGGGGAACGGTGGTCATCCGCCGCAGTTAGGGCGGGCAGGCCCGCTTGTCCATCCGCTCTGGCGCACAGGGCATCATGCCCGATTGTGAATGGCGAGAAACCCGCCTGCCGCTGTGAAGCGAAACCCCAAAAGATGCGGCCTTGCCAGCGGTTCCACCGAAAGGCGCGTCGGGAATGGGGCGATGACGGCAAGAGTGACGTTGGCTGCTCTGCAGCCGAGCAATGGCGATGGCCCGGTTGATCGGGGCCTGCGAGGGCCAGGAAGATGCTTCGGGCGATTGGATGTCTGATCCCTCCGAAGAAAAGGATAAGCCGAGCGTGCTCTGTCCCGGAAGCGGCAGTCGATGATGATTGCTACGCTTGCGGTCCGGGCCAGGGAGTCGGCCTCAGTGCGGCGTGTCGCTGCGCCGCTGAGGAGAGTTCGAAATTCTTCGCAAATCCGCTTTCCGCCCCGCGCCCCCCCGGATAGGGTACTGCGTCAGTGCAGCGGGGGGATCGGACGATGAAAGACATCCTGGCGGAGCTGGAAGAGCGGCGGGTGTCTGCGCGTGCAGGCGGCGGCGAACGGCGCGTGGCGGCCCAGCATGCCAAGGGCAAGCTGACCGCGCGCGAACGGGTTGAACTTTTGCTCGACGAAGACTCGTTTGAAGAGTTTGATACCTTCGTACGCCACCGCTGCACAGATTTCGGGATGGAAGCCGACCGTCCTGCGGGTGACGGTGTGGTCACCGGCTGGGGTACCATAAACGGCCGCATGGTCTATGTCTTCGCGCAGGATTTCAGCGTCTTCGGCGGCTCTCTCTCGGAAACGCATGCGCAGAAAATCTGCAAGATCATGGACATGGCCATGCAGAACGGTGCCCCCGTGATCGGCATCAATGACAGTGGCGGCGCACGCATCCAGGAAGGCGTTGCCTCACTTGCGGGCTATGCCGAGGTTTTCCAGCGCAATATCCTTGCGTCCGGTGTGGTGCCGCAGATCAGCCTGATCATGGGGCCTTGCGCGGGCGGTGCCGTCTATTCCCCCGCAATGACCGATTTCATCTTCATGGTGAAAGACACGAGCTACATGTTCGTGACCGGCCCCGACGTGGTGAAAACGGTCACGAACGAGGTTGTCACCGCCGAGGAACTGGGTGGAGCCGTCACCCATACGCGTAAATCGTCCGTCGCCGATGGCGCGTACGAAAATGACGTGGAGGCGCTGGCCGAAACGCGGCGGCTGTTTGATTTCCTTCCGCTCTCGAACCGCGAAAAGGCACCGGTGCGCCCCTTCTTCGATGCGCCAGACCGGGTGGAGCCATCGCTGGACACGCTGATCCCCGACAACCCGAACCAGCCCTACGACATGAAGGAACTGATCCAGAAGGTGGCCGACGAGGCCGATTTCTTTGAGATTCAGCGCGATTTCGCGGGCAATATCCTGACCGGTTTCATCCGGCTTGAAGGGCAAACGGTGGGTGTGGTGGCGAACCAGCCGATGGTGCTGGCCGGGTGCCTAGATATCGATTCCAGCCGCAAGGCCGCGCGCTTCGTGCGCTTTTGCGATGCGTTCGAGGTTCCGATCCTGACGCTCGTGGATGTGCCGGGCTTCCTGCCGGGCACGGGTCAGGAATTCGGCGGCGTCATCAAACACGGCGCGAAGCTGCTTTTCGCCTATGGCGAGGCGACGGTGCCAAAGGTGACCGTCATCACCCGCAAGGCCTATGGCGGGGCCTATGTCGTGATGGCGTCAAAGCACCTGCGTGGCGATTTCAACTATGCCTGGCCAACGGCGGAAGTGGCTGTGATGGGTGCGAAGGGCGCAGTGGAGATCCTCTACCGCAGTGAACTGGGCGACAAGGACAAGATCGCCGCGCGCACCAAGGATTACGAGGACCGTTTCGCCAATCCCTTCGTCGCCGCCGAGCGTGGTTTCATCGACGAGGTGATCATGCCGCATTCCACCCGCCGCCGCGTTGCGCGGGCCTTTGCAAGCCTGCGCGGCAAGAAGCTTTCCAACCCATGGAAAAAGCACGATAACATTCCGCTCTAGCACCCGTAGGCCAATGTCCCCACTTTATCACATGATCCCTGGCGGCCCACGCCCCGTCGCCCCGTTTTCCCATGCAGTCGAGGCTGACGGCTGGGTGTTCCTGACCGGCCAGATGCCCACCGACCCCACAGCCCCCGATGCGCCCCTGCCCGATGGGATTGTGGGGCAGACGCGGGCCGTGATGGACAATCTGGCACTCGTGCTGGAAGGGCTTGGGCTGGGCTGGAGCGACGTGGTGCAGTGCCGTGGCTATCTGACCGAATTCGCGCGCGACTATGCCGCGTTCAATGACACCTATGCCACCTACTTCCCGCCGGACCGTCGCCCCGCGCGCACAACCATAGGCGTGACTGCACTGGCAGTGGGCGCACTGGTCGAGGTTGATTGCATCGCCCGCCGTTCTGGGCCAGAGCCATCGCCATGATCAACGCCCCCGATATCGCCGCGCTTGAAATGCTGCCAGCGATCAAGGGCCTGCATCTAGGTGCTTTGGGGCCGGACGATCTGGCGAACATCATCCTGCAACGGTCGGAAGTGCTGTACGACAAGCCCCGTGCGGGCGATGTGATCCGGGCGTGGGAAGCGGGCGACGATGTGCCGATGCAGGCCGAGGTGGCACGGCTGGGGCCGGCCATCGCGCGGCGCGCGGCCGGGGTGATCTGGGCTGAATATCAGGCGCTGAAACCGGTGATTGACGACCTCGCGCCAAAGCGCGTGGCCGATATCGGCTGTGGCTACGCGTTCTTCGATCTTTTTCTGGCCAGAGATGCCAATATCGAGCTTCTGCTGATCGATATCGAAAGCAACGATCGGCGCCATTTCGGGTTTCGCGCCGAAGCGGCCGCCTATGCTTCGCTTTCGGTCGCGCGGCAGCTTTTGGTCGATAATGCGGTTCGCCCCGATACGGTGCAGACACTCAACCCCAACGAGCGGCCCCCGGAAGAGGCGGGGCCGGTCGATCTGGCCGTAAGCTTTCTGTCGTGCGGGTTTCACTATCCGGTCGATCTGTACCTCCCGTTCCTGACGCATGCTCTGGCGCCCGGCGGGGCTGCGATCTTCGATCTGCGGGCCAAGACTGCGGCGGTGCAGGCCGAAAAACTGGCCGTATTCGGCACGCTCACCGATTTGCCCGCACCACCCAAGGCGCGGCGCGTCTTGCTGCGAAAGGCGGATGGATGACGGACGACCCGATCCCCGTGCCCTCGGGCCAGCTTGTCACGCTGATCGACGTGATCCAGGGCGAGCGCGGGCCAGACGGTCTGACCACGCGGTTCCGCTTTCTGGCCCCCGGCATCGCGCGCGAGGGCGGAGACGTCGATTTCGATGCCGCGGCGGCAGACATGCTGCACCTTTGTTCTGCCTATGCCTTGCCGCGCCTGTCGGATATCGGCCCGGTCCCGTCGCAGATCGTGATCTCCATGGCCGACCGCCCCGTTGTGTTTGGCGAGGCCGCGCCAGAGGCGACGCAGTACTTTGAAGCCTACCGGATTGAGGATGGCCTCTGTATCTGGGATGCCTTTTGATGGAGGCCGCAATTTGTTGCATTTCGGCGGCAGTTCGCCTGTCGGTTGATGTAGCCGCGCCACAAGATGCCGCATTCACAATTTGTCAGTGTCGCAGCGCGCGCGGCACGGGTATTCTTCCAACAGACCGGGCTGATCCGGTCTTGACCTCGATAAGGGGGCGTCCGGGGCATCGCGCTTCCGGCTCCGCCCTCCAAGAAAAGTGGAGCAGAGGATGTCCAAGAGCACGAAAACCCTTCTCGCCCTTTGCACAGTGGCCTTCATGGGCGCCTGCGCAAAGAAAGAAGAACCCGTTTATGTGGAACAGCCGGTGTCGCAGGAACCGGTCTACACGGGCAAATACAAGTGACCTGTTGGCGCGGAGCGGGGCCTCTGACCTTCGCTCCGCGCCAACTTTCCTGCCGCAGATTGCGGGAGGGATGCCATGCTGAAGCACCGTGGATTTCCCGGGCGGCTCACCGGCACTGATTTCCAGTTCGTTATCCGGCGCGCCAACCACAAGGATGGCGTCACGCGCATCGTGAAGCGCGAGCGTTTTCGCGACCGTGCCGCCCCGGACCGGCGCGCGGATGAGGGCTTCATGGCCGCTCTCTGGGCGCATTTCGGCGATGAACCGTTCGAGCGCGGCAACCTGGACGCCGGCCGTCTGTCGTGGCTTTTCGGGCGCGAGGTTGTGCCGGCGGAAGATCCCTTCGATCCGGCCAGTTACGAGGCGCTTTTGCAGATCGACGTTGCCCGTGCCCGCGCCTCTTTTCCTGCGGTCTTCGATGCGTCCGCGCCGATGGGCCGGGCCGAACCGGAGGACGAGGATTGAGCGTCTTTTTGCGCAAGTCCGCGCCTTTCGCGCAAGCTTTTGCCGAAGTCCCGTTTGCAGGCTCCGACGGCTTTGCCAACTCTGCCGATCCGTCGCAATGTACGAACCGTGCTGAAAACCCTGTTGGCACATCGGCGTCCAGGATGTCCCCCTTCCCGACGTCCCGGCCCGGCCCGCAAAGGGCTGGGCCGGAGGTCGGGACGCAGGCGCTGGCGGAACCTTGCGCAGGCCCGGATTTTTCGATTCCACTTGGCTTGGCAGGTCGCTATGCTCTTTCCATAAGAAACCGCCAAAGAGGCCGAGCATCATGCGTATACCCACGATTTTCCTGGCCCTTGCGGCCACCGCAACCCTTGCGGGCTGTCTTGACACACCCGAAGAGCGCGCCCTTGGTGGCGCCGTTGCAGGTGGCCTTCTGGCCGACGCGACAGACAACAACGTGCTTGCGGGCGCGGCGCTTGGTGCAGCGGGCGGTGCCCTCAGCTGCGGTATCGCAGGTCTGCCGCGCTGCCAATAATTCCGCCCGTCTGACGGCTTCGGATTTCGTTCTAGAAAGGGCCATCCCGGCTTATCGTCGGGATGGCCCTTTTGTTTTCAGGGAAGCCCTGACGGGGCAGGGGGAAACATGTTTCGCAAGATCCTGATCGCCAACCGGGGCGAGATTGCCTGCCGTGTCATCAAGACCGCGCGCCGCATGGGCATTGCCACGGTCGCCGTCTATTCCGATGCCGACCGCCGGGCACGGCACGTGCAGATGGCGGATGAGGCGGTGCATATAGGCCCTTCCCCGGCGTCGCAAAGCTACATCGTGATCGACCGCATCCTTGATGCCGTGCGCCAGAGCGGCGCCGAGGCCGTGCATCCAGGCTATGGCTTTCTGAGCGAGAACCGCGCGTTCGCCGCCGCGTTGGAGGCCGCAGGCGTCGTATTCATCGGACCGCCCTCGCCAGCCATCGAGGCGATGGGCGACAAGATCACCTCGAAAAAGATCGCGCAAAAGGCAGGTGTCTCCACCGTGCCCGGCCATATGGGCCTGATCGCCGACGCAGAAGAGGCCGTGCATATTGCGGGCCAGATCGGCTATCCCGTAATGATCAAGGCCAGCGCGGGTGGCGGCGGCAAGGGCATGCGGATCGCCTGGTCGGACGCCGAGGCGCGCGAGGGGTTCGAGTCTTCAAAGAACGAGGCCGCGTCCAGCTTTGGCGACGACCGCATCTTCATTGAAAAGTTCGTCACCCAGCCCCGTCATATCGAAATTCAGGTGCTGGCCGACCAGCATGGCAACTGCGTCTACCTGCACGAACGCGAATGCTCGATCCAGCGGCGCAACCAGAAAGTCATCGAAGAGGCGCCCTCGCCGTTTCTGGATGAAGACACGCGCCGGGCGATGGGCGAACAGGCCTGCGCGCTGGCCAAAGCCGTGGGCTATACCTCGGCAGGCACGGTGGAATTCATCGTCGATGGCAGCCGCAATTTCTATTTTCTGGAAATGAACACGCGGCTGCAGGTCGAACATCCCGTGACCGAACTGATTACGGGCGTGGACCTGGTGGAACAGATGATCCGCGTGGCGGGTGGCGCGCCGTTGCCCTTTGCCCAGGCCGACCTCAAGATCAACGGCTGGGCGATGGAAAGCCGCCTTTACGCCGAGGATCCCTACCGCAACTTCCTGCCCTCCATCGGGCGCCTTACCCGCTATCGCCCCCCCGCCGAAGGCCCCACCCCGCGCGGCGGCATCGTGCGCAACGATACCGGCGTGCAGGAGGGCGGCGAAATCAGCATGTTCTACGATCCCATGATCGCCAAGCTTTGCACCTGGGCGCCGACGCGCCTGCAGGCGATCGAGGAAATGCGGCTGGCGCTGGATACTTTCGAAGTTGAGGGGATCGGGCACAATCTGCCCTTCGTAGGCGCGGTGATGGATCATCCACGTTTCGTGAAAGGTGACATCACCACCGCTTTCATCGCCGAGGAATATCCCGATGGATTTCAGGGCGCCACGCTCGACGCGGCCACCCTGCGCCGTGTGGCGGCGGCTGCGGCTGCGATGAACCGCGTGGCCGAAATCCGGCGCACCCGTATTTCCGGCACGATGGACAATCATACCCGGCGCGTCGGGGATGATTGGATCGTCACGCTCGCCGGCGAAGCAATGCCCGTGACCATCGCCGCCGACCGCGATGGGGCCACGGTGCATTTTGCCGATGGCGCGGCACTGCGCGTCACTTCAGTCTGGGCGCCGGGCCAGCCCCTTGCCCATCTGTCGGTGGATGGCGAGCCGCTGGTGATGAAGGTGGGAAAGGTGCCCATGGGGTTCCGGCTGCGTCTGCGCGGCGCCGATCTGAAGGTGCATGTGCAGTCCCCGCGTCAGGCCACGCTGTCCGCGCTGATGCCCGAAAAGGTGGCGCCTGATACATCCCGCTTCCTTCTTTGCCCGATGCCGGGGTTGGTGGTGAAGATCAACGTGGCCGTGGGTGACGAGGTTCAGGAAGGGCAGTCGCTGGCAACCGTCGAGGCGATGAAGATGGAAAACATCCTCAAGGCCGAGCGCAGGGGCGTGGTCAAAAAGATCAACGCCGTGGCGGGTGCCAGCCTCAAGGTGGACGAAGTGATCATGGAGTTCGAGTAGCGTGTCAGCGGCCCTCGCCCATCCGCTGGTCTGGGCCGCATTGGCCGCTCTCGGGGCGATCGTGATCCTCTGGCCCCGTGGCGATGGGCCGTTGCGCGCGTCTGTACGCGAAAGGTTGGCGCCGGTGGCGCGGATGGTGGCGTTCTGGCTGATCGGGCCCGTTCTCATCGTGCTGGTCGCGCCGGGCCTGACGGACGACATGCGCGGTATCCTGATCGCGGCGCTTCTGGCCGTTGCCAGCTGGTTCGTGACGTTCCTTTTCCAGCAGGAAGAGCTTGCCGCCGATCAAGGCGATCTGATGATCGCGCTTCGGGCCGAAATCTGGGTGTACCTTCTGGCGCTCCGGCGTGAGGGCAGCGCCGTCCACGCCCGGATGGTGGATGCCCGGATCGCCGAGGCGCTGGCCGCGGGGCACGACTACACCCATTTCATTCCCATCCCGGGTGAGCCTGTGGTGTTCGAAGCCGTGGCAAGCCGCATCGATCGCCTGCCCACCGCCCCGGTGGATCGCATCATCCAGTTCTACAGCCTGATCGCCGATATCCGCAGCTTCGCGGCCGATCTGCGCAGCGATGCCTTCGCCGCCTTGCCGCTCAATCGCCGCCGCTGGGCCTATGCCCACTACTATGACATGCGCAGCACGCTCGAGGCACTGGCGACGGTGGCGATCCATGATATCAACGTGGCGCTTGGCGTCAAAACGCCAGATGCAGACTTGGACGCCGGCCTGATGTCCGGCGCGCGGGTCAGTAGCCCGGTGCCGGGCCCGTCCGCCCCGGGATCGGGGCCTGATTCTTCGGTTGGTCAGCCATGAGGGCCTCCATATGCCACCTCTGACATATACGCGCAGGAAGACTGCATTTCAACGGTCGAGGTCAGCGCCCGGCCGGGTAACGTTCCAGCATTTCTTGCCGGGCGATGGGGAATTTGTCGATAGCACGTGTGATCTCTCGGACGTCCCACGGCAGGGGCTTGCGCAGCTTCACCTCGCCGTCCTTGTCGAGGATCATCAGGCTGAACCCGCGTGGATGGAATTTCTGGCGCAGCCAGCTTTTCAGGGCCGGGCGGGTGTCGATAATCACCACCACGTCGCGCGCGACCAACTGACCTTCGTCCGCTTCGATCAACTCCAACTGGCGCTGGAAGTTGGGGTCGTTCGGGCTGTCGGCGAAGACGATAACCGGGCGCTTGATCCAGATGAACTCGGACAGCGTCACACCTTGCGCGTCAAGGATCACGCGGACGGGTGCGGTTTCTTGGGCCGCCGCAGCCGCGACGGGAAGAAACATAGACAGAACAAGGATATGAAGCGGTTTCATGCAGTCTCCCTCAGCCCTCGATATAGGGCAGGGCGTGGCGAAACCCAAGCAAGACTGGAAGGAGCTTCCCGATGACCGATCCGCTTGCCACATGGAGGGCGCTTGCCGCCCGCGAATTGCGCGGCCGCGACCTCGAAAGCCTGACCTGGGAAACACTGGAAGGCATCATGGTCCGCCCGCTCTATACGGCGGCGGATACGGCAGAACTGGCACACATGGGCGGCGTGCCGGGCCTTGCCCCGTTCACAAGGGGCGTCCGCGCCACGATGTATGCGGGCCGACCCTGGACGATCCGGCAATATGCAGGCTTTTCGACCGCCGAAGCCTCCAACACGTTTTATCGCAAGGCACTGGCGGCCGGGCAGCAGGGCGTGTCGGTCGCTTTCGATCTGGCAACCCATCGCGGCTATGACAGCGACCACCCGCGCGTCGAGGGCGATGTCGGCAAGGCAGGCGTGGCCATCGACAGCGTGGAGGACATGAAGATCCTCTTTGATGGCATCCCGCTGGAAAAGGTGTCGGTCTCGATGACGATGAACGGCGCGGTGATCCCCGTGCTCGCCAGCTTCATCGTGGCGGGCGAGGAACAGGGCGTGCCGCGGGCGGCTTTGTCGGGCACGATCCAGAACGACATCCTGAAGGAATTCATGGTGCGCAACACCTATGTGTATCCCCCCGAACCCTCGATGCGGATCGTGGCCGATATCATCGAATACACCGCCGCCGAGATGCCAAAGTTCAATTCGATCTCGATCTCGGGCTATCACATGCAGGAGGCGGGCGCGAACCTCGTGCAGGAGTTGGGCTTTACCCTTGCCGACGGGCGCGAATATGTGCGCACGGCGCTGGCCCGGGGAATGGATGTCGACGCCTTTGCGGGGCGGCTTTCCTTCTTCTTCGCCATCGGCATGAACGTCTTCATGGAAGCCGCCAAGCTGCGCGCGGCGCGGCTGTTGTGGTATCGGATCATGGAAGGTTTTGGCGCGAAAAAGCCCGAAAGCCTGATGCTTCGCACGCATTGCCAGACTTCGGGTGTGTCCCTGCAAGAGCAGGACCCGATGAACAACGTGGTCCGCACGGCCTATGAGGCGATGGCGGCGGTTCTGGGCGGGACGCAGAGCCTGCACACCAACAGCTTTGATGAGGCGATGGCGCTGCCGACCGAGTTTTCGGCGCGCATCGCGCGCAATACCCAACTGATCTTGCAGGAGGAAACTGGCGTTACGCATGTCGTCGATCCGCTGGCGGGCAGCTATTATGTGGAAAGCCTGACGGCGGAGCTGGCCGACAAGGCCTGGGCGCTGATGGAGGAGGTCGAGGCGATGGGCGGCATGACCAAGGCCGTGGCCTCGGGCATGCCAAAGCTCAGGATCGAGGAAAGCGCCGCACGACGGCAGGCGATGATCGACCGGGGGGAAGAGGTGATCGTGGGCGTGAACAAGTACCGCCTCGACCAGGAGGATGTGACCGAGATCCGCGATATCGACAACATGGCGGTCCGCGACTCGCAGATGGCGCGGCTGGCCACGATCCGCGCTTCACGCGACGCGGAGGCCTGTTCTGCCGCGCTGGCCGAGGTATCACGGGCGGCGCGCGAGGGGGGGAACCTGCTTGAAGCCGCAGTTGCGGCGGCGCGGGCGCGGGCCACGGTGGGCGAGATCAGCCTTGCGATGGAGGAGGTTTTCGGGCGGCACCGGGCAGAGGTGAAGACCCTCGCCGGGGTTTATGGTGCTGCCTACGATGGGGATGCAGGTTTTGCCGCGATCCAGGCGGACGTCGAGGCCTTCGCCGGGGAAGAGGGGCGGCGGCCGCGCATGCTGGTCGTGAAGATGGGGCAGGACGGGCACGATCGGGGCGCAAAGGTCATCGCCACCGCCTTTGCCGATATCGGGTTCGATGTGGATGTGGGCCCCCTCTTTCAGACCCCCGAGGAAGCGGCGCAGGATGCCATCGACAACGATGTGCATGTGGTGGGAATTTCCAGCCAGGCGGCCGGGCACAAGACCTTGGCACCGAAGCTGGTGAAGGCCCTGGAAGCGGCGGGCGCGGGGGAAATCCTTGTGATCTGCGGGGGGGTGATCCCGGCGCAGGATCATGCGTTCCTGAAAGCCGCCGGGGTAAAGGCCATCTTCGGGCCGGGGACGAACATTCCCGACGCGGCGCGCGAAATTCTGGGCCTGATCCGGGCGGGGCGTAACACGCGTGATATGCCTGCCTAAGACATTGACCTTGAAAGAAATACCACTCTCGCATTAAGCGGAAATTTACCTTCTATTCACCGGGCAGGATTCCCCGCTTGGGGCCGAACGAATGCCCGCCGGCCCGTGAGAAACGCCTGCGCTACGGCGGGCCGGTTACTTGCGCAGTTTGGCGTTGACGAGGGTGGTGATCTCGTCGGGCGAGTTGGTCACACGAAGGGTCGCAAAGCCACCCTCGCCGGGGACGGCGAAGGAGACGATGGACCCCTTGCCCGGCTTGTCGGGGCCGAACCACGCGATGTTTTCGCCGTTCACCTGAACCTGGTTTCCGTTGAGATCGTACATGGCGAGCAAAAGCATGGGTAGCTCCAAATGTGTGGGTGCAGATGGAAGCAGGGTAGGCGAAAGGGAGGCGCGGTGGCAATGGGGGAGAGGAA
>JBBSBE010000088.1:0-16313 GCA_038251625.1 Rhodobacterales bacterium
AGGTAAAGGCCGATGTTCGTGGGCGATGTCCGCCGCGCCAGCGCGGGCAGCGGGATCTCCTGAAAATTGTCCGGGGGCAGATGGTTGTCGGCCTCAGTCACGAAGGTTTCAAAATAGCGCCAGGTCCGGCGGGCGATCAGCCGCAGCTCCTGCGCATCCGCCTCACTGATCGCGTCTTCCGGGCGCAGAATCGCCGGCTGGCTGATCCGGTATGCAAGGAAGGGCGCCGCAAACCAGAGCGTCACGATGGGCAAGATCAGCATCCAGACACCGGGATGAAGGGCCGTTGCCGCCAAGGCGAGCCCGAGGCCAAGAAAGACGGAGGTGGCCATATCGCGATATTGTGCTGCTACGCCCGGGCGCACGCGATGCGCCAGTTGGGCCGCCGTGACCCATTCAAGAAGGTTGCGGCGCGTGCGGCCAAGCCGCCACATGGTGCGCAGGATGGCGTCGCCCATCCGCAACGCCACATCTGGCAGAAAGGCAATGTCGAGCATGATTTGCAAACCGGCCGCCTGCGCATCGGCCAACAGGGCCCTGAAATGGCTGCGCGCGGTTATTCCGGCACGGCCGGGCAAGATGACAAAGGGCAAGGGCAGAAGGCGTGGCAAAGCCAGCATCGTAAGGATCGCAAGCGTCCAGACCAGTGCCATCGGGGGCGAAAAAAGCCACCCGGCGACAAGAGCCACCAGCGTCAGCGGCGCGGTAACAGACCGGCGCAGGTTGTCGATGATCTTCCAACGACCGAGCGCGGGCATCGGGCCATCACCGTGCCCCGATTGCCCCACAAGCCAAGGCAGAAGCTGCCAGTCACCCCGCACCCAGCGGTCCTGCCGCCGGACGGCGACGTCCCGGCGCGACGGAAAGTCCTCGATCACCTCGATATCCGACACAAGGCCCGCGCGCGCAAAGGTCCCCTCGAAAAGATCGTGGCTCAGCATGGTGTTGTCTGGCACCCGCCCCACCAGTGCCGCATCGAAGGCATCGACATCATAGATGCCCTTGCCGGTAAACGATCCTTCGTCGAACAGATCCTGATACACGTCCGATATCGCCGCCGCATAGGCATCGATCCCGGCATGGCTGGCATTCAGGCGCTGAAAGACCGACCCGTCTGCGCCAAATGGCAGGGCCGGGGTCACGCGCGGTTGCAGGATGCCATAACCCCCTGTCACGCGACCCAAGACTGGATCGAACTGTGGCCAGTTCAGCGGATGCGCCATCTTGCCGATCAGACGCCGCACCGTATCGCGCAAGAGCCGGGTGTCCGCGTCCAGGGTGATGACGAAACGGATCCCTTCCGGCACCGTGCAGGGTTCCAGAAACGTGGTATCCGTTGCGCCTCGTAGCAGGCGGTTCAGTTCGGTCAGCTTGCCGCGCTTGCGTTCCCATCCCATCCAGACGCCCATCGAAGGGTTCCAGAGGCGACGACGGTGCAAAAAAAGGAAGCGGTCACCCCCCGGTACAGGATAGGCTGCGTTCAGGCGCGCGATTGCCGAGGCTGCACGCGCGACCAACGCATCGTCGCCGGGCCGCGTTTCGCTTGGCGCGTCCGGCCCGTCCGACAGCAGTGCATAATGGAGCGCGCCATCGGTGCTTGAAAGGTGATGCACCTCCAATTGTTCAATTGCGGCGGTCAGGTCATCGGCGCTGGTCAAAAGAACCGGCACCGCGATCATGGTGCGCAGTTCGGCCGGAATGCCCTCTGCAAGGTCCATCCCCGGCAGGCGGCGGGGTGCCACTGATCGCGTCACCACGATGTTGACAACCGCGATCCCCGCTTCGATCGCGGGGGCAAGCCCGGCTAAAGCCAAGGCAAACCGCGGCCAGCCGTGCCCGCCCATGATCCAAAGTGGAAGCGCCAGTACGGCGCCGCCCGCCAAGACGATGGCCAGGATATAACCCGCCAGACCAACCCGCCCGATCCGACGCCACAGACGCTGCTTCAGGCCCGGAACATAGCCGATGCGGCGTTCCAGTGTCGCCTGCCCATTCCCGATCAGCCAGTAACCGGGGTCGCGTATCGCAGCACTATCGCTGGTGGCGGCAAGCGCAAGCGCGGTCTCGGCCACCGCGGCCTCGGTCTTCGCTGATCCGCGCGCCAGCGTCTCGATGGCCGTGCGGTAAAGGTTCCGGGTGGCGAAATCCATGGAAGCAAAATCGGTCGCACCCCGAAGCCGCGCATCAATCGGGCTGACCTCTTCAAAGAAGTCCTGCCAGTCAAGTTCGGTGATAAGACGCATGCTGGTGACGACGTTGCGCATCGTCGCGTTGGAAGCACCCTGACGCTGGTGCGCGTGCAGGATCACGTCGTCTCGGGTCAATCCCTGCGAGCGCAGACGGTCATCAAGCCAACCGCAGAGCGGAGTATCGGCGGGATCGAACCCGCGCAAGCGCTGGGCAATCTGGGCCGCGACGATTTCAGGCAGGGGTGAACCATCAAACGGGGCAACGGCCTGCGCCAGCGTGAGTTCCGACGGGTAGCGGGCGCCGGGACCGGCGTGCCCCGGTTCCGCACGGGTCATCAAACTGTCGACCAACAGGTCTGCGACCTGCCGCTGTTCGTGGGCCGCAATGATCTGGTCTGCAAGGCGGCGCATGTTCTCGACCAGAACGATGCGCAGGGTGATGGCCACTGCCCAAAGTTCACCGATCGTGAGCGGTTCGGCAGATTGATACGCGCTGACGAACCGCGCGAGAACCGGGCCGCTGATCAGGCTGTCGGTATGGGCGACATAGGCCCATGCGATGCCCAGAACGCGCGGATAGCCCGCAAACGGCCCGTCGGCAAGTTTCGGCAGTTGGCGATAGTAGCCGGGGGGCAGGTCATCCCGGATCTGCTGCAGATGCCGCTCAACCAGATGGTAGTTGTCAAGCAACCATTCTGCCGCTGGCGTGATCGGTTGGCCGGACTGCACCGCACGCGCGCAGGATCTGTACGCCGCCAGAAGGACGACCGAATTTGCATTTACCCGTCTTGTCAGCGGCAAGACGCGCCGGTGGCGCGCGGTGACCGGCTGCGCCTGTGCAAGCGAGACGGCGTGATGTTCAAGCCGTTCGGTTCCAAAGAGGTCGGACCGGATCACCGCGCTGTCTTGCCAAGGTCCGACCTTGGCTTTCAGATGCAACAACCAGGAAGGTGCCCGAAGGATGTTGCGTGCCGTTACGCTCACGAAGCGGTGCGCGGGCTATCGTCATCAGCGATGGATTGGGGTGGCAACGGGTCAGGCAACGCCTGAATGATGGCTGACGTCTTGCCCGATTGCCCCGCGTTTGCGCGCGGCGTCATGGGGCTGACCTGCCAGTCGGCGCGGATGCGGCGGGTCATTGCGGCCCATTGATTCTCGATTTGATCCCAGTTCATGCGTAGGCCCTTTCCGTGAATGTGAGAAAGCAGCGCGATCATGTTCGCTCGTGGTTCAACGCCCGTCGGGGCGAAAGCGTTCCGTCAAAAGGATCGTGCTATGCGGCTTTCGACGGTCTTGCACAGTCTTGAAACGGGTGTACGCCACCTGCCGCTTCACACGGTGAGTCCACACGGTGAAGGTGATCGTGTCAGACCCGATTCACTGTGGTTCACAAGCATAGCACAGGATTGGCCCGTTTCGTTCGGGCTTGGAGACCGAACCGGCAATTCCCGCAACCGGTTTGCTTGCGATGCGCCCTGAAAGCTGACTTTCCCCTTTGATGCCGGATGGTTGCAGACCCAAACCAGCCACCGACACCCCGTGCCAAGGGCTTCAGCCGCCCCGCATACCGTTAGATGCCAGGACGGAGGATTTCAGGATGTCTGGCTTGCAACGCGTGGCTCTACGCGATCTTCCTTTGCAAATGGCAGGCAGATCAACGCTGCCGCTGTCAGCAGCGCGATCATCATCCATGCGTCATTGATGGCGGCGGTCAACGCGGCTTTCTCCAGCAACGGGGAGAGCATCGCCTGTATTGACGGGCTTGGCACGCCAGACGGCATATTGGCCAGCAGACTGTCGGGGATCCCCAGAAACCTTGCCGCGTCGGGGTCACCCGCCTGCAGCCGGGCCGTCAGATCAGCGGCGTGCACCGGGCCACGCGTGTAGATCACCGTGTCGATCAGCGCGAGGCCAATGGCCCCCCCGAGGTTGCGCATCAGGTTGAAGAGGCCACTCGCATCTGGCACGCGCGCAGCCGGAAGGTGCCCCAGCGCCATTCGCGTAGGCGGCAAAAGGCAGAACATGATCGCCACACCGCGCATCACCTGCGGCCAGAACATGCCCTCGAAATCCGTCTGCGGTGTCTGAAAGGCGCTGAGATAAAGGCCAGCCGCAAAGAGCGCGAACCCGAACAGGGTCAGCAGCCGTGCCGATACCCGCTGCTCCAGCGCCACTGCGATGGGCGCGGTGATCAGTTGCGCAACGCCGGTCGCCAACATCACGATCCCGATGTCGAGTGCATTGTGGCCGCGCACGAAGGCCAGAAACAAAGGCATCAGATAAACCGACCCGAAGAGACCGATCCCCAGAACGAAGCTCAGGATGCAGCCAAGGGTGAACCGCCGATCCGCAAAGGTGCGCAGTGCAACCACCGGCTCTGCGTGGCGGAGGCTGCGATGGACGAAACTGGCGGCGCTGGCGGCTGACAGGATCAACAGACCCGCAACGAGGCCCGATAGCCAGCCGCGTTGCGGCGCTTCCTTCAACGCAACCTCCAGTGCGGCAAGGCCAACCGCCATCAGCCCCAGCGATGCCCAGTCCAGCGTACCCGCAAGAGAAAGGTTCAGTCTGCCGCGCGGCAAAACTGCGCCCGCCAGGCAAACGGCAAGGATGCCGGGCGGCACGTTGACAAGGAAAAGCCAGTGCCAGGAATAGGTCTCGGTGATCCAGCCGCCAACGACTGGCCCTACGGTTGGCGCAAGCACCGCCACAACCCCGGCAAGTGTGGTTGCGATGCCCTGCTGGCGCAGCGGGAAAAGCAGAAACACGGCGGCAAAGACGACAGGGATCAGCGTGCCCCCCGCGAAGCCTTGGACCACCCGCCAGCCGATCAGCGTGCCAAACCCCTGCGCCGTCGCACAGCCGACGGAGGCTATGACGAAGATCGTCGTCGCGCCGACAAACAGCCATCGCATTGTGAGGGTGCGCATCAGAAGGCCGGTCAGCGGAATCGCGATAACCTCTGCGATCAGATAGGCGGTTTGTACCCAACTCATCCGGTCGGGTGCGATGCCCAAGGCCTGCTGAATATTCGGCAAAGATGTCGCGACGATCTGCACATCCAAAATAGCCATGAACATGCCGATGCACATGGCGGCAAAGCCTGCCCACGTGCCTATCCGGGCCGCCGTGGGTGCGGGCGCGTCAGGCCGCAGCACTGACACGCGCGGCCTGCAGCCCGCCGTTTTCGGCCCGGATGCGGACTGTCAGAACTGCCGCGTTCAGGGCGCTGAAAATCAGTGCCAGCCAGGGAAGGCCAAGGCAGAGCGGCAAAACCGCGATCTCGCCGATCACCACCAGATAGTTGGGGTGGGCGACGTAACGGTATGGCCCGCGTGCCACCAGCTTTTCCCCCGGTACTACGATGATGCGCGTGGTCCAACGGCGGCCAAGCGTTGCCAGCACCCAGACGCGGCAGGCCTGAAGGACGATGAATACCAAAAACCAACCCATCAGGATTGGCCGGTTCGCGCCAAATATCCACAAGGCGCAAAGCCATGCGGTGTGGAGCGCCACGATGGCCGGATAGTGGCCGGGTGCAACCTCACTTGCGCCGCGCGACAGCAGATCTGCCGTGTTGCGCCGGGCAAGGAACAACTCGCTGATCCGGCTGAGCGTCACAAGTGCCAGAAGGGCGATAGCCGGGGTCATGCGGCGGCCTGCAAGGATACGCAGCTTGCGGTAAAGCCGGGGCCCATCGCCGTCAGAACAGTGCGATCCGGCAATCCTGCCTTGATGACGCGGTCCAGAACGAAAAGCGCGGTTGGTGCAGACATGTTGCCGTATTCCGTCAGCACATCCCGTTCATGGTCGAGCGAGCCTTGATCGAGCGACAGCGCACGTTCCAGCGCGGTGATGACCTTTGCACCCCCCGGATGGCAGGCAAAACGGTCAACATCCGCAATGCCGACGCCAGACCGGGACAGGATGCTGGTCACGGCCGCCGCTATGTTTGCTTCGGCAAAGGGCGGGATGGCCCTGTCAAAAATGACGCCAAGGCCGGTGTCATCCACGCTCCATCCCATGACGTCCAGCGTGTCGGGCCAGGTGTGTTGCCCCGACATTTCGACAGCCGCCAACCCGGCCTTACCCGCGCGCAGCACGCAAGCGGCAGCACCGTCGCCAAAAAGCGCCGTTGCCACGATGTTTTCCTTTGTCAGCTTGTCCAGCCGGAAGGCGACCGAGCAAAGCTCGACCGCAACGACCAGAACACAACTGCCCGGCCGCGACTGTGCCAGCCGCGCGCCGATCGACAGCCCCGTAGCCCCGCCCGCACAGCCAAGCCCGAAGACTGGCACCCGTTCCACGTCAGTCCGGAATCCGATGCGATCCGCGACCATCGCATCAAGGCTGGGTGTGGCAAGGCCGGTGGAGGAAATGGTGACGACCGTATCGATCTGCCCTGCCGTCAGGCCCGCAGCATCAAGCGCCTTCGTGGTGGCATCTATGAAAAGATCGCATGCCCCTTCGATGTAGGCGGCATTCCGTTCTGACCAACCCAACGGCGCCATATACCATTCCAGCGGGCGAACCAGATACCGTGTGTGAATTCCTGAATTTTCGAATACCTTAACGAGCCGTTCGAAATCATCGAAACGGGCACTGAAGGTCTGGTGTGCGGCGGTCGCGGCATCCCTCTGGTCTATCCGATGCGGAGGAACGGCGGTTGCCACAGACAGCAGCTTAACTCGGTCATTCATTCATTATCCTGTCACGTCGGGCTTGGGGCGGATGGCTCGCAAACCCCCGACGACGATCAGGGATCGGCGAAACAACGCAGATTGACCGGCCCGGTTCCCGGCATAGGCTTCCGTTTACCCAAGGCGAAAACGGACCTTGCCCGGACTGCGCCGCTGCGGAAGTATCAAGAGGCCGCAGAAATGGGCGCGACATGACCAGACTTAGCCTTCGCATTCTCTTTGACGACGCCATGCTTGGCCCGGGCAAGGCCGAGCTTTTGGGGCGTATCCGGGAAACGGGGTCAATCGCCGCCGCCGGGCGCCAAATGGCGATGAGCTACAAGCGCGCGTGGATGCTGGTCGAAGAAATGAACGCGGCATTTCAGATGCCTGTTGTCAGCAGCCTGCGCGGCGGCCCCGGCGGAGGCGGGGCGCGGCTGACGGACGAAGGCCACGAAGTTTTGCGCCTCTATCTCGACATCGTTGACCGCGCCGAGACCGGAACCGCGCAGCAGATCGCAGCGCTCGAGGCGATGTTGCGGCCCGTGGCAAAGGTGGATATTCCCGGCAGAAAATAACGCTTGCTTCCTGTGGTGCTGCGGTCTGATATGTTTGTCAAACCATATCGACCGGAGAAAACATGTTTCGCGGCATCATCGTGGCCTCTGCCCTGGCGGTTGCCCTCGCAACACCCGCATCTGCCGAAAACGTGGTGGTCTTTGCCGCCGCATCCATGAAGAATGCGCTGGACGCAGTTGCTGCCGATTTCGAGGCCTCTACCGGCAATACGGTCGCGATCAGCTATGCAGGGTCGAACGCGCTGGCCAAGCAGATCATCGAAGGCGCCCCCGCAGACATCTTCATCTCGGCCGCCGTCAACTGGATGGATGAGGTGGAGAAAGCTGGTCTGCTGATCTATGGCACGCGCAAGAACATTTTCGGCAACACGCTGGTGCTGATCGCGCATGGGAAGGACGCCGCACCCGTCGAGATCGGCCCGGGCTTTGATCTGGCCGGGCTTTTGGGTGATGGCAAGCTCTCGATGGCGATGGTCGATGCCGTGCCTGCGGGCCAGTATGGCAAGGCGTCGCTTCAGGCGCTGGGAGTGTGGAGCGCAGTCGAACCTATGGTTGCACAGTCCGAGAACGTACGCGCGGCCCTGACGTTGGTTTCAAGGGGCGAGGCGCCCTACGGCATTGTCTATGCAACCGATGCCGTCGCCGCAGACAATGTTACTGTGGTTGGCGTTTTTCCCGCTGAAAGCCACAAACCCATCGTCTATCCGGGCGCGCTTTTGAAAGGGGCATCGGAGCCGGCGGACACGGCGTTTTTCGATGCGATCACGTCGGACAGTGGTGCCGCACGATTTGTCGAGCAGGGATTCGCAATCCTGAAATGAACCGACTGCGCAGAGCGTGTCAGAGACCGAAGTACCTGTGGGGCACCAAGCGTCGCCCCATCCTATGATCATGGTTTGCGTTCGCCGCAAGGAGGCAGCTTTCCCGCCTATTCCTGCGATGGCACGCCCAGCGCCTGCGTCCACTGGTCAAAACTATGGGCGATCAGGATCTTGTCGGACCCGATGACGAAGGTACGAACTCCAAGCGCACGGTAATCTGCAATGAGCATCCGGCATTCCTCGGGGTCGGGCGAGAAGACAGGCATCATGACCGGATGGCCCGCATCCAAAGCGCGCGAAATCATGTCTGTGACGGCGCGCTGCACGGCAGGCGCGCGCCAATCCCCCTCCAGCCCCATCGAGACCGACAGATCGAAAGGCCCGAACATCAGGGCCGTCAATTCGCGCACCGCCACGATCTCGGCAATCGCCTCATAGCCTTCGCGTGTCTCGACAAGGCCGATGGCGCCGGTGCGTCCCTCTTCTGCAGCCACGTAATCCTTCCAGTTGCGGATGAAATGACCACCCGAACGGCAACAGGGGCATGCCCCTCGCAACCCGCTGGGGCCAAACCGGGTTGCCAGAACGGCCTGGCGCGCCCCATCGGCGGATGCGAGGTTCGGCACCACGACGTGGCGGATACCCGCATCGAGCGCCTTCATGATCAACACCGGGTCATTCCTTGGTACCCGAACAGCGCTCGCGATCCCCACGGCATCGCATGCGCGCGACAGGTTTTCGGCTGTTTCCATGCCGAAATGACCGTGCTCACAATCGATGATGGTGAACTGGAAGCCATTCAACCCGATGATGTCGACCAGTTCCGGCGCTGCGATCTGCGTCCAGGTTCCAAGCGCCGTTTCGCCGGAGGCAAGAAGGTCCTTCAGATTTCGTATCATGGGCTTACCGTGTTCAGGATCGCCGTGCATTTGATTTCGACAAGGATGCCGGGCATCGAGAATCCCTTGACCGCAAAGCCTGTCCAGGTGGGATAGCGGTTGGTGAAAAAGCGATCCTTCACGGCCATGAAGAGCGCAAGATCGGCCATGGAATCCGTGAACCAGGTTTCCAGTTCGACCACATCATCGAAGGTTGCGTCGCAGGCGTGCAGAACCTTTCCGACATTTTCGAACGCCTGAACGAATTGTGCCTCGGCTCCGTGGACGACATTCAGACCTGGATCTCGACCGACCTGCCCCGAGATGTAAAGGGTATCACCGACTAGGATGCCTGGGGCGTAGTGGAATTTATCGTACACTGCCTCAAGCCCCGGCGGGATGATGACCTTGCGCTCAACGGACATAGCAAACCTCTTTGATAGCCTGGGCAATTGTGGCGGCGGACGGCATGTATTCCCGTTCCAGCCGGTCGTTGTAAGGTACTGGCATCATCGGCGCGCCGACGCGCCGCACCGGGGCGTCGAGCCAGTCGAAAGCCTGCTCCATGATCTGGGCTGCGATTTCGCCGCCGAACCCGCCAAAGGTGACGGCCTCATGCACCACGACCGCACGATTGGTCTTGCGGATGCTGGCGACGACAGTTTCGATGTCGAAGGGGCTGATTGTTCGTGGGTCGATGATCTCGACAGATATCCCATCCCTTTCAAGCCGCCCTGCGGCCTGCACGGCGCGGTCGACCATCGCGAGTGTGGCAATCACCGTCACGTCGCAGCCTTCCCGAACGATCCGCGCACGCCCCGGGGCAATGGCATAGTCAGCCTCGGGCACCGCTTCTTCGCCGCCCAGATACAGCAGTTTGTGTTCAAGAAAGACCACCGGGTTGTCGGACCGGATCGCTGCAGCCATCAACCCCTTGGCATCATAGGCACTTGAGGGGGCATAAACCTCTAGCCCCGGAACGTGGGCGAACCACGCCTCCAGTGATTGGCAATGCTGAGCAGCAAGCCGGATGCCAGCCCCTTGCGGGCCGCGAAAGACGACCGGCACCCGCGCGGCTCCGCCAAGCATGAAACGCGCCTTGGCGGCCTGGTTGACGATGGCGTCCATCATGTGGGTGACGAAATCGAAAAGCTGGATCTCCACCACCGGGCGCAAGCCGGACAATGCTGCGCCGACCGCCGCACCGCCGATCACGCCTTCTGAAATGGGCGTGTCGCGTACCCGTTCTGCGCCGAACCGATCCCGAAGGCCGGGAGTCAGGCCAAAGATCCCACCGATCTGGCCGATATCCTCGCCAATCATGATCACGCGTTCGTCGCGCGCCATTTCCTGATGGAAGGCCTCGTTGATTGCCTGTCTGTAGGTGATGCGCCGGTTGCCCGCCGGCGGTTCCCGCGATGCAAGCACGGTCGGCGGCGCAAGGACCTTGGTCATGGCGCTGGCAAAGTCCGGCTCTGTGGCCGTCTCGGCTGCGACGATGGCCCGCTCGATCTCGGTTTCGATTTCAGCCTGAAGCGCGGCAAGATCGGCTTCGCCGATGCCACCCGCCGCAACGGTGCTTGCACGCAGGCGGACCAGCGGATCGGCGTCGCGCCATGTCCGTTCTTCCTTTGTTGAGCGGTAGGCAGGCAGGTTCGCCCGCATCGAGTGATCATCCCAGCGGTAGGTCATCGCCTCGATCAGGCTCGGCCCGTCGCCCGCCCGCGCCCGCAGCGCCGCCCGTTCGACCGCTTGGAACACGGCACCCACATCGTTGCCATCCACAACAACCGCCGGGATCCCATAGCCTGCACCACGCGCAGCAACCCCCGAGCCAGCGGTTACGTCGGCGCTGCGCGTTGACAGGCCATACTGATTGTTCTCGCAGAAAAAGATCAGCGGCAGGTGCCACACGCCCGCAAGGTTCATCGCCTCGTGAAAGATGCCTTCATTGGCCGCCCCGTCACCGAAGAAAGCGATGCCCACGTTGCCGGTCTTGCCGATCATCTCGGCCAGGGCCGCACCGCATCCAAGCCCCATCCCGGCCCCGACAATGCCGTTTGCACCCAGAATACGCCGCCCCAGATCTGCAATATGCATCGATCCGCCCAGACCACCACAAGACCCGCTTTCACGGCCCAGCAGTTCGGCGAACATCGCCGTGATGTCGGCCCCACGCGCGATAGTGTGGCCATGCCCGCGATGATGGGTCAGCAGAAAATCATCTGGCCCAAGTGCGCGGCAGGCACCCACCGCTATCGCCTCTTGACCGACCGAGGAATGCGCGGTCCCCTTGATCCGCCCGTCAAGGAACAATTCCTTGGCGCGGACCTCGAATCTGCGGATCAGCATCATCTGCCGCAGCATGGCGAGCAGATCCTCGGGTGAGAATGTGTTGGGAACAACGAGCGGGGCAGGCGCCACTTTGACCGCATTGGTCTGGGCTGTGCTTTTCCGCGCTGGTCCTGTCATGGCCATCCCCTATCCGTACACCAGCCGAGGAAGCCAAAGCGCCAGATCGGGAAACGCGATCACAAGCGCCAGACCGATAAGTTGCAGACCGATGAACGGCCATTGGGCCGCAAAGATTTCCTGCAACGTCACGCCCGCAGGGGCGGCGCCGCGCAGATAGAAACACGCCGGGCCGAAAGGCGGTGTCAGGTAGGCTATCTGCATCGACAAGTTGAAGACGATGCCGAACCAGACCGGATCGTAGCCAAAGGCCGTCAGTGTCGGGATGAAAATCGGCATCGTCAGGAACAGGATGCCGATCCAATCGATGAACATGCCAAGAACAAGAAACACCGCGACCATCGTCAGCAAGACGACCGCCGGACTGTCGGACACCCCGGCCAGCGCATCACGGGCAAAGGCGATGCCGCCCAGCACGTTGTAGATCCCAATCAACGCGTTGGTGCCGAACACCAGCCAGAACACCATACCGCACGTCCGCAGCGATTGCAGAAGCGATTCCGCCAGCAACTTCCAGGTAAATTCGTTGCGCAGGCTGGCTGACAGCAGGGCGCCGACAACGCCCACCGCCGCAGACTCGGTGATCGACGCCAGACCAAGGTAAATCGACATCAGCACCGCGCTCGCAACAAGTACGGGCAGCACCACGCCACGCAACAGCGCCAGCTTTTCGTGCAGCGGCATGGCCAGATCTTCGGCCGAAACTGGCGGGCCGAGCTTCGGATTCAGCGCACAACGAATGCCGATGTAAAGGATGTAAAGCGCCGCCAGCATCAATCCCGGCAGCAATGTCGCCAGAAATAGTTGAGAGATCGAGACCTGCGCCGTGATCCCGTAGAAGATCAGGATGATCGACGGCGGGATCATCGTTCCCAGCGACCCGCCCGAGGTGATGCAGCCGATGGCGAGCTTGCGTTCATAGCCGAGGTTCAGCATCTGCGGTAGTGCGATCAGGCCCAAGAGCACGATCTCGCCGCCGATCACCCCGGTTGTGGCCCCCAGAAGCACGCCCACGCAGGTTGTGATCATCGCAAGGCCGCCGGGCACGCGCCCTGCCCAGACGTGGAACGCACGATAGAGATCGCGCGCAATACCGGAACGTTCGAGGATCGAGGCCATCAGCACGAACATCGGCACCGCAACCAGTTCGAATGAGCCCAGAAAATCTGCCGTCCGGCTGCCAATGATGAAAAGGCCACCTGTGCCGAATTGCGTCAGCGCCAGCACCACAGCGACGGAGCCTGTGGTAAAGGCCAGCGGAACGCCCAGGACCAGAAGGATGACCATCGAGGACAGAATAAGCCCGGTCAGAGAGGCAATATCCATCTAGCGCCGAACCCCGCGCAGCAGATCGATCGCTCGCATGATGACGACAGCAAGGAAGAGAACTGCGCCCAGAAACAGCGCAAATTTCACCAAACCGGGCGCGGGCGTGTTCCAGGTGTTGCCTGACCGCTCTGGCATCCATGTGCCATCGTGCGCGAAACGGAAAAGCGACCGTTCCGACATCGCCCCGGCAGCCCAGGCCATCCCGGAAAGGTAAACCGCACCCGCCGCATAGCCCAGAAGATCAAGCCTCCCGCGCCATCGCGGGCCTACCCGACCAAGCATCACGTCGACGCGCATATGCCCGTCTTCAACCATGCAGAACGCGCCCCCGGCGACAAAGGCGAAGGCGGCCAGCAGGCCTGCAATGTCATGCGCCCAGAAGGTTGGGGCGCCAAAGACGTAGCGCGCCACAACCTCGTAAACCATGATCAGCGCGATCAGCAGAAAGCCCCACGACAGAAACTTTCCCACTCTGATGGCAACACGTTCGACACGACGCATGACGGTGGATCCAGGGTAAGTGGGACGGACGGCAGACAGCGCCGTCCGTCCTGTTCGTCATTCAAGTCCCAGTGTGCCGACGAACGCGTTCAGGCTTGCCACGATCTCAGCCGCGTCGGGTGCCTTTGCGCCCCAATCGCTCCAGACCTGCAGGGTGATGTCGCGGAACTTCTTCTGATCGTCGGCGCCGAATTCGATCAGCGTTACGCCCTCGGCCTGAACCTTCTCGGCCGCCGCCTGATCCTGTGCGATCAGCGTCATGCGCAGGTCATCCGACATGGTGGAACAGGCTGACGTGAACTTTGTCTTTGCGTCCTCGGACAGCGCGTCCCATTTCGCCTGAGAGACCGAGATGCTGGTGGTGGCCATCGAATGCCGCGCGAGGACCGAGAATTTGGCCTGGCCGTACATGCCGAGCGCATCGTTCAGCGCAATGTTGGCAAGGTCGATCGCGTCGAGGACGCCGGTTTCCATAGCGGTCACCGAATCCGGAACGCTCATCGTTACCAGCGATGCGCCCGCCTTCGTCAGCAGGTCCGACGCCAGACCACCCGGCGCCCGCATTTTCAATCCCTTCAGATCATCGATAGTCGTGATCGCAACCTTCGAGGGGATCTGTTCGACTGGCCAATACACATTGCAAACATAGTGCAGGGCATACTTGTCATAAACCTTGGCCGCCAGCGCGTCGCCACCGCCTTCCGTGAACCAGCGATTGCGGGTGTCTGGATCGGGGAAAGCAGCCAGCGTATCGCCCAAAACGCCCATCGCGGGGTCCTTGCCGGCAAAGTAGCTTGGGGCGGTATACTGACCGTCGAGCACACCGGCCTCGATCGCGCCCAACGTTTCCGTCACGCCAACAACTGCGCCGCCGGGCAGCACACTGATATCCACCTCGCCGTTGGTTGCGGCCTTGAGGTCGGCAGCCAGTTTTTCGAACGCAATGGTCGTGGGCGCAGTAGCGCCCAGAAAGGTCTGCATCTTCAGCGTTTCCGCAGATGCAAGCCCGGTGGTGATCGCAAGCCCGCCAAGGGCCGCAAGGGCCCCGATCAGGGAACTGACAGTCTTCATTGTGTTTCCTCCCGATGCGCGGGCGTTTTGCCCGTCCTTCAACGACCCGGTCTAATGGGTCTTCATTTTGAGGATGGCGCGTGTCTCTTCCACGCTTGCAACCTCGCGGCCCTGCGCCCGGGCCATCGCCGCAATCCGTGCCACAAGCTCGGCATTCGTCGGCTGGCCATATTCGGCGTATGGATAGTCCCCTGTTCCGATTGAAATATGCCCGCCTGCCGCGATGATCTTGTCTGCAAGGCGCAGAAGATCACCCTTGTAGTTCACCACGGTCCAGACGAAGCGACGGTCCTTCGGCAGAAACATCAGATGCGCATCAAGACCCTCGGGCGTTCCCGGATGCCCCGACAGCACGATCCCGTCCGTCAGGCAAAAGCAGACATAGGCCGGCTCATCGATCACCCCCATTTGCAGGAAAGCGTCGATCTGCCGGGTGAAACTGACGTTCCAGGATACAAGGTAGGGCGTCAGCCGGTGATGCCGGATGCGTTCGGCAAAATGCATCAGCGTGGCGGTCGAATTCTTGTAGATCAGGTCAGTCGTGGTGTAGCGTCGCGCCACCGGGTCCCACCAATCCACGTTCACGCTGCCGACATCCATCGGGGCAAAATCGACGGCCGTCGCCGAATCCTGCATCGTCGTTTCAATGGCCGCGAAGCGGCCTGACGCATCGGCATCGTTGGCGATGTAGCCCAGTGTCGGATGGATCAGGATACCGCAACTATCCCGCACCAGTCGGTTGGTCGCAAGGTAGTGATCGGGTGAGTTGTCGGGCGATCCATCCTGCTTGCGGCCGTGATAGTGCAGGATAGAAGCGCCAGCCTCGAAGCAACTGCGTGCGTCAGCCGCAATCTCTTCGGGCAGGAAGGTGATGTTCGGATTTTCGGTCCGCAGCGCGAGCTTGTTCACGCGGGCTTCGATGATGATCTTGTCCATTCCTTCGCCCCCCCATACAATAGTTATATAAAATTGAAGATATCACGCAATAGATTTTTTATTTCGCAGAGTTTTGACTTGAAAAATATATCTAAAGTTATATTTTTAGGACCATGAACAAGGAATCTCTTCAGTCTGACCCGGTTGACGCCGCTCGCATGATCGATCGCTTTGCCGGCCGATTCCCGGCACATGTGATGCGCCGCATTCGCACGCCGGAAGGTCTTTACCGCTATTTGCACGTTAGCCCTGGTGTTCAGCACAGCTTCGGGCTCGACCCTGCGCAGTTGCTGGCTCAGGATAGCGTCACGCATGAATGGGTTCATCCAGAGGATCGCCCCGGCTTTCTGGAGGCGCTTGAAACTTCGGCGCGCGATCTGACCACGCTTGACGAGGAGATACGCCTGTTGCTGCCCGACGGTACAATCCGGTGGGTGCGTTCGCTGGGTGATCCGCAACGGCTGGCTGACGGTACGGTGATGTGGGATGGTGTGGCACTTGATGTGTCCGAGCGGCGCGAAGCGATGCAACTGGTGGCGCGTGCGATGGATGCAGCGCGCACCGCAGAAGCGTCAGCCTCCGGCGTTTCGACGCAGATGTTTCGTGACGTGGCGAACCCGGTCGCGGCGTTGCGTCAGGCGCTCTTTCCCGGCGCCGAAGGGGCGGATATCGGGGCCGCCCGTGCCGCCCTGATGGACATCGAAGAAGCGCTGGGTCTGAGCGCGCCGGGTCCGATCCAGAAAGAAGCGGCCCCTCACGTTCCGGTTCTGACGCGACGTCAGACGGAACTGGCGACGCTCGTTTCACGCGGATTATCAAATCGAGACATGGCCGCGCAGCTTGGTTTGTCCGAGGGAAC
>JBBSBE010000089.1:0-16294 GCA_038251625.1 Rhodobacterales bacterium
GCCACCCCGCCCGGAAACGCCGGTTGCGGCAGGCGGGCCATCAGGTCGAACCCCTCTGCCTGCCCCTGCACCGCGCGGGCCATCACCTTGCCTGCCATCGTGGCCAGCGCCACCCCGTGCCCCGAATAGCCCGAGGCCGACAGGATATTGGGCGCCACCCGCCGGAAGCAGGGCATACGGTTCAGCGTGATCGCCAGCGTCCCGCCCCAGGCATGGTCGATCCGAACATCCGCCAATTGCGGATAGATCTCCAGCATCGGGCGCCGCACCAGCGCCGCGATATCGGCGGGAAAGCGGTAGCCATAGGTTTCGCCGCCGCCGAACAAGAGCCGCCCATCGGCGCTGAGCCGCCAATAGTTCACCACGAACTTCGAATCCGCCACCGCCACCGGCCGCGCCAGCACCTTCGCCGCGCGATCCCCCAAAGGTTCGGTTGCCACGATGAAATTGTTGATCGGCATCACCCGCGCCTCGATCGCCGGCGCAAGCCCGGCAAGATAGCCGTTCGCCGCCAGGATCACATGGTCGCAGATCACGTGGCCCGCATCCGTGCGCACCACCGGCCTCGCACCCGGCTCGATCCGGTGCACCTCGCTGCGCTCATGCACCATGGCGCCCGCGGCCATCGCGGCCATCGCCAACCCCTTGGCGAAGTTCAGCGGATGGATATGCCCCGCCCCGTGATCCAGAAGCCCGCCTACGAACCGCTCAGACCCGATCAGCGCCCGGATACCCGCGCGGTCCAGCACCTCGACCTGATCGTAGCCATGATCGCGAGCCAGCCTTTCGGCATAGCCGTGATCGTCCGCCACCTCGGATGGTTTGCGACAGGCATGCGCCACACCGGGGCGGTAATCGACACCCTCCATCCCGCCCCCAAGGTCGCGCACCAGCGCCTTGGCCTCTTCCGCCATGTCCCACAGTCGCCGGGCATCCGCGTGCCCGGCCATCGCCTCCAGCGCCGCCTGATCCAGCCGCTGCCCGCTGCCCACCTGCCCGCCGTTCCGCCCAGATGCGCCAAAGCCCACCCGGTGCGCCTCCAGCACCACGACGCGCAAGCCCGCCTGCGCCAGATGCAGCGCCGCCGACAGCCCGGTGTATCCGCCCCCCACCACGCACACATCCGCACGCACGTCGCCCTTCAGCGGCGGGAACGGCGCCAGCGGCACGGCGGTCGCGGCGTACCACGACGGCGGATAGTCCCCCGCCCGGTCATTGGCGTGCAAAAGGTTCATACGTTCAACAGCAGGTGCTCGCGCTCCCACGGGCTGATGACCTGCAGAAACTCTTTGTATTCATTCCGCTTTACCGAGTCGTAGACCTTGCAGAACTCTTCCCCCAGCACCCCGCGCAGCGCCGTGTCCTCTTCCAGCAGATCCAGCGCATCGCCCAGATTGTAGGGCAGGTCGCTTTCGCTGTTGTAGGCGTCTCCGATGCATTCGGCCTTGGGCAAACGCCTCTCCTTCAGCCCCAGATAGCCGCAGGCAAGGCTGGCCGCGAGGCCGAGATAGGGGTTGCAGTCCATCCCCGCCAGCCGGTTCTCGATCCGCCGCGCCTCGGCGCCCGAAACGGGAACGCGCAAGCCCGTCGTGCGGTTGTCGCGCGCCCATTCCAGATTGATCGGCGCCGCGAAATCCGGCACGTACCGCCGGTAGCTGTTCACATAGGGCGCCAGCAACGCCACCGCCCCCGGCAGATGGTTCTGCATCCCTGCAATGAAATGCAGAAACGCGTCCGTCTCGCCGCCCTTCTTTTCGGAAAAGATGTTCTTGCCCGTCTTGGTGTCCACCACGGAATGGTGGATGTGCATCGCGCTGCCGGGCTCGCCCTCGATGGGCTTGGCCATGAAGGTGGCAAAGCAATCGTGCCGCAGCGCCGCCTCCCTGATCAGCCGCTTGAAGAAGAAGATCTCGTCGGCCAGCCGTACCGGATCGCCATGCGCCATGTTGATCTCGATCTGGCCCGCCCCGCCTTCCTGCAGGATGCCGTCGATCTCGAACCCCTGCGCCTCGGCAAAGTCATAGATATCGTCGATCACCTTGCCGTATTCATCGACCGCGCTCATCGAATAGGCCTGCTTGCCGGCCGCCCGCCGCCCCGACCGGCCCATCGGCGGGATGATCGGCATGTTCGGGTCCACGTTGCGCGCGACCAGGAAAAATTCCATTTCCGGGGCCACGATGGGCGTCCAGCCTTCTGCATTGTAAAGCTCGACCACGCGCCGCAGCACGTTGCGCGGTGCGGTGGGCACCGGTTTCCCGTTCTGGTTCATTGCATCGTGGATCACCTGCAGCGTCACATCCGCCGTCCAGGGTGCCGCTGTCGTGGTGCTGAAATCGGGAACCAGCACCATGTCGGGTTCTGTGAACGCGCCCGAGGGGTCGTCGGCCCATTCTCCGGTGATCGTCTGCAGGAAGATCGAATTCGGCAGATAATAGTTGGATTGCGTGGCGAATTTAGACGCAGGCATCGCCTTGCCGCGCGCCACGCCTGCAAGGTCGGCGATGATGCATTCCACCTCGTCCACGCGGCGCCCGTTGATCCAGTTGCGCGCGCTCTCAGGCAGCTTGTCGGTCCATTTCGACATGGGGACTATCCAGTTGGCCCCCGCAGGGGCGGAAAGGTCAGGCCGCCGCGCGCTTGGCGCGGGGCATCTTGAAGAAGGCGGCGATCCGGCCCGCCATCGGCCCGGTGTCCAGCGCGTCCGACAGCCGCGCCTGCGCTCCGGCCATGCGGTCCGGCGGTACCACGCCCGGCGCGCGCGTGCGCAACAGGCCGTCGACGAACGACGGCTGAAATTCCGGGTGCGGCTGCACGCTGAAGATACGGTCGTCATAGACCATCGCCGCATTGGCGCAGAAATCGGTCGAGGCGATCACGCGCGCGCCCTCTGGCGCTTTTGTCACCTGATCGCGGTGCCAGGCGTTCAGCCGCATCGTCTCGCCGCCGAAATCATAGTCGGTGGCACCCACCGACCAACCGCCCTTGAACTGCTCGACCGTACCGCCAAGGGCTTGCGCAATGATCTGATGGCCAAAGCAGATGCCCACCATCGGCACCCCCGCCGCATAGGCCTTGCGGATGAAGTCTTCCAACGGTGCAATGAAGGGATGGTCCTCGTAGGCCCCGTGGCGCGATCCGGTGATCAGCCAGCCGTCGGCATTGTGAACGCTTTCGGGAAAGGCCATCGCCTCCACGTGCCAGGTGCGGAAGGTGAAACCATGCCCGCCAAGCAGACGCTCGAACAGGTCCGGATAGTCGCCCAGTTCCGGCTTGAGCGCGTCGGGCGATTGCCCCGTCTGCAGGATGCCGATTTTCATGACTGGCCTTTGCGCACTGATGGCGCAAGATAGCCGGGCAGCCGGGGGCCGGGCAAGGGGGCGCAGAGGGGTTGCCAAACCCCTCCTATCGGCGGACCATGGCTGCGCAGTGAAGGGAGTCCTCATGATCGAGATCAGCCCGTCCAAGGTGGTGGAAGTGGTCTTTCTGGCGCGCGAAGGGCGCGCCGGGGCGGTCGAGCTTGCAGCCTTCATCGACGGCATGAACGTGGACGAGAAAGCGCATCTGACGGCGCTGGCCTGGGTGGGCCGTGGCGCCTTCGAGCCGGGCGAATACGCGCAAGCCGTGGCGCAGGCCTTTGCCGAGGCGACGGTGCCCACGATGGACTACCTCAGCGGCATGCCCCATCTGGCCGAGAATCTGGAAGCCGGGCTTGATGCGATGGGCGTGGACGTGGCGGGCGAGGAAGAGGATTTCCTCTGACCCCGCCCGTGGTCAATCGTTAAGTCCGCGTAAATTCGACGCTATAACCCCTTGATCTGAAAGGGGCTGGTTTTGTCGCACGCGTGGACAGAGGGTTGCCTCACACCGTGTCGAGGTAAAGCTCCACCTGCTCTTCCGGGTTCAGTTCGGCGATGTAATGCGCCTCCTGCCGCTTGGTGAGCACCAGGTTGCGGATCAACTCGCGTGAAAAGATGCGCGGCAGGATCGCGCTGGCCTCGAAAGCATCGATCGCCTCGGCCCAGGTGCCCGGTATCTGCGGCAGCCCATCCACCGCATAGGCATTGCCCGACACCGGCGGCGGCGGCTCTTCGGCATCCTCGATCCCGTTCAGCGCGGCCCCGAGGATCACGGCCAGCATCAGGTAGGGGTTCACATCGCCCCCCGCTACCCGATGCTCGATCCGCCGCGCCGCCGGGTTGCCCGCCGGAATGCGCACCGCCGCCGTGCGGTTCTCATACCCCCAGCAGATCGCCGTCGGGGCATGGGCGCCCGGAACAAGGCGGTCATAACTGTTGGCATGGGGGGCAAAAAGAAGCGTGCTGTCGTGCATCGCGTCCAGACACCCCGCCACCGCATGTTTCAGCGCCGCCGTCCCCTTCGGCCCGCCGCTGTCAAAGATATTCTCGCCAGTGCTGTCAAGCACCGAGAAATGCGTGTGCAGCCCCGACCCGGAATATTCTGCATAGGGCTTCGCCATGAAGGAGGCGGCAAACCCGTGACGGCGGGCAAGCCCCTTGACCAGCATCTTGAAAAGCCACGCGTCATCTGCGGCCCGCAGCGCATCGTCGCAGTGCATCAGGTTGACCTCGAACTGGCCAAGCCCGGTTTCCGAGGTTGAGGTGTCGGCGGGAATGTCCATCGCCTCGCAGGCATCGTAGAGGTCGGTGAAGAACGTGTCGAAGGCATCGAGCGCACGGATCGACAGCGTTTCCGCCGCTTTCCGCCGCTTGTTCGACCGGGGGCTGGGCGGCACCTGCAGGGTCTTGCCGCTGTCGTCGATCAGAAAGAACTCCAGCTCCATCGCGGCAACCGGGGTCAACCCCTTGGCCTTGTACCGGTCCACCACGGCGCGCAGGGCTTGCCGCGGATCGCCCTCGTAGGGTGTGCCGTTTTCGCGGAACATCCAGATCGGCAAAAGTGCGGTCGGCGCCTCAAGCCATGGCATCGGCATGAAGCCACGTTCGGTGGGTTTCAGGATACCGTCCTGATCGCCCTGCTCGAAGACCAGCGGGCTGTCGTCGATATCCTCGCCCCAGATGTCGAGGTTCAGAACCGAGAAGGGAAAGCGCGTGCCGTCCTTCACAACCTTGTCGGCAAAGCGGGCGGGGATACGCTTGCCGCGCGCCTGCCCGTTCAGATCGGCTGCCGCCACGCGGATCGTGCGCACCTCGGGGTGCTTTCTCAGCCAGTCTTTCATCGTCATGTCCGTCACCTGATAAGTTGCGGCCGAAGCCGTATGCGGGCCTGCACATTGGCGGGCAAATGCCGGTTGAGCCGCCGGTTCACAAAGCCGAAAATCCCGATCAACCCCAGCGTCAGAAGGATGAAGTAGAAGGCCACGATCGGGTAGGGGATGAAAGGATTGAATGTCTTGTCGGCGAAGTAATTGGCGTAGTAGAGCGCGTCGCCCCGCTGCTGGAAGGCAGGAAAGCCGGAAAAGAACACCAGCGTCGTGGCGTGGAAGAGAAAGATCGCCTCGTTCGTATAGGCAGGCCAGGCAAGGCGCAGCATTGTCGGCCATTCGATCCGCCGGAATCTGGCCCAGCCCGTCAGCCCGTAAGCCTCGGCTGCCTCAAGATCGCCCCTGGGGATTGATTTGAGTGCTCCGTGAAAGATCTGCGCCGAATACGCGGCGGTGTTGAGGAACAACACGATCAGCGCGCCGGCCCAGGCGCGCGACAGCCATGACACCTCGGTGGTCATGCCCAGGATGACGATGCCGTTACGCGGCAGAAGGACCAGCGCCTCGTACGCCAGAAAGAACTGGATGAAGAGGGGCGAGCCGCGGAAGATGAATACGAACCAGTCGGCGGGAACCCTTGCCAAAGGGCTGCGCGCGTTCTTGGCCAGTGCTACCGCATTGGCCAGCAAGAACCCCGCAGCAAGCGCCAGCATGCCGAAATAGAGGTTCCAGATCATCCCCGATCCGATCAGCGTGAACTGCTGGCAGAGGGTGAAATCGGTGCGCGGCAACAGCCTTTCGCCATAACCGAGCGACCGGAACGCATAGGCTGCGATGGTTTCGGCGCAGGTCATGCCGCCGCCCTCCGCAGTGCTTCGCCCGCCGCTGTGGCCTGCCCGCGCGACAGACGCGCCGAAAGACGCGACAGCACGATCTCGGAGAGCTTGGTCATGCAAAGGTAAAAGGCCATCAGGAACAGGAAATAGTAGAGCCGCCAGTCAGGGTGGGGAAACGCATAGGCCGATGTTTTGGCGCCGCCCAACTCTCGCGCCCAGTAGACGATATCCTTGACCCCCAGAAGGAAAAGCAGCGGCGTTGCCTTGATAAGGATCATCCAGAGGTTGCCGAGGCCCGGCAGGGCATAGACCCACATCTGCGGCACGAGGACCCGGCGAAAGACCTGCCGGTGCGACATGCCGTAGGCTTCGGCCGTTTCAAGCTGGCCCTTCGGCACGGCCTGCATCGCGCCGTAAAGCACGTTTGCCGCAAAAGCGCCGAAGACCAGCGCGAAGGTCAATACCGCCAGCGCGAAACCATAAAGCTCGTGTACCGATTGCGGGGCAGATCCCTGCGGCACCTTGGCTTGCGGGCAGACGCGAAACTCGAGGCCCTGCCGGATCGGCTCTATCCAGTCGGGGCAGCGGATCTGGTGAACTGTCCATTCGATCCCTTGGTCGAGGGCGATCACGAAGAAAAGGAAGAAGACGATATCGGGTACCCCCCGCACCATCGCAGTGTAGCCCTTGCCAACCAGCCGAACCGGCAGGATCGGGCTGCGCGCCGCCATGGCGCCGCCAAAGCCGAAGGCGAGTGCCGTGGGGGCTGTGACGGCCAGAAGGATGAGGACGGTCAGGAACGACCAATAGAAATCGACGTGCTTTCCCGTCGTCAGGTAGCACAAGAGCCATTCAGGGCCCGCGATCAGGGAGGGGTCGGCGCAAGCGGCGAACATGGGCGCTTCCCCTGCCCGCAATCGGGCAGGGGCGCTGTTTTCTGGATCAGTAGGTCACAGCGTCAGGGCCGAACCACTTCTTGATCAGTTCGTTGAGGCTGCCATCGGCCTTCATCGCGGTGATGCCTGCGTCAAACTTTGCCTTCAGTTCGGTATCGCTTTCGCGGATGCCCATGCCGACGCCACCTCCAAGCTGCACTTCCTCGCCAGCCCAGACGAACTTGCCGCCGGATTCCGCGAGGATCGGCGCAAGGTAATCCTTGTCTGCGAACACGGCATCCGCCTCGCCGTTGCGGACGGCGGCGACGGTTTCGTCGGGGGTCGCGAATTCCAGCAGCGTGGCACCCGATTCCGCCACATGGCCGGCCTGAATCGTGCCGACCTGTGCTGCGACCACGCCACCCTTCACATCTGCATCCGCGCTTAGCGCCATGTAGGCAGAAGCGGCGGGCGGAATGTAGTTTTGCGTGAAGTCGATCACCTTATCGCGCTCTTCAGTGATGCTCATCCCTGCGATGATCACGTCATAGTTGCCCGACTGCAGGTTCGGAATGATCCCGTCCCAATCGGTTGTGACCCATTCGCAGGTCAGGCTGGCCATCTCGCACAGCTTGTCGCCAAGCTCACGCTCGAAGCCATCCACTTCGCCTGCATCGTTGATGAAGTTGTAGGGCGGGTAGGCGCCCTCGGTGCCCATGCGCACGGTCTGTGCCAGCGCGCCACCGGCTGTCAGTGCCATCACGGCGGCGGCAAGGATCAGGTTTTTCATTTCTATCTCCCGGTTGGTTTCTTGATGGTTGATTGTCGCTCAGGCGGTTGCGGAAAGGAAGCCGCGCAAACGTTCGGTGGTGGGGTTGCCGAACATCTGCGCGGGCGGCCCCTCTTCCTCGGTGCGGCCCTGATGCAGGAATACGACGTGATCGCTGACATCGGAGGCCAGCTTCATGTCATGCGTGACCAGAAGCATCGTGCGATGTTCGGCGGCGAGGTCCTTGATGACCTTGACGACCTCTTGCTGCAATTCGGGATCAAGCGCGGATGTAGGCTCGTCGAAAAGTAGGGCGCGCGGTTCCATGCAGAGCGCCCGCGCGATGGCCGCGCGCTGCTGCTGGCCGCCCGATAGCTGCGCGGGCCAGGCATCGGCCTTTTCGGCGATCCCGACCTTGGCAAGGTAGTGGCGCGCGCGTTCCTCCACCTCTTTCGGGTCGCGCTTCAGCACGGTGACCGGCGCCTCCATCACGTTTTGCAGGATCGTCAGATGTGCCCAGAGGTTGAACTGCTGAAACACCATCGACAGGTTCGTCCGGATGCGGGTGACCTGCGCACGGTCGGCGGGGTGGCGATGAAGGCCCTGGCCCTTCCAGCGAACGGCCTCGCCCTCGAAGGTGATCTCGCCTTCCTGGCTATCCTCCAGCAGGTTGCAGCATCGCAGGAGGGTGGATTTTCCGGACCCGGAAGACCCGATGAGAGAAATGATCCGCCCCCGGGGTGCGACCATGTCGATCCCCTTCAGCACTTCGAGCGGTCCATAGCTCTTGTGCAGATTGCGGATCTCGATGACCGGGGGCGTATCGTCGGGCAAGATGGCTCACATAATGGTGTAGGATGGCAAAGTAGGGGGGCAACTCACGCGCCATTGCAATGCGCAACCGGCTGGAAGGGGGCAAACGCGTCAAGCTTTGGCGCTGAAATGCTCAGGTGGGGGCGGAATCGGCACTGCGAGGTACGCCTCGGCCGGGATCCGGACAAAGCCGCGCAGATGCAGAAGGTCGCGGTCGCCGGAGTCGAGGCCCGCGATTGCCTCTGTCACGGCAGCGAACATCGCGTCCGTGTCGGTGCCCATTGCCGATATGTAGGGCAGGGTAGGCGTAGGGGGGGTGCGCCCCACTTCGCAGAGGCCCGGCTGAAGCAGGCCATGGCGGGTCGCCAGCGTCCACGTCAGCGCATCGATGGCGGCCAGATCGGCCTGCCCCCCTGCCACCGACACGGCCGATCGCAGATGTGCGCCCGTGCGCGGCCCGGTCACCAGCCTGATGCCAAGGTCTGCGGCAGCATTGATTGGCGCGGCCCAGCCCGATTGCGAAAGCGGCTCGTTATACGCAAGCGTTGCGCCGTCAAAAGCGGCGAGCCCATCGCGCGGATCGTCCGCACGCGCGACAAGGACGCTGCAGTAGTGCCCGGGGCTGCAGCCGGGCAGGCCGTAGTCCGGCGTACCGACCAGCGCCACCATTCCATGCAGTCGCGCGCGATAGGGAAACCCGCACGTCTGTGACAGGATGAGATCGGGCGATTGCCAGTCTGGCCACAGATCGTCTGCCCCACGCGCCAGTTCTGCGGGTGCCGCGATCCCGCGCGCGGAAAGGCCCGCGCGAATGCCAGTCCAATAGCGGTCGTGCGCGGCCCGCAAGGGCGGCAGATCATACATCGGCAGGTTCGCGATCATGCCCGTTCCGCCCTGTGCCGTGCCAGCGCCGAGTCACGGTCGCTCAGGCCCAGAAGGCTCGACACCAGACGCATCAGTTGATCTTCTTCGGCGTCGCGCGCGCCATCGGCCAGCGCGACAGACCACATCGCCTCGATCAACCCCGTACGCTCTTCCAGCGGGACCGCGTCTTTCAGTGCGCGGGTGAACCGTACGGTATCGGGGGCCTGCGCTTCCAGCGCCTCGGCTTCGGCACGCAAGGCCGAGGCAGCAAAGGGGGAAAGCGCGTGGCGGGCGGCAAGAACGCGATCGATCCGCGCTGATTCGGCGGTCGAGTAAACGCCATCGGCGCGCGCCAGTCTGACAAGCAACGCAGCCAATGCCAGATGTGCATCGGGCTCGGGCATCCGGTCTGGCGTGGGCGACAGCAGGCGGTTGATAAGGCGATCGAACATCACCCTCACATAATCGGCTTCGGGCGCCGCGCCAATCCCCAGGTCATTCATCACCCGTTAACCCTTCCGCGATCAAGTTGCAGCCAAGGATGGGGTGAACATGGACGATCTTTACGCCTTTGATGAACCCGCAGCGCCATATGCGCCGCCCGGCGATGCAGGGGCCCGGCTTGATTGGTTGCGGCTGATCCGGTCGCGCCGTGTTGGTCCCGCCACGTTCCATCGCCTGATGGCAGAGCATGGCAGCGCGAAGGGCGCGCTCTCGGCATTGCCTGCAATGGCTGCGGCGGCCGGGATCGCCGACTATGAACCTTGCCCTGAAGGCGTGGCGCGGGCCGAGGCGGCCGCCGCGCGGGCCGCAGGGGCGCGCCTTCTGTGCCGCGGGGAACGGGAATACCCAGAAGCGCTGGCGCTGTTGTCCGACGCGCCACCGGTGCTTTGGGCGATGGGCGATACTGCGCTTCTGACGCGTCCGATGGTGGCACTGGTGGGCGCACGCAATGCATCGTCGCTGGGCCTTCGGATGGCGCGCAGGCTTGCCGACGGGCTGGTTGAGGCGGGGTTCGTTGTGGTCTCGGGCCTCGCGCGCGGGATCGACGCCGAGGCGCATCAGGCGGCACTTGCGGGCGGGACGGTCGCGGTGATGGCAGGCGGGGTGGATCACATCTATCCGGTGGAAAACAGCGCGCTTGCAGCGCAGATCGCGGCGCAAGGCTGCCGCTTGTCGGAACAGCCGATGGGGCTGGAGCCGCAGGCGCGCCATTTTCCGCAACGCAACCGCATCGTCTCTGGCCTCGCGCGGGCGGTCGTGGTGGTGGAGGCGGCATCGCGATCCGGCAGTCTGATCACCGCGCGCACCGCCCTCGATCAGGGGCGCGAGGTGATGGCGGTGCCGGGTCATCCCTTCGACGCCCGCGCCGCCGGTTGCAATCATTTGATCCGCGAGGGCGCCATCCTCGTACGGTCGGCTGCGGATGTGATTGAGGCTTTGGGTGGCAGTCTCGCTGCACCCTCCCTGAAACCTGCGCCCCCCGCGGCGCCGGAACCCACGCCCCGCCCTCTGGCCGATCTGGCAAGTGTTCATGGCCAGATCCTCGCGCGCCTTGGCCCAAGCCCCTTGCCCGAAGACCAGCTGATCCGCGATCTGGCGCTGCCCCCGGCCTCGGTCGCGCCCGAGCTTTTGACGCTGGAACTTGAGGGGCGCATCCGGCGTGCGCCGGGGGGGCTTTTGTCGCTCGTGGTCTGAACGGACCGCTCCGCCGGCTTGGCCCAAGCGCCCGGCATTGACATCCGCAAGCCAGCCCCCACATGGTGCGCCGCCGCTTCAAGGCGTGTGCAAGAAGAGGTCGCCATGGCTGTCGTTGTCGTCGAATCCCCCGCCAAGGCCAAGACAATCAACAAATATCTTGGCCCTGGCTATACTGTTCTGGCATCCTACGGTCACGTCCGCGACCTGCCGCCCAAGGATGGTTCAGTCGATCCAGAGGATGGATTCGCGATGACCTGGGAGGTTGCGGCGGAGAGCCGCAAGCATGTGAAGGCCATCGCCGAGGCGCTGAAAACCGACGACACCCTGATCCTTGCCACCGACCCCGACCGTGAGGGAGAGGCGATTTCCTGGCATCTGAAGGAAGCGCTGGCATCGAGCTTGAAGAAGGGCAAGAAAGTTTCCCGCGTCACCTTCAACGCCATCACCAAGTCTGCCGTGACCGAAGCCATGAAGGCACCGCGGGATGTGGATGGCCCGCTGGTCGAGGCGTATCTGGCGCGCCGCGCGCTGGACTATCTGGTGGGGTTTACCCTTTCGCCCGTCCTTTGGCGCAAGCTGCCTGGGGCGAAATCGGCGGGGCGCGTGCAGTCGGTCTGCCTGCGTCTGATCGTCGAGCGCGAGATGGAGATCGAGGCGTTCAACGCACGTGAATTCTGGACGGTTTCGGCGACGTTCACCACCCCGCGCGGGCAGGAATACACAGCCCGGTTGACCGTCCTTGGTGGCAAGAAGCTGGAGAAGTTCGACCTGTCCACAGCCCCTGCTGCCGAATTGGCGGTGCAGGCTGTCACATCCCGCACATTGGCCGTGCAGTCGGTGGAAGCCAAACCCGCGAGCCGCAATCCCTGGCCGCCCTTCATGACGTCGACCCTACAGCAAGAAGCGAGCCGCAAGCTTGGCCTTGGTGCCAAGCAGTGCATGAACGCGGCCCAAAGGCTCTACGAGGCTGGGCACATCACCTATATGCGGACCGACGGGATCGACATGGCGCCCGAGGCTGTGATGGCCGCGCGGGATGAGATCAAACGGCGCTTTGGCGATGCTTACGTGCCGGACAGCCCCCGCATGTACAAGAACAAGGCCAAGAATGCGCAGGAAGCGCATGAATGCATCCGCCCCACCGAGATGGCCGCCGACCCCGACAAGCTTGGGCTGACCGATCGCGATCAGGCCCGGCTTTACGAGATCATCTGGAAACGCACGCTGGCCAGCCAGATGGCGGCAGCGCGGATGGAGCGGACGACGGTTGAAATCGGCAGCGCCGATGGGCAGGTGGGCCTGCGGGCGACGGGGCAGGTGGTGCTGTTCGACGGGTTCCTCAAGGTCTATGACGAGGGGCGCGATGATGAAGAGGGCGAAGATGGCCGCCTGCCGCAAATCGCTGTCGGCGAGGCCGCGACCCCCCAGAAGCGGGCCTTTGCAGCCGCCTTCGCCAAGGCAAGCGCGGCAGAGGACGCAGTGATCGAAGGCAATGGCACCCGATGCGCCAGTGCCGTGATCAGCCCCGATGGCGCGGTGCTTGCCAGCCAGAGCTTCACCCAGCCCCCGCCGCGCTACACCGAGGCGACGCTTGTCAAACGGATGGAAGAGCTGGGGATCGGCCGTCCGTCAACCTATGCCTCGATCCTGACCACGATCGTGGACCGCGAATACGTGCGGAAAGACAAGAACCGGCTGATCCCCGAGGACAAGGGGCGCCTTGTGACGGCCTTCCTGTCCAACTATTTCCGCCGTTACGTGGAGTATGATTTTACCGCCGATCTGGAGGGCCAGCTTGACGACGTGTCGGCCGGAAGCCGCGACTACAAGGAAGTGCTGGCCCGCTTCTGGCGCGATTTTTCCGCGGCGGTGGCCGAGACGGCCGATCTGCGCATCGGCGAGGTGCTGGAGAAAATTGATGATTTTCTGGCACCACATCTTTATCCCCCGCGCGCAGATGGAAGCGACCCGCGCATCTGCCCGACCTGCGGGGAAGGGCGGCTGCATCTGAAGACCGCACGGTCCGGAGGGGCCTTTATCGGTTGCGGGCGCTATCCGGAGTGTCGCTATACCCGTCCGCTTGCGGGCGGCGAGGAGGGCGGCGGCGAAGATCGCGTGCTGGGGCAGGATGGTGAGGGCCGCGATATCGCGCTGAAAACCGGGCGCTTCGGGCCTTACGTCCAGCGTGGCGAGGCGACAGAGGCCGAGCCGAAGCCGCCCCGTTCAAGTCTGCCGAAGGGGTGGGCACCGGATTCGATCACGCTGGAGCGGGCGCTGATGCTGCTTGACCTGCCGCGTGAGGTGGGCGTGCATCCTGAAGACGGCGTTGTGGTCGAAGCCGGGCTGGGGCGGTTTGGGCCGTTTGTGAAGCATGGCAAGGTTTATGCAAACCTCGCAGACCCCGAAGAGGTATTTACCATCGGGATGAACCGAGCTGTTGAGGTGCTGGCGCAGAAGGCTGCACGGGGCGGACGGCCCCCGGCTGCGGCACCTTTGCGTGAACTGGGGGAACACCCTTCGGGCGGGCCCGTGGTGGTGATGGCAGGTCGGTACGGGCCATACGTCAAATGGGACAAGGTCAATGCCACGCTTCCCAAAGACATGTCGCCCGAGGCGGTGACGCTGGATCAGGCGCTGGCGCTTGTGGCGGAAAGGGCGGGCAAGGGCAGCAAGGGCAAGGCGGCCAAGGCGAAAGTCCCGGCCAAACCCAAAGCCGCCGCAAAACCCAAAACCGCCGCAAAGCCGAAAGCCGCGGCAAAGCCCAAGGCAAAGGCTGCAGCCAAACCCAAGGCCGCGAAAGCCTGACGCCCCATGCCATTGTGGGCGACAGACGCGCCTTCGGCTTGCTAGACTGCGCGTGCTGCCCTGACCGTGGAGCCACGCCAGATGCGCCATTTCGCCCTTCTGCTGGCCCTATTGTCTGGTCCAGCAATCGCAGCACCCTTTTCGGGCCGTGGCTATCTTGAAGGCTGCGACGGGGATGCCAGTGGGTCGGGGTGCCGGATCGTTGTGTCCGGCGTCATCCTCCATGTCCGTGACGGCGACGGCACCAACGAGGACATGATGGACCTGCTGTGGTCGCAAGCCCCCGTCACCGCTGTTTCGATTGCGGGCGACATGGGGGAATTGGGCGATATCTCGGCGCCGTTGGTGCTGACAAGCCTGTCCTTTCCGCCGGATGATCCCTTTCAGTCCGGGCTGCGGGCGCTGCAGGGCGACTGGCGGCCTGTTGGCGAGGCCGGGCCTTTCGTTTTGCGCATCTTGGGGCTGGAATGGCAGGAGTGGGCGAATGACGAACTGATCGCGGACTATCTGATGACCCCGTCAAAGTCTTGCGCTGATGGGGTGGCGGTGGGGGGCACTGTCCTGTCCTTGCGCCAGTTGGGCGGGGCTCCGGACGAGGCTGCCTGCTGGCAGATCGAAAGCGCCAGCGACACGGCGCTGACCTTGCGTGATCTGTCGGGCGCACGGGGCGCAATAACCTACGTGCCGTTCGAAGATTGATCGCCACGCGGGTTCAAAAGGCGCCCCATCACATCGGCCGCGCGGATCACGCCAAGGGGGGTTCCACCCTCGACCACCGTCACCGTTTCGGTGCCCGTGCGCAGCATCTCCATGATATCCCGTACTGGCGTCTCTGCCCCCACTTGGGGGCCTTCTGGCGCGCCCGGGGCCATCACGTCGCGCGCGGTCAGCACGCTCAAAGGGTTCATGTGGGCCACGAAATCGGCCACGTAATCGCTCACCGGATTGGCGATGATTTCTCGCGCCGTGCCGCATTGCACGATCCGGCCCCCCTCCATCAGGGCGATGCGGTTGCCGATCTTGAACGCCTCGTCAAGATCGTGGCTGACGAACACGATTGTGCGCTTGAGGCGCGATTGCAGTTCCAGAAGTTCATCCTGCAGCCGTGCGCGGATCAATGGATCAAGCGCCGAAAAAGGCTCGTCCATAAGAAGGATCGGCGCCTCGGTCACGAAGGCCCGGGCAAGGCCCACGCGCTGTTGCATGCCGCCCGAAAGATCGCCCACCTTGCGGTCGGACCATTGGCTGAGGTTCACGAGCGCCAGTTGCGCATCCACACGCGGTCGGCGCTCTGGCTCGGGGATGCCTGCAAGTTCCAGCCCCAGTCCCACATTTTCGCGCACCGTGCGCCAGGGCAGAAGGCCGAACTGCTGAAACACCATGGCGATGCGCGACAGGCGCAAACGGCGCAAGGTGGCCGCATCGGCATGGGTGACGCTGACCATCGCATCGCCATCATGCACCCGCACCTCACCCCGGCAAACGGGGTTCAGCCCGTTGACTGCCCGCAGAAGCGTGGATTTTCCCGAACCTGACAGGCCCATCAGCACCAGAATCTCGCCTTCCGCTACGGTGAGCGTGCAATCATGCACCCCCAGCACTTGCGCACAGGCGGCCTGCACCTCGGTGCGGGTCTTGCCTTCGTCCATCAGGGGAAGCGCCTTTTCCGGCGCGTCGCCGAACACGATGGACACCGCATCAAATTCGACGGCGTTCATTTGCGCGTCACCCTCAGCATCCGGTCAAGCATGATGGCCACGACCACGATAATGAAGCCGCTTTCAAACCCCAGTGCCGTATTGACGCTGTTGAGCGCGCGCACGACCGGGATGCCAAGGCCGTTGGCCCCCACAAGCGCCGCAATCACCACCATGGAGAGGGACAGCATGATCGTCTGGTTCAGCCCCGCCATGATCTGGGGAAAGGCGTAGGGCAATTCCACTTTCCACAGCCTCTGGGATGGCGTGGCGCCAAAGGCCGTGGCCGCCTCCATCAGCGCGGGCGGAGTGGAGGCGATGCCGAGCTGGGTCAGGCGGATCGGTGCGGGCAGCACGAAGATGACCGTGGCAATCAGGCCGGGCACCATGCCGATGCCGAAGAACACGATGGCGGGGATCAGGTAGACGAAGGTGGGCAGCGTCTGCATCAGATCCAGCACTGGAACCATCCACGCATAGAGCCGGGGCCGGTGCGCCGCGGCGATGCCGATGGGCACGCCCACGGCCATGCAGACCACACAGGCCGACAGCACGAGCGTCAGGCTTTCGGTCGTGTTCTTCCAGTACCCCTGGTTGAGGATGAAAAGAAATCCGAGGAGGATCAGAAGGCAAGTCTTCCACGATCGCTGCAAAACCCACGTCAGCGTGACAAAGACCGCCATGATGACAAATGGATGCGGGGTCTGAAGGACCCAGAGGATACCCTCGATCATCGTTTCCAGCGCCCA
>JBBSBE010000090.1:0-16199 GCA_038251625.1 Rhodobacterales bacterium
CAGTGACGGCACGAAAGACCGGATGACCGGACGGCACCGTCCGGCGTTTTGAGGAGAGATATTATGCATCCAAACCCCGCCTTTCGCGGCACACCCGAAGCGCAGAACCTGGCCTTTGCCCGCGCGCGCGGCTTTGGCGTTCTGAGCGTGAACGGCCCTGAGGGGCCGCTGGCCGCACATGTGCCGTTCCTGTTGTCAGAAGATGGCGTGCTGGCCGATCTGCATCTGGCGCGGTCGAATGCCATCGTGCGGGCGGGCCTGCCTGCGCCTGCGATCATGATCGTCTCTGGCCCCGATGCCTATGTCTCGCCAGACTGGTACGGGGCCGAGGATCAGGTGCCCACATGGAACTACGTGGCCGTGCATCTGCGTGGGGTGCTGGAGGCGCTGCCCGAGGATGATCTGCGGGACCATGTGGATGCCCTGTCCGCCGAGCACGAGGCGCGGCTCTTGCCCAAGAAACCGTGGGTTTCAGGCAAGATGAGCGAGGGCGTGATGCCCCGGATGATGCGAATGATCCTGCCCTTTCGGCTGCGGATCACAAGCGTCGCGGGAACGTGGAAGCTGAACCAGAACAAGGCCGCCGAAGTGCGGGCGGCGGCTGCCACGGAACTTGCGCGGGGCGATGCGGGCGCGCAGGCGCTCGCCGCGCTGATGCGCGAGGGATAGGCAGGGCGGCCTGCACGGCCGCCCCGTCTTGCGTTGTCAGGCCAGCGGCACCGCCACAAAGCTTTGGTTCGTGTTGCGTTGCAGACCGATCAGCACCGCTGCCCGGCCCTTGGCGCGGGCATCGGCCACGGCGGCCGTCACATCCTGCGCGGATGCCACGGGCTGCTGGTTGACGCTGAGGATCACGTCACCCTCTGCCAGCCCCTTCTGCGCCGCCGTGCCATCCTGGGTAAGTGCTGTTACCAGGACGCCAGCGGTGCCTTCCGGCAGGCCCATCTGCTGATCATCGGCAGCGCTGAGCGATTGCACGCTCAGGCCAAGGGCGGGGATATCCACACCGCTCGCCGGTTCGGCGACCGAGGCTGTATCCTCGGCGAACTTGCCCACCGTGATGGGCAGCGTAACCTCCTTGCCATCCCGCCAGACCTTCAGCTTGGCCATGGCACCGGGGGCAAGGTCGGCCACGAGGCGCGACAGGTCTTTCGGTGTGGCCACCGGTGCCGCATCGAGCCCCAGCACCACATCGCCGCTCTTCAGCCCTGCGGTAGCGGCGGGGGAGCCATCGTTGACCATGGCAATCAGCGCGCCGTCATGCCCCTTCAGACCCAGCGACGACGCGATATCGGCATCCAGCGGCTGGATTTGCACGCCGATGAAGCCGTGTTCGATATCGCCATTCGCCAGAATGCGCGCCACAACCTTTTCGGCCTGCGCAGAAGGAATGGCAAAGCCCACCCCCACGTTGCCGCCGTTCGGCGAATAGATCGCCGAGTTGATGCCCACGACCTGACCTTCCGCATTCAGGAGCGGCCCGCCAGAGTTGCCGTGGTTGATCGCAGCGTCCACCTGGATGAAATCATCGTAAGGCCCGTTGTGCAGGTCGCGCCCGCGCGCCGACACGATGCCCGAGGTCACGGTGGTACCCACCCCGAACGGGTTGCCGATCGCCACCACGCCGTCGCCAAGGCGCAGAGCATCCGACGCACCCCAGCCGACAACCGGCAGCGGCGCGTCCGCCGTGATCCGCAGCACAGCGATATCGCTTTTTGCATCGCGGCCCACAAGCGTCGCAGGCAGTTCACGCCCGTCATCCAGCGTGACGGTGATCTTGGTCGCGCCGTCAATGACGTGGTTGTTGGTCACGATCACGCCCGACGCATCCACGATGAAACCCGAACCAAGGCCCATGCCGTGCGGCGTTTGCCGCTGTGGGCGCGCTTGCGGCTGGGGCTGCCCTCCGGGGCCTTCCTGGCCAAAGAACTGCTGGAAGAACTGGTCAAAGGGCGCCTGGCCCGGGCCAAAGGGCGTCTGCCCTTCGGCAGAGGCTTGCACGGGCATCTCGGTGGTGATCGTCACCACGGCAGGTTTGGCCGCCGCCACGATATCGGCATAGGTAACGACGGCGCCGGTAACGGGCATCTCGGCGTGGGAGACTGCGGCACCAAGCGGCAACGCAAGCGCCGCGACAAGGGCCAGAACAGACGCCCCGGCCAGCCCGCGGCGGCGAGTGTGAATTTTCAAAGACATGGCAAATCCTGCGGGGCTGGTCTTTGCGCCGTGGCGTGAAGCGACCGTCTATCCGGCGGCAGGGCGGAGCCGGCCCGTCGCCCCGATGACACGCCAGACGCCCTACCCGCCCGATATCGGCTTGATGGGCGCCCGGTGGAAGCCATGTGTCAGGCTGATCCATAACTTGTGAGCGGCAGTGATCGCCTGCGATCAGTGGCGCCCCGAGTCATCTCCGCCTGAATTCGCGCCGCTTTCAAAGGCATGTGATGTTTTTTGAGGCGATTGTGACCGTTCAGTGACGCCGCGTCACGCCCCCGCTTGCCGCGCCGCAGCGCCGTCGATTTGCTGATCACTGCGGCGGGCCTGCAAGAATTGCCGGCCGAGATGGGTGTGCGGTGGCGACCGACCTGAGAAACCTGCCACCACCGCACTGGGTGCAACAAAGTTGCCGTCCGTATGTGGCGCCGTTTTCCACGAAGGGAAAGGCCCCGGGCGACAGGATTTGAGGGACAGAATTATGAAACTGACAAGACGGATGCTTCTGGCCAGCGCGGCGGCAATGATGGCCGTACCGCAGGCAAGCTTTGCCCAGGGCGAGACGATCAAGGTCGGCGTGCTGCACTCGCTGTCGGGCACGATGGCGATTTCGGAAACCACGTTGAAAGACACCATGCTGATGCTGATCGCCGAGCAGAACGCCAAGGGCGGTCTTCTGGGCAAGCAGATCGAAGCCGTAGTTGTCGATCCGGCTTCTGACTGGCCGCTTTTTGCGGAAAAGGCGCGCGAGTTGCTGACGGTATCGAACGTCGACGTGATGTTCGGCTGCTGGACCTCCGTGAGCCGCAAATCGGTTCTGCCGGTGATCGAGGAACTGAACGGCCTTCTGTTCTACCCCGTGCAGTACGAAGGCGAAGAATCCTCCAAGAACGTGTTCTACACCGGTGCCGCCCCGAACCAGCAGGCGATCCCGGCGACGGATTATTATCTGGAAGAGCTTGGCGTGGAAAAGTTTGCGCTTCTGGGCACCGACTATGTCTACCCGCGCACGACAAACAACATCCTCGAAGCCTACCTCATCTCCAAGGGAATCGCGAAAGAGGATATCTTCGTCAACTACACCCCCTTTGGCCATTCCGACTGGTCCAAGATCGTGGCGGACGTGGTGGCGCTGGGTGCCGACGGCAAGAAGGTGGGCGTGATCTCGACCATCAACGGCGATGCCAACATCGGTTTTTACAAGGAACTCGCGGCGGCAGGCGTATCGGCCGATGACATCCCCGTCGTCGCCTTCTCGGTGGGCGAGGAAGAGCTTTCGGGCCTCGACACCTCGAACCTCGTGGGGCACCTCGCGGCATGGAACTACTTCATGTCGGCCGACACCCCGATCAACAAGGAGTTCATCGCCAAGTGGAAGGCATTTGCGGGCGAAAACCGGGTGACGAATGACCCGATGGAAGCGCATGTGATCGGCTTCAACATGTGGGTGCAAGCGGTCGAGAAAGCGGGCACCACCGATGTCGATCCGGTGCGGCAGGCGATGTACGGCCTGGAAGTGCCGAACCTGACCGGGGGCATCGCGAAGATGCTGCCGAACCACCACCTGACCAAGCCCGTGCTGATCGGCGAGATCCGCGCCGATGGCCAGTTCGACATCATCAGCCAGACCGAGCCGGTGCCGGGCGACGCCTGGACGGATTACCTGCCCGAATCGGCGGTGCTGGAATCGGATTGGGCGACCCTTGATTGCGGCATGTACAACACCGAAACCAAGACCTGCGTTCAGATCAAGTCCAACTACTGATCGCTTGCGGGGGGCCACCTCTGGCCCCCTACCCCTTTTCCGGATCACCCCACTTATGCGCAGGCTTCTTCTTTCGCTCGCGGCCCTGATGCTGTTGGCGCTGCCGCTCCGCGCCGATCTTGCCGGGGTCGTGGCCCAGTACGGCGACCAGATCGCGAGTCCCTCGCGCCAGACCATCGGACCGGTGATCGCGGCGCTCGTGGACAGCGGCGATCCTGCGGTCGCACGCCTGCTGACAGCCTGGGCCGACCGGAACCTTGGCCAGCGCAAATCCGATGGCGCCTTCTTCATCCTGACCGAATCGGGTGGCGCATTTGCGCTGACCGATCCCCTGACCGGCGCCGATGCAGGCACCGCGCCCAAGGCGGATATCGTGGCGATCCGGCCAAATTCCGGCGTGCGCAGCCTGATCGCGGCGGCGCTTGTGCAATTTCAGCTTTCCGATCCCGATCCCGCAGCGCGCAGCGCCGCCCTTGCCGCCATCGCCCGCGAACCCGATGCGTCGCAACTCGCTGCCCTGCGCGAAGCGCTGGACGATCCCGACCCCGCCCTTGGGGCGCAAAAGGCGCGGCTTGAGCGTCTGTTGACCCTGCGCTTTGATACAGACAGCGCCGCGCGTGTGGCCGCCATCGAAAGCTTCGGCGCCGACCTGGGCCTTGACCTGCGGGGGGCGCTGAACCCTCTGGTCGCCACCCGGCGCGTGGCGGCGAAGGAGCCGCCGCCCGGCAACATCGCGACCGAGCTGACCCCGGGGCGCCGCCTGCCGGTGCCCGAGGCTTTTGCGCTTCTTGTGGCCGAAGGTTTTGCGCCAGCGCCGCTGACCAACGATGAACAGCGTGCAGCCCTGACCGCCAACATCGAGAACGGCACGGTCGGTGGCATCCCCGTCGCGGACCTTGGCACCCAAGCGTCGCGCGACCGTGCCTATACCGCGCTGGAGGTGGCCGGAAAGGTGCCGACCGCCGCCACCTCGGACGAGGTGACGGCCAATATTGCCGCCTATCGCTACTTCGACGTTTATGCCGAACCCGATGCCGCCGTGACGGATGCCGCGAATGCCGCGCTGGACAGGATTGCCCTGACCGTGGGCACAATGCAGGCCGCAGACCTTGCGCTCGATGCGCTGTCGCTGGCGTCGATCTACTTTCTGGCGGCTGTCGGCCTTGCCATCACCTTCGGCGTGATGCGGGTCATCAACATGGCGCATGGCGAATTCATCATGATGGGCGCCTACACCGGCTATGTGGTGCAGCAGGTGATCCCCGACTACACGATTTCCATCCTCGTGGCCCTGCCGCTGGCCTTTGCCGTCACCTTTGCCGCTGGGGTGGCGATGGAACGGCTCGTGATCCGCCACCTCTACAAGCGGCCGCTGGAGACGTTACTTGCAACCTTCGGCATCTCTATCGCGCTGCAGCAGATCGCAAAGAACATCTTCGGCACGCAGGCGCGGCCCCTCACATCACCGGCGTGGCTGGACGGCGCCATCGTCATCAACGACGTCGTCTCGATCAGCACCGTGCGCGTGGCAATCTTCGTGCTGGCAATGGTGCTTCTGGGATTCTTTCTGTGGCTGATGAAACGCACGCGGCTGGGGCTCGAGGTGCGCGCCGTCCAGCAGAACCCCGCGATGGCCGCATCCATGGGGATCAACCCCGACCGCATCAACATGCTGACCTTCGGCCTTGGTTCCGGCATCGCGGGGCTGGCGGGCGTGGCCATCGGGCTTTTCGCTAAGGTCACGTCGGAACTGGGGAACGACTACATCGTGCAGAGCTTCATGACGGTGGTCGTGGGCGGCGTGGGCAACATCTGGGGCACGTTGGCCGGGGCGTTCATGATCGGCACGCTGCAAAAGGGCATCGAATGGCTGAACCCGTCCAACACCCTTGCCGCGCAAACCTACATGATCCTCTTCATCATCCTCTTCATCCAGTTCCGCCCGCGGGGCATCATCGCCCTCAAGGGCCGCGCGGCGGGAGACTGAGATGAGCCGCAGCTTCCTTATCCGCAACCCATCGGTCCTGTGGTTCCTGCTGGCGCTGGCTGTCTTTACCCTCGCCGTCACCCTGATGGCCGACGGGATCGGCGCGGGCCTCATCTCCACCTCGTTCGTCAAGACGCTGGGCAAGACGCTGTGCCTTTGCCTCGTCGCGCTCGCGATGGACCTGATCTGGGGCTATGCCGGCGTGCTGTCGCTGGGCCACATGGCGTTTTTCGCCCTCGGCGGATACATGGTCGGCATGTGGCTGATGTATGCCCGAACCGAAGAGATTGTCGTCAATGCCCTTTCCGGTCAGGCACTGCCGCCCACGCCCGAGGAGATCCGCGCAGGGATCGGCACGCAGATCTTCGGCGTCGTCGGCGGCTCTGAAATCCCGCCCGTCTGGATGTTCGCCCACAGCCTGACCGCGCAGCTTTTGCTGGTGCTGATCGTGCCGGGCGTGCTTGCGGGGGCCTTTGGCTGGCTGGCGTTCCGCAGCCGGGTGACAGGCGTGTACCTGTCGATCCTGACGCAAGCCATGACGCTGGCGCTGGCGCTTTACCTTTTCCAGAATGATAGCGGGCTGCGGGGCAACAACGGCCTGTCTGGCCTGCAGAACATCCCCGGCCTTGCCGCCGTGCCGCAGGCAACACTATCGGTCTGGTTCTTCTGGGCCTCGGCGCTGGCCCTGGCGTTGGGATACCTGATGGCGGCCAATGTGGTGTCGGGCAAGTTCGGCTCGGTCATCCGGGGCATCCGGGATGACGAGGCGCGGGTGCGCTTCCTTGGCTATTCGGTGGAAAGCTACAAGCTGTTCCTTTTCACGGTCACTGCCGTGATCGCGGCCATCGCAGGCGCGCTTTACTACCCGCAGGCGGGCATCATCAACCCGGCGGAACTGGCCCCCATCGCTTCGATCTATCTGGCGGTCTGGGTGGCCATCGGTGGGCGGGGGCGGCTTTACGGCGCGGTGATCGGGGCGGCGCTCGTCTCGCTTCTGTCCACATGGTTCACGGGGGGGCGCGCGCCCGACGTGCCGCTGGGGTTCTACACGATCAAATGGGTGGATTGGTGGTCAGTGGCGCTTGGCCTTGGGTTCGTTGCCGTCACCCTGTTCGCACCAAAGGGCATTGGCGGCCTGTTTGACCGCTTCCAGAATCTGCGCACGCCCGATCGGCACGGCGCCGACCTTGGCCCCGACAAGGGCAGCTTGCGCGAGAAAGAGGCGACGGAATGACCGCCCTTCTGGAAGTATCCGGCATCTCTGTCACATTCGATGGGTTCCGTGCGATCAACAACCTCAGCTTTTCCATTGGCCCGGCAGAGCTGCGCGCCGTCATCGGCCCGAATGGCGCGGGCAAAACCACGTTCATGGACATCGTGACCGGCAAGACCAAACCCGATGCCGGTCGCGTTCTGTGGGGTGAGAAGTCGCAGAACCTGCTGAAGCTGAACGAGGCTCAGATCGCCCGCGCCGGTATCGGCCGAAAATTCCAGCGCCCCACCGTGTTCGAAGATCAGACGGTCGCGGAAAACCTGATGCTGGCGCTGCGGGCCGACCGCAGCCCGTTTTCGGTCCTTGGCTGGCGGCCGCAGCCGAAACACCATCGCCGGGTCGAGGCGCTGGCGGGCGAGGTGGGCCTTGCCGAGGCGCTGCCACGGAAAGCGGGGGAGTTGAGCCACGGACAGAAGCAATGGCTGGAAATCGGCATGCTTCTGGCGCAGGAACCGAAGCTTCTGTTGGTCGACGAACCCGCGGCCGGGATGACGCTTGCCGAGCGCGAACAAACCACTGCCCTTCTGGTCGATCTGGCCAAGACCCGCGCCGTGGTGGTGGTTGAACATGACATGGAATTCGTGCGCCGCCTGAACTGCAAGGTCACGGTGCTGCACGAAGGCGCGGTTCTGGCCGAAGGCAGCCTGGACCATGTGACGAAAAATCAGGACGTCATTGACGTCTATCTGGGGCGGTAGACAATGATCGCGACCGAAAACCTGACCCTGCACTATGGCGGCGCGCAGATCCTGCACGGGATCACGATGGAGGCGCGTGCCGGTGAAGTGACATGCGTTCTTGGCACGAACGGTGTGGGCAAGACGTCGCTTCTGAAGGCGCTCGCGGGCACGCATATCCGCACCGCTGGCCGGATCACGCTGGCGGGGGAAGAGGTGGGCCGTGTGCCCGCACAGGCGATGGCGAAGAAGGGCCTGGCCGTCGTGCCGCAAGGCCGGATGATCTTTCCCCTGCTCACCGTGCGCGAAAACATGGAGACGGCCTTTGCGCTGTTGCCGAAGTCGGAACACAGCATCCCGTCGGAGATTTACGATCTTTTCCCGATTCTCAAGGACTTCCTGAACCGGCGGGGGGGCGATCTGTCGGGAGGGCAGCAGCAGCAGCTGGCCATTGCCCGCGCCATGATCATGAAGCCGCGCGTCCTGCTGCTCGATGAACCGACCGAGGGTATTCAGCCAAACATCATCCAGCAGATCGGGCGGGTCATCGAGTATCTGAAAAGCAGGGGCGACATGGCCATCGTGCTGGTCGAGCAGTATTTCGACTTCGCCTACGGGCTGGGCGACCGGTTCTACGTGCTCAAGCGCGGGGAAGTGGCGATGGAGGGGTCGAAAGTCGAGTTGGGCCATGAAGCGCTGCGCGCTACCGTTTCGGTATGAAAAAACCCCGCCACCGGGGTGACGGGGTTAGATGTATGCAGACGGCCAGGCCTGTCAGCCGTGGGTCTTCTTGGTCTTCACGTTCGCCCAGATGCGCTTGTTCGTCAGGTACAGCAGCACCGAAAGGATCGTCAGGAACACCACGGCGGTGAAGCCGGCTTCCTTCCGCGCAACAAGCTTCGGCTCGGCGGCCCACATCAGGAACGCCGACACATCGGTCGACATCTGGTCAATCGTTGCAGGTGTGCCATCAGCATATTCCACAATATCATCGGACAGGGGCGGCGGCATCGCGATCCAGCTGCCCTGAATCTCGACATGCCCATGCTCGTCCTTGCAGCTATCGGGAACGGCACCCTTGGCAAAGTACTTGTTGTAGTACCCGTCCGATTCGAAATCCGCCGCACATTCCGGCGGATCCTCATAGCCTGTGGTGATCGCGTGGATGTATTCCGGCCCACCAACCCCCTTGAAAAACTGGTTTGTTCCCAAGCCATAGGGCCCGCTAAAGCCCGCGCGAGCCTTTGCCATCAGGCTGAGGTCGGGCGCATTCTCAAGGCCCGAATTCGGGAAGTGGTCAGCCGGTACACGGGGACGGTCTTCGCCTGTGTCGGCATCGGTGATCTCGGCCAGACCCGCTGCATAGGCACGCACCTGATCTTCGGGCAGTTGCGGCCCACCGGGATCGGCGAGCGACCGGATCGGCACGAACTTCATGCCGTGGCAGGCTGAGCAGACCTCGGTAAAGACTTGCAGGCCGCGTTGCAGTTGCATCTGGTCGAAGCTGCCGAAGGGGCCCTCGAACGGGAAGGCCACATCGGGCACCTGGATCGATTCCGCCGCCATTGCTGCCCCGGAGGACAGCGCAAGACCGGTAGCAAGGCCGAGTGTGAAGTTGCGGAGCATGTTCATTTGTCCCTTCTTACTCGGCCGGTTGGGCGATACCGCCGCTCTTGGATGTCGGCACGTCGTAATGCGCCTTGAAGTCATCTTCGATGGTCGCAGGTTGCGCTAGCGGCTTCTCGATCACGCCCAGAAGCGGCAGGATGATCAGGAAGTAGGCAAACCAGTACCCCGACGCGATCAGCGAAATCCACGCAGAAAGCGTTGTCGGGGTTTGCGCGCCGACCCACATCAGAACGATGAAATCGACCGCAAGGAGCGCGAACCACCATTTGAACATCGGCCGGTAGCGGCCGGACCGCACCGACGATGTATCAAGCCAGGGCGCCAGAGCCATCACCGCGATCGCACCGAACATCGCAAGCACACCAAAGAATTTGGCGTCCACGATCCCGAAGGTCACGAACTGCGTAAGCTGCACAACCCAGACATCGGCGGTGAATGCCCGCAGGATTGCGTAGAACGGCAGGAAGTACCATTCCGGCACAATGTGAGCGGGCGTCGAAAGCGGGTTCGCCTCGATATAGTTGTCGGGGTGGCCAAGGAAGTTGGGCATGAAGCCCACGATAGCGAAAAAGATAGCCAGGATCACCGCAAGCGCGAAAAGATCCTTCATCACGAAATAGGGCCAGAACGGCACCGTATCCTTTGCAGCCTCGTCCTTCGAGGTGCGGCGAACCTCAACCCCGGTGGGGTTGTTGTTCCCGGTGGTGTGGAACGCCCAGATGTGCACCGCAACCAGCGCAGCAATCACGAAGGGCAAAAGGTAGTGCAGACTGAAGAAGCGGTTCAGCGTTGCGTTGTCCACCGCAGGGCCGCCCAGAAGCCACGTCTGGATCGTCTCGCCAATGCCGGGGATCGCGCCGAAGAGGCCGGTGATCACGGTGGCCCCCCAGAATGACATCTGCCCCCACGGCAGCACGTATCCCATGAAGGCGGTGGCCATCATCGCCAGATAAATCAGCATCCCGATGATCCACGTGATCTCGCGCGGCTCTTTGTAGGAGCCGTAGAAAAGACCCCGGAAAATATGCAGATAGACCGCGACGAAGAATAGCGATGCGCCGTTGGCATGCAGATACCGCAGCATGTAGCCGCCGTTCACGTCGCGCATGATATGCTCGACCGAGGCGAAGGCGCGGTCCACATGCGGGGTGTAGTGCATCGCCAGAACGATGCCCGTGACGATCTGCAAAGCCAGGCAGAAGGTCAGCACGATTCCCCAGATCCACATCCAGTTCAGGTTTTTCGGCGTCGGGATCATGATGACGTCATAGAGAAGCCCCACGATGGGCAAGCGGCGTGCCAGCCACTTTTCGCCGCCGGACTTCGGTTCGTAATGGTCGTGCGGGATACCAGCCATCTTGTCCTCCTCAGCCCAACTTGATCGTTGTGTCGTCAGTGAAAGCCGCCACCGGCACCGGCAGGTTGCGCGGTGCGGGGCCTTTGCGGATACGGCCCGCCGTATCGTAGTGCGACCCGTGGCAGGGGCAGAACCAGCCGTCGAAATCGCCCGAATTGCCCAGCGGCACACAGCCAAGATGCGTGCAGACACCCATCATCACCAGCCACACACCATCTGCGTCCAGCGTCCGGTTCTGATCGGTCGCCTGCGAATCGGCGGCAATGTTGGCGTTCTCGGCGTTCTGGTCCACAAGGTCCGACAGGTTGACGGCCCGGCCTTCTTCGATCTCTTTCTCCGTGCGCTTGCGGATAAAAACGGGCTTGCCGCGCCATTTCACCGTCAGCTGCGTACCATCCTCGACAGCACTGACATCGACAAAGATCGATGCCAGCGCCTGCACATCCGCCGAGGGGTTCATCTGGTTCACCAGCGGCCATACGGCTGCGCCCGCGGCAACGGCGCCGGCACCTGCAGTGGCGTAGTAGAGGAAATCGCGGCGTGTGCCTGCGGGATCGTCAGTGTGGGACACGGAAGTTCTCCCTCTCGTTGGCCGCACGAGTGGCGGACCATAAATCCAGCGGGCACCGGAAGCCCGTCACCCATCGCGCGTTTATCTAGCGTTGTGTCGCGTGCCCGTCCAGCGGGCAAAGCCGCGCAGCGGCACAAAGGGGCGGCCAATCCGGCGAAATGCCCGGGGAATCCGGGGCACGAGGGCGCAAATGTCGCAGCCGCCCTTCAGCAAGGCACGCGACGCCTGAAATCAGATCACGCCCCGGCGGGACGGAACGGCATCGCCGGGAAGGGAACCGCATGATCGCGATTCTGCGTATTTTCGCCATGGGCAAGGTGGTTGCGGCCCTTCTGGCGGTGGCGTTCCTGGTGGGTCCGTGGAAGGCGGAACGGATCGGCGACCGCTGGCAGATCGCGCTGCCCCTGATCGCCTGGGGATGCGCGGGGGCCAAGGGCGCGGGGTCAGAGTTTGCCTTGCGCTATGCAATCATGTTCACGTCGGCGCATGCAGCAAAGCAGGGGCTTGGGGATGCGCCCTTCAACATGCGCCCGAACGGTGGGGACGAGGGGTTCCCTTCTGCCCACACCTCAACCGCCGTCCTGGGCGCTTCCTCGCTTTTGCACGATTGTCTGAAAGGTGCGCCGCTGGTGCAGGCGTTCGTGATCACCACAGCCGCCTTTACCGGTGCCAGCCGGATCGAGGCGGGCAAGCACGATATCTGGCAGGTGCTGGCGGGCGCCCTGTTGGGGTTCTTCTGCGAGCGTGCCCTGCGCCAGCCGTCGCCCGTACGCAGGCGCGTCAGGCAAGCGATACGCGCGCTGTCACAGGGGCTGCGCAACACGCTGCGGCAGGCTGGCGATCTTTGGCAGGGCCGCGCCTAAGGCGCCGATCCTGCCAGCAACGCTTCAATCTCGGCGCGTGCTGGCATCGACGGCGCCGTGCCGGGGCGGGTGACAGAAATACCTGCCGTGGCCGATCCGAACCGCACGGCATCCACCGGTGACAGCCCCCGGGCCAATGCTGCCGCAAAGCCGCCGTTGAACGCATCTCCCGCGCCCGTCGTCTCAACCACCGGGCCCGCCGGGAACACGGGCACATGCTCCGTCCGGGTACCATCGTGATAAAGCGCACCTTGCGAACCCAGCGTGATGACCGCCGCCCCTGCACCCTTGGCGCGCAGTGCCATTGCCGCGGCCAGCGCCTCTTGCGGTGTGGTGACCGCAAGGCCCGTCAGCGCCTCGGCTTCCGATTCGTTGGGCGTGACGTAGTCGCAAAGCGCCAGCATGCCCTCCGGCAGGTCGGCAGCCGGTGCCGGGTTGAGGATCGTGATCGCACCGCCCGCGCGCGCAATCTCCAACGCGCGTCGTGCCGCAGGGATCGGTTGCTCCAGTTGCGTCACGAACACCGCCGCCCCGGCGATCAGATCGGCGCGCGCCTCGATATCGGCTACAGAGATTTCGGCGGCAGCCCCCGGCGCAATGATGATGGCGTTGTTGCCCGTGGCCGCCTCGATGAAGATATAGGCAGCCCCGGTGTAGCTGTCAGACCGGGTGACGGCAGGCTGCACCCCGGCCTTGGCCCATGTGGCCAGCGCCATCTCGGCAAAGGCGTCACGGCCGAGCCGCGTTATCATATGCGTCTCTGCCCCCGCCATCGCAGCCGCGACGGCCTGGTTCGATCCCTTCCCCCCCGGACCCAGAACGAAGCTGTGGCCAAGGATCGTTTCACCCATCTTTGGCTGACGATCAGCGCGATAGGCGGTGTCGGCGACAAAAACGCCAAGGATGACGACGCGGCCCATGTCTTATGCCTCCGGCGGGATCACGCCCTTGCGAAAGAGAAAACAGCCATAGAAGCGCCGCTCGCCCGTCTGGATCACGGCATAAGCCTTCTTCGCCTCTTCGTAAAAGGCGAAGCGTTCGATGCCGATCATCGGGCGGGGGCGGCCCTCGGCGTGGTCGATCTCGGCCTGCACCTCGGCCTGCACGGGCGGCACGTCATCAGGCGCGCCCACCACCTGCATCCGGCCCGCGAAATCATCAACGAACGTATCCAGCGGCAGCACCGACAGCACCGCTTGCGCAGCGGCCGCGCAGGTCAGGTTTTCCATCCGCAGAAGCCGCCCCGTCACGGTCTGGCGCGCGATGCTGTCTGACGGGAAGTTGGTATCGGCGATCACCAGCGTGTCGCCATGCCCCATCGCCCGCAGCGCATGCAGCACGTCGGCGTTCAGGCGGGTGTCGATCCCTTTCAGCATGTCATCCTCCCCTTCGCGCGGCGCGTCGGCCGCGCCGGCACATCATCAGATCCGCATCCCGCTGTCGCCATCGAAAAGATGCACGAGGCCCACGCGCGGCGTCAGATGCACCTCTTGCCCGGGGCGGAAGGCGTGGCGCTCGCGGAACACCGCCGTCAGGTCGCGCGCGCCGAGGCGCAGCACCACATGGGTTTCCGATCCGGTGGGCTCGACCACCACCACCGATGCCGGAATGCCGCCCGTGTCCGTCAGGTCCAGATGCTCGGGCCGGATGCCGAAGGTCACTTTTCGCCCCTCCGACAGGCCCGGTGCATCTGGTGCTGGCAGGGTGGCACCCTCTACATCGATCGCGCCGCCCCGCACCACACCCGGCAGCAGGTTCATCGCGGGCGATCCGATGAAGCCCGCCACAAAGGTGTTGGCGGGCGTGTCGTACAATTCGAGCGGTGCGCCGATCTGCGCTATATGACCGTCGCGCATCACCACGATGCGGTCGGCCATCGTCATCGCCTCGATCTGGTCATGTGTCACATAAACGGTGGTTGTGGATAGCCGCTGGTGCAACTCGCGGATCTCGCCGCGCATCTGCACACGTAACTTGGCATCAAGGTTTGACAGCGGCTCGTCAAAGAGAAACACCTGCGGATCGCGCACGATGGCACGGCCCATCGCCACACGTTGCCGCTGCCCGCCGGACAGCGCGCGGGGATAGCGGTCGAGATAGGGCTTCAGTCCCAGAATATCGGCGGCGCGGTCCACCTTTTCGGCAATCTTTCCCCTGTCCATCCCCTGCATCTTCAGCGGAAAGCCCATGTTGGCGGCAACCGTCTTGTGCGGGTAAAGCGCGTAGTTCTGGAACACCATCGCGATATCGCGGTCCGATGGCGGCAGGTTGTTCACCACCCGGTCGCCAATACGGATGGTACCCGAGGATATCCCCTCAAGCCCCGCGATCATCCGCAAAAGCGTGGATTTCCCGCAGCCCGACGGCCCAACAAGCACCACGAACTGCCCATCCGCGATATCGACATTCACGCCGTGCAGCACGTCCAGCGCGCCATAGGATTTGCGCAGATCGCGGATGGTGACTTCGGCCATTCTGCCCTCGGCATGCGGTTTCATCCATGCCTAGCGCAGCCCAGAGGACCTGTCTACCATCTGAGCATACTAACATGTTAGATGCTTGACTCGATAGGACAAGGCTGAGAATGTCGGGCCATGTCCGGCAGGCGCCGGACCCGGCGGCAATGTTGGCAAGGCGGATCCAAGACCCCGAACGGGGCAGGGCCTGCGCGGTTGCCGGAGCGCACAGCGCTTTGCAATTAAGGGAGGTCAGAGATGAAAGTGGACGTGTACAACGCCATCGTGAAAGCGGGGCTGACACGTCGCGGCCTGTTGAAGGGCGCGGCGGGGGTGGGCGGTCTGGCCGCACTGGGCGGCCTTGGGCTCGGGGCGCGCCCGGCGTTGGCGCAGGATGACCTGCGCGCGCAGATCCTGGCCATTCCGGGGGTCGGGCAAGGCTCGCCCACCGATGCGCACTGGCAGCAGGTCGGCGAGATGACGCTGGGCGCCACCAAGGCCAGCGTGGCCGAGGGCGAATTCGCGGGCGTCGAGCTGAACTTCATGGGCCTGAACAACCAGAACCAACATAACGTGCTTTTCCGCGGCTTCCTGAAAGCGTGGGAAGAATACACCGGCGCCAAGATCAACTGGATCGACCTTGCACAGGCCGATTACAACGCGCGTCTGCAGCAATCCATCGCGACCGGCACCGTAGATTTCGACATCATCGAAATGGGCGCACCCTTCGAGGGCGATACCGCGTCCAAGGGCCTTCTGTCCGAGATGCCCGACTGGGTCCGCGCGCAAATCGACATGGATGATTATGTTGGCTACCTGCAGGCCCCCGTCGGCACTTGGGACGGCAAGACGTACCGCGTCTCGATCGACGGCGACTGCCACACCTTCGCCTACCGCAAGGATTACTTCGCCGACGGCGGCATCGCCGGCACGGGCGTGCCCAAGACCTGGACCGAAGTGAACGCGGCATCGAAAGCGCTGGTCGGCAAGTCCGATCCGCTGACCGGCGGCGACGCGCATGGTTTCCTCGATCCGCTGAAAGGCTGGGGCGGCTTCGGCTTCTACTTTCTGGAAGATCGGGCGACGGCCTATGCCAAGCATCCTGACGATCCGGCCTGGCTCTTCGACCCGGATACGATGAAGCCGCGTGTCAACAATCCGGCTTTCGTGCGCGCGATCCAGGAGGTTATGGACCTCATCGCCACGCCCGGCGCCTATCCCGCCGACCAGATCAACGCCGACCCGGGCACAACCGCCTTTTCGCAGTTCCTGGCGGGCACGGGCGGCATGCTGACATGGTGGGGCGACGTGGGCTCGAACGCAAAGACCAGCGACAGCTCGGTCGTGGGCGATGTGGTGGGCTTTGGCATCCTGCCCGGCGCGGAAGAGGTCTGGAACAGCAAGACC
>JBBSBE010000091.1:0-16011 GCA_038251625.1 Rhodobacterales bacterium
ACGGCCACGGGCGTCTCGTCGACCCGAAGGGTCAGCCCGCCCTGCGCGACGGCCACGCGGCTGATCCGCACCTCCGCCCCCATCACGATGGTGCCCGACCGCTGATCCACCACCACCCGCGCGCGGGTCTGCGGCTCAACCGTCAGATTCTCGATCCGCCCCAGCACGTGCGCGGGCGAGGGCATGCGCGCTGCCGGAATATCCAGCGCCACGGTGCCCGCATCCTGCATGACAGCGACCGTCCGCCCGAATTCGCGGTTGATCGCGCGCTCGATCAGCGCCGCCGTGGTGAAATCGGGCGCACGCAGCGCCAGCCGCAGCGCGGTCAGCCCGGCGAAATCGAAATCGACCTCACGTTCCACCCGCGCCCCGGCGGGGATCGTGCCGGCGGTGGGCACGCCCTGAACCACGCGCGCCGCCACGCCTTCCGCAGACACGCCCCCGGCGATCACCGTTCCCTGCGAGACGGCATAGATCTGCCCATCCGCGCCGTTCAACGGCGTCATGATCAGCGTGCCGCCGAGCAGGCTTTTCGCGTCGCCAATCGCCGCCACATTCACGTCGATCCGGGCCCCCGCCCGCGCGAACGGCGGCAGTGTGGCGGTCACAAAGACCGCCGCCACGTTCTTTGGCCGAAACGCCTCGCCCGTCACGTTGACGCCCAGACGTTCCAAGAGATTGGCCAGCATTTCCTCGGTGAAAGGTGCATTGCGCAGCCCGTCGCCGGTGCCGTTCAGACCGACCACCAGACCATAGCCCAGAAGATCGTTGCCCCGGACGCCGTCGAATTCGACCAGATCCTTGATCCGCACCGGACCCGCGGTGGCGGCCTGCGCGAGCAAGAGAACGGCAACGGCAAGCATCCGGATCATCTGAGGAAATCCACCAGGCTGAGGCGCGCGAGGCGCGCGGTGACGGCATAATGCGTTTCAAGCTGTGTCTGCGTCGCCTCAAGCCGTGTCGCAGCCTCGTAGTCGTCAACGCCGATCAGATCGCTCCGCGCAATCTGCAGCGCCGTTGCTTCGGCGGAAAGGCGGGTGCGTGCGGTGTCGATGGCGGCTTCGGTCGTGCCGAGGCGCCCCTGCAGCGCCGCGCGGTCGGACGCGTCGCCCGCCAGCCGTTCGGCAGACCGGCGTGCAAGTGCCAGTCGTTCACCCGGCGCGGTGGGCCCGCCGCCACCCGACAGCACGGCCGCCAGCGCCATCGCTTCCAGCGTGGCCTTGATCGCGGGATCGTCGGCTGTCAGCGACACCCGCGTGCCTTCGCTGCCATCGGGGTTTCCGTCCGTGATGGGCGCACCGCCGCGATAGGCCGCCTGGGCGTACCCATCGGGCCGCGCGAACCAATCCGCGACCGCAGCCTCGGCGTCTGCGGCGGTGGCGGCCCCTGCCACCGCCACCTTCAGCGCATCCAGAATCTCCTGCCCCGGGGCCAATGCGGCGCCTTGCGTCTCGACACCGGCAAAAAGTGTCCGGTCGCCCGCGCGTGCGCCAAGCGCAGAGATCGCGCCGCGAAACCGTTCGGCGGCATCATCGGCCGCAGCCGCCGTCAGCGACGGCCCGCTGCCCGCTATGGCCTGCAAAAGCGATCTTTGCAGGTCCGAGGCGGTCGTGTCGATCACACCCAGCGCCGCCTGTTGCGCCTCGGCGCGCACACCGGCCAGCGCCGCGATACGCTCCTGCGCCGCGATCCGCGCGAGCGAGGCCTCGATCGCCGCCAGCGGCGCGAGGTTGCCGCCAAGATGCGCCGCGGTATCCGCGACCCGCCCGGTAGCGACCTCGTTGCCCGCGGTCTGTGCGGCCCGTTTCAGCGCCGTCGTCTCGTTGCGCAGGACGTAGCGATAGGCAAGGTCACCGATGCTGGTGATTGTCATGTCTCAGATCCCCATCAGAACTTGCAGCATTTCGTCCACCGCCGTCAGCACCTTGGCATTCGCGGCATAGGCCCTTTCGACGGCCAGCAGGTCCTGCAACTCGCGGTCCGTATCGACACCGATCGACAGCTCCTGCGTGCGCAAGGCGTCGGCGCGGGCCGAGGTGTAGCTGACCTCGCGATCTGCCGCGACGCGGGCAGAGGCGGTGGCCGAAACCGTATCGCTGGCGATCCCGGTCAGATCGCGCAAGGAGCCGCTGGCGGTGGCGGGAAGACTGGCCGACAGTGCGGCCTGCAGGTCGCGCAGAAGGCGCGTCTCCCCCGGCGGTCCAGGGGTCGCGGCGCCGAAACCATCCCGCAACCGCGAGGCAGCGCCGCCTTGCGACGGATCAAGCGCCGCATTCAGCGACAGCCGGCCTGCAAGCCCGGTGCCCTGCTGGGCACGTGTGCCATTCTCTGCGAAAAGCCCGGGCTCTGTCGTGGCGGTGCCGGGGTCGCGCAGTCGTTCTGCCAGATCGAATGCCAGCGCATCGACCCGGGTCTGTACGTCGGGTGCCATCTGGTCCCGGATGGCGAAATTCGCAGCCAGCGTTCCCTGCCCAAGCTGCCCGTCCGGCCCCGTCGCCACGGCCCGACCGTTCATCGTCAGCCCCGACAGCGCGCCGCCAACCGCCATCTCCGGGAGGATGAGCGTGGTGGGCGTGAAGGCAAAGCTCGCCTTCGTCTGCCCTTCGAGCAGCGCAAGGCCCGACGGCGTGTAAAGCGCGATCTGGCCCTGAGCGCGCGCACTTTCTCGCAAGGGAATGATCGAGGCGATGGAATCCACCGCCTGCGTGCGCTGATCCATCAGCGCAGATGCGTCCCGGCCGGTCGCGGTTGCCTTCAGGATCAGGGTGTTGAGTTCCGATACGCGGGCAAGGCCCGTGTTCAGCGTCTTCACGTCGGCGGCGATGCGGGCATCGGCCGTCTGCCGTTCGGTCTGGATTGCATCCGTGATCGTGGCCAGCCCCGTGGCCAGGGCCTTCGCGGTCCGCACAACCTCATGAAGGCCCGTCTCCGAGGTCGGATCACCCGCCGCCGCAACCAGCGCCACTTCAACATCCGACAGCCGCGTGGTCAGGGCCCCTTCCGCGCCGGGCGTGCCCATCGCGGCCTCGATCCGGCCAAGGAAATCGGCCTCGGTCCTCCGCGCATCGGCGGCAGCCCCGGCGATGCGGCGGTCGCCGGTCAGGATCGGGTCGGTGTCGCGGGTCACACCCACCACCTGCACACCCTGGCCGGTGGCGCCCAGGCTGCGCGCGGCCACCTCGACCCCCCGCCGGGCATAGCCTTCGGTCATCGCATTGGCGACGTTCGACGACACGGCCTCTGCCTTGCGCGAGGCGGCCTGAAGCCCCGAAAGGGCGCTGGAAAGTGATGCGTTGAGGGTCATTGCGGATCAGCCCTAGCGTTTGATGTTCGTGGTTTCCTGCAGCATCTCGTCCACCGTCTGGATCACCTTGGCGTTGGACGAATAGGCGCGCTGGGTCTGGATCAGCTGGGTCAGTTCGGCCGCCACATCGGTTGCCGATTCCTCGCGGCTGAAGCCCACCGTCGTGCCCGTCGGTCCTTCGCCCGCGTTCCACAGGTAGAACGGCCCCGAACCTTTGGAGACCGCATAAGTCTGGTTGGATAGCGACGTCAGGCCATTGGGATTGGGCACATCGACCGTCGGGATCTGATAGATGCGCTTGGTAAAGCCCTGGTCGTAGATCGCGTAGAGATTGCCCTGGCTGTCGATCTCCACGTTCGACAGCGTGGCGACGGACGATCCGTTGCGGCTGATCCCTGTGGGCGCAAAGGTGTTGGCCAACTGGGTAAGCCTGCTGCCGCCGCCCGCCGTACCGATATCCAGAGAGACCGTCCCCGATCCCAGTGGCATGGCGATAGTGCCCGTCGCAGGATCATAGGCCCCGCCGGAAACCGTGGTGACCGAGGCCAGCGTTCCGCCATTTGCCTGGCTCGCGTCGAACGTCAGAACGTATGCACCCACCGCCGCGCCAGATGCGTTGTCGGTGATCTGCATCGTCCAGCGGTTCGTGGGACCTGCGGGATCCACATCGGGGGTAAAGGTGATGTCCACCGTTTCCGACGTGCCAAGATTGCCAAAGTATTCGGCCGTCAGCGTGTAGGGATCGCCGGAGCCCGTCGGGGCCGTCGCCGTTGCGGGCAGGTTCACCCCCAGCGACATGCGCGTGGTCGGGTTCGCGACGAATTCGTTCGAATTGATCTGCACCGGGGCAAGCCCGACCATCGAATCCCGCGGATAGGTTGGCATCGTTCCGTCTTTGTTGGCGGGCCAGCCCATCAGCACCTCGCCCGTGGCAGAGCGCAGGATGCCGTTCTCGTCCGGCCGGAACGACCCCGTGGTGGCAAGTGCGATCGGATAGGGACCGGTGGCCGAGGCGTTGACCGCGCCGATCGTGCTGACGGGCATGAACCCGCGCCCGTCGATGGCGATATCGGTGGGATTGGTGCTGGCGATCAGCGGTCCACGTTCATTGATCAGCCGCATCGTCGTCGTCCGCACGCCGCCGGCCGAATAGGTCGCCGTCGATCCGCCGTTGATGACCATCGAATGAAAATCGGCATCCGCGCGCTTGTAGCCATGCGTGGCCGAGTTCGCGATGTTGTCGGAAATCGTGGAAAGCCGGGTGGCATTGGCATTCAGCCCCGCCACCCCCGCGTTCAGCGCCGAGGAAATCGTCATCCAGTACACCTTTCTGCTGCCCAGACCCGCAGGTCAGGCATCACCCTGCGCGCGGCGGCTTAAAAAGGCGCTAATGGATAAAACTTTCCGGAACTTCTCAGCGATCCGGGCGCAAAAGAATCACCTCGATCCGATTGTTGCGCGGCGCTGTCGGCAGGGCGGTCGCGGGGGTTCGGTCGGCATGTCCCGCCACGCGCTGGAACCGGGCGGCGCCAAGGCCTGCGTCCTGCAACAGCCCCCGCGCGGCCTGCGCGCGGTCGGATGACAGCGGCCAGACAGGGTTGTTCACAAGCGTGATCGGGTAGGATTTCACATGCCCGCTGATGGCCAGCGCATTCGTGGTCACCCCAAGAACCTCGCCCAGAAGCGTGGCAAGGGTGCGCATCGCGGCGGCAGGCGCTGCGGTATCGCCGTCAAAGAGCGGCGCATCGGGCAGGTCGAAAAGTTCGATCACCAGCCCTTCATCGGTGACCCGCGTGACGACATGGCGCAACGCGCGCGTCATCGTCATGCTCTCACCGCCCCGGGCCACCAGTTCCGCCTTCAAACGCGCCAGATCGGCCAGTCCGAGGTTGCGCATGTCGCTGTTGGTGCGGTCGCCGCCCTGCGACAACTGCTGGACGGACAGCGCTTCGTTGACTGCACCCAGCCCGTTCCGCGCCAGGGCCTGATCGGCAAAGACGGAATCGCCCCCGAAGGCACCATCGCCGCCGCCCGAGGTGCGATTGACCGGGATCGTCGGACTGAAGTAATCCGCCAGCCCCTTGCGCTGTTTTTCCGTCGTCGCGCCCAATAGCCACATCAGCATGAAAAAGGCCATCATGGCCGTCACAAAGTCAGCATAGGCAACCTTCCACGCCCCACCGTGGTGTCCGCCGCCAGCAATGATCTTTTTCCGCTTGATGATGACTGGCGCGGCATTTGGTTGCCTGGCCATCACACACCCGTTTCCGTCACCCAACTCCTGCAATACCCGTCCGACCTTACCGAAAGCCTAACGTCCGCAAGAAGGGTGGAGGCGGCCCCGGGGAAAGAAGGGCCGCCTCCGCGCGCCTGCACCCACGGGAGCGGGGGATGACAGGCGGCATCCGCGTGCGGCGGGTCAGCGCCGGTCGCGCGATCCCGAAACAAGGCGCAGCCGCGTCTCGATGCCGATCAGCGCGTAATCCGCCTGGAAGGCCAGCGCGTCAGACCGCGTCAGCGCACAATCGATGGCTTCGGGCGCAGACGTGCAGGTGGCACCCGGCACGACGCGCGATTGCCCCGTGCGTGTCGTCAGAAAGTCGGCCAGTTCGCGGGGGCTCAGCCCCGGCGCGGCCGTCATCACCAGATCGAAGCGCTGGAAATCACGGTTCACGCACAACAGGCCCGCGCGTGGAAACCGCTCGATCAGATGCGCCGCCATCGTCCGGTCAATCCCGGCGGCCACCGCACCGGTCAGCGGGCAGGGGGCCAGCCCCAGCACCCGCAGATGCCGTGCAAGGGCGCTCACGCTGGTCTGGTCATCGGGCCGGTACCACGGCAACACGTCGTAGGCAGCCCCCTCGCTTTCCGACACCAGAATCTGCGCGCGTGACAGCGCGCGGTCGGTGCGCCATCCCGCAACCGCCTGCCACGTCAGATCGGTCACCACCAGACCGCCGGGCGCATGCAGCAGCGTCATGAAGGTCGCCTGCGGCCGGTCAAGCCGTTCGGACAGCCGTGCCGCAATCTCGCGCGCCGGGGCGCCCGCGGTGGGCTGGATGGCAAGGTCAAACACCGTCCTGCATTCGATCTTGTCGCCTGTCCCGACCGTTTCGCACCGCGCGGGCAGGCCCAGAAGGCGCAGCAACCGAACCAGCCGCCGCGCCGCGTCGGGGGCCAGAGCCTCGGCCAGCACGGATGGCGCCCGCGACAGGCGCTGCGCAGCTTCTTTCGGCGTCAGCCCCAGATGGGCCGCCACCACATCGCGCCCCAGATCGACACAGCGTGGCGTCCCCGTCAGCACGACGCGATGGCTGCAGTGAATTCCGGCTCCCGGTATCATCGGCACTTCCCCTCTAACGTAACGTCAACTTGCAATAGATCTCAAAGTATGGCGAGTCCCGGGCTGTCAAAGCGCCGTCAATTGCGATGCCAAAAGGCGTAAATACGGGCCTGAACGTTGCAAAAGCGGGCCGATCGGCAGGCTGCGGGGGCCGTTGGTGGAAAGACAGCACCCTTGCGGCCCGCAACCGGTGCTGCTTCTCTCGTCGGCATGAACGATCGTTCCTTGCCTTCCCTCAGCGGCCTCTGGGCGGCCACCCCCACGCCCTTCGCGGGCGATGGCGCAGTGGATTGGGGTGCGTTGGCGGGCCATGTGGCAGGCTGGTCTTCAACCATCGGACTCGACGGGCTGATCTTCGGTACCGATGCGGGCGAGGGCGCGGCGCTCGACCATGACGAACGCAAGCGGCTCTTTCAGGTGGCCGCCGCGGCGATGGCCGGGCGGGGTGGCGTCCTCCTCGATTGCAACGATCCCCATGAAGGCCGCATGACCGATCTGATGGCAGCGGCCACCGCGCTGTCCGCGCCTTGCCTTCTGGCCTTGCCCCGGCTGCCCGGCGCACGCGCGCAAGAGGCAACGCTTGTCGCATTCGTCACGCGTGCCGCCTGGGTGGCGCGGGCGGGTCTGGTCCTCGATATCCACCCCGGCGCGGGCTACCTTGTGGCTCCCCGGCTTGCCGCGCGTCTGGCCGGGGTGCCGGGCGTTATCGCCCTGCGATATGCCGCCCCGCCCCCCATGCGCGCCGAACTCGCACGGCACCTGGGCGGTGGCATCCCCACCAGCGCGGGGGACGAGGCGCTGTGGCTGGACGAGATCGAAACCCTTGGCGCCACGCTGCACCTTGGCGGCCTTGCACCGCTCATGCTGCAATCCCCCGCCAGTCCGCGCGTCGCCGCCTATGCGACGGCAGCGCAGGCGGGCCGGATCGACGAGGCAAGGGCGATTCACGAAACCCTTGCGCCGCTTCGCGCGGCGCTTGCCGCAGCCACGCCCGCCGAAAAGCCCGTTGCGGCGGCAAAGCACTGGCTGGCCCTGTTGGGCTATCCCTGTGGCCCGGTCCGCCCGCCATGGCTACCCCTGACGGCGCGCGAGGCGGCCCGGATCGAGGCCGCCTTCGCCGATCACGCGCCCGCCTAGGCGCCAAGCGCCAGCGACAGCATCCGCGCCATGACCGCCTGACCCGCCCGGTAAGCCTCGACCCCGGGGGCCGAGGTTTTCAGTCCCTTCAACCCTGCGATCACTGTCTCGGCCACCGTCTTTGGGGAACCAAGTACCGCCCCCCGGGGCTGCGCCGCGATCCACCCGGCCAGAACGCCTGCCATCCGCGCCTCTGCCTTTGCCGCGATCTCCGCGCCCACCTCGAAGCCTGCGTCCAGAAGCTCGCGCCCGTGCGGCGATGTCAGCACCACCTCCATCAGCTTGCCGTCCTTGGCCGCGAACGCACGCATCAGCGCGGCTTCGCCCGCAGCCGGCTCCGCCAGGGCCGCGGTCATTCCGGCCAGACATTCATCAAAGTAGCGTACCAGAAGCGACCGGAAGATATCTTCCTTGCTGCGAAAATGCAGATAGAGCGCCGAGCGCGACATCCCCGCCCCGCGCGCGATATCCTCCATCGCCACGCGGCGGTATCCGTAGCCCGCAAAGGCACGGAATGCCGCGTCAAGGATGGCATCCTGACGCTCTGCCTGGGGGGCCGCCTGATCCATCGCGCGACATTTGCAAAAGCATCCTCCTCTGTCAATTGACAGCCTGACACTTTTCGCCCAATCTGTCATAGGATCACAGGAGGCCCCGCATGCCCGTCACGCTTACCGTCAACGGCACCCCGCAAACGCTCGACCTTCCCGCTGACATCCCGCTTCTCTGGGCGCTGCGCGACGGCCTCAATCTGACGGGCACCAAGTTCGGCTGCGGTATCGCGGCCTGCGGTGCCTGCACCGTCCACCTTGACGGCGTGGCCGTCAGGTCCTGCCAGACCGCGCTCGGCGATGCCGAAGGCGCCAGCATCACCACCATCGAAGGCCTGGGCACGCCGCAATCGCTGCACGCCATCCAGTCAGCATGGATCGAACACCAGGTCGCGCAATGCGGCTACTGCCAGTCGGGGCAGATCATGCAGGCGGCCTCGCTTCTGGCGGAAACCCCCGACCCCACCGATGCCGATATCGACGACGCCATGCAGGGCAACCTTTGCCGCTGCGGCACCTATCCCCGGATCCGCGCGGCCATCCATACCGCCGCCGCCAAGCTGAAAGGCGCGTGAGATGAGCACCATAGGCAAGATCGCCCGCCGTACCTTCCTTGTCGGCGCCGTGGCCATCGCGGGCGGGGCCGCCTTCGGCACCTACGCCTATCGTCGCCCGTATCCGAACCCCCTGAAGGGCGATGCACTGACACCTTATGTCCTGATTGACACGAACGGCGTCACCATCATCGCGCCGCGCGCCGAAATGGGGCAGGGCATCCACACAACGCTTGCGGCCCTTGTCGCGGAAGAGCTGGACGTGGCCTGGGAAGACATCACCGTTCTCCACGGCCCTGCCGCCAAGGCCTATTACAACGCCAGCCTTCTGGAAGAGATGGTTCCCTTCAAGCCCACCGATGATAGCTGGCTTGCCAACACCGCCCGTGCCGCAACCGAAATTCCGGGCAAGTTTCTGGGCATTCAGGCGACCGGCGGCTCAACCTCGATCCCGGACGGGTATGAAAAGATGCGCGCGGCCGGTGCGACCGCCCGCGCCGCGCTCATCGCAGCCGCCGCGCGCCGGTCGGGCCAGCCGGAAAGCGCGCTCAAGACAGATGCGGGCGCGGTCGTGCTGCCTGATGGCACGCGGCTTGCCTATACCGATCTTGCCGCCGATTCCGCCAGCGCGCCCTTGCCCGACACCCCGCCCCTGAAGCCGCAATCTGGCTGGAAACTTCTCGGCACATCTCTGCCGCGCGTGGACATGGTCGCCAAATCCACCGGCACCGCCGCCTATACCGCCGATATCCGCCTGCCCGGCATGGTTTTCGCCACCCTGCGCGCCAATCCCCATCGCGGCGCCCCGATCACCCGCTTCGACGCCACCGCCGCCCGCGCCGTTCCGGGGGTGAAGGACGTGCTGGAAACGCCCTATGGCCTTGCCGTCATCGCCACCAACACCTGGGCCGCCTTCCAGGGCGCCGGGGCGCTGGATATCGACTGGGCCCCCGCCAGCTACACCCCCGACACCGCCGCGATGGAGGCCGAACTCGCCGCCGCCTTCACCGAAGGCGCGCAGGACAGCCGCCGCCGCAACGACGGCGACGTGGAGGCGACGCTGGCGCAAGGCACCACGCTCGAGGCCGAATACAACGTCCCCCACCTCGCCCATATGACGATGGAACCCCTTACCGCCGCTGCATGGCTGCAGGACGGGAAGCTCCAGATCTGGGCCGGAAACCAGTCGCCCGGCCTTGCCGTGGCGGCGGGGGCGCAGATCACCGGCCTTCCCGCCGACCAGATCGAGGTGCACACCCTTGTCATGGGCGGCGGTTTCGGACGCCGGGGCGAGATGGACTTCATCAAGCCCGCCATCGCGCTGGCCCAAGCCATGCCCGGCACCCCTGTCCTGCTGACATGGACGCGCGAGGAAGACACCGCGCACGATATGTACCGCCCCGCCGCAATGGCGCGTATCCGCGCGCGCCTCGACGGGCAGAAGATCGCGGCCTTCGATATCGGGGTCGCGGCGCCGTCCGTCTCTGCGGGCGCCTTCGGGCGCGCCGACATCCCCGTTTTCGGCCCCGATCCCACACTGGTGCAGGGCCTCGCCGAAACCCCCTACACCGCGCCCGCCTTCCGCATCACCGCCTACCGCGCACCGACCAACGTGCCCGTGGGCTTCTGGCGCTCGGTCGGGGCCTCGCAGAACGGCTTTTTCCTCGACAGCGCCATGGATGAACTGGCGCATCTGGCCGGGGCCGATCCGCTGGCCTTCCGGCTTGCCCATCTTGACCACGCGCCCAGCCGCGCGGTGGTCGAGGCTGTGGGCGAAGCCTCTGGCTGGGGCAGCACTGCCCCCGGTCGCGCCAAGGGCATCGCCTTTTGCTATTCCTTCGGCGTGCCCGTGGCCGAGGTGATCGAGGTGGCAGACACGCCTGATGGCATCCGCCTGACCGGCGCCTGGATCGCCGCCGACCCCGGCATCGCGCTCGACCCTTCGATCATCGAGGCACAGCTTTCGGGCGCGATGATCTATGGCCTTTCTGCCGCGATCACCGGCAAGATCACCTTTGCGGATGGCGCCGCCGAACAGAACAGCTTCCCCGACGCCGATCCCCTGCGCATGCCGCAATGCCCCCCCGTGACGGTCCGCATCCTGCAATCGGGCGGCCCGATCCGGGGCATAGGCGAGCCGGGCCTGCCCCCCGCCGCCCCCGCGCTGGCCAACGCCATCTTCGCGCTGACGGGCACACGCCACCGCCGCCTGCCGTTGAATGAGGCTGTGACCTTCGCCTGACCGGGCGGCATCGGACCGAAACGAAAATGCGGTGCCCCATGCGGGCGCCGTCCGTTCCGCCCTGGAACAGCTTGTACGGGCAGGTGGGATCAAACCGGAAATCGTCGAACGCTATTCCGCGCAGATCAAGGCTCTGCAGCAAGATCCCCGATATCCGGGCCGGCGCGTTGCCCGCCTGCATGTACCCGATCGCGATAGGGCCTTCGGGATTGCGCGAACGCATGAACCGCGCCAGCGCATGCCCCTCGTCATCAAAAAAGATCAGGCTGAGCGACCCTTCCTCCTTGGTGCGCAAAATCGTCGCGTTCACGTCCTTATAGCGCGACAGCCCGTCGATCGCCGTGCGAAACGCCACATAGCACATCGGCTCGTCGAACAGGATCGCCAGGCTCCCGGTGCCCCCGTCCGCAATCACGTCGGGGCCAAGCGGCATCAACGCGTTGGACCGCCAGTGCCGATCCCACGCCACCGCAAGGTTCTGCCGCGCCGCCCCGGCCACAATCCGCAGCGGCACGTCCGGTGTGCCCTCGTCCAGAACCTCATGCCAGACCAGCAGATCATCCTGCTTCGGCTTCAGCCGCTGCCCGCTGAACCGCTCTGCAAAGGCCACGCCCGGAAACCGCAGCACGCCGTCGATGATTTCCGCGGCGCGATCCTCAAAATCAAGGACGGTCGGCGCGGCCAGCGCGACCTCGTCATAGTCGATCTCCTTGATCGACAGATGCTGTCCCGCGCTCGCGCCGGGCCAAAGCGGCAAAGAAGCCAGGGCGATACAGGCAAAGGCAACAGGTTTCATCCGGCGGTCCGTGTCATCATGTCATCTCGGCCTCTGGATCAGCGTACCCGCCAGAACGCGCTGCCGCACCATTTCTTGTGACGCCTGAACCATCCGTGATGTCGCGCGCCTGGCCTTGGGCGCGCTGTTCCCGCTGCCGCCGGACGCGCCTGTGCCATTCGCCTGAAAGCCGCGCAGGGTGGCGCCCCCGGGGGGGCCGCATACCCCCATGGTCACCGCTTCCCCGAACGGATGACCAAACCCTTGGGGATGTTTCTCCACGGCAGAAGGGCAGAAGCTTAAGCCTTCGTAAAAACGATCCTGCAAGCCGTTGATTCTATTGTGATGGAATCCTGTCCACACGTGCGACACCCATTTGCCGAACTCCCGCACATCCGATAACCTCTGCCCCATGCTGCGGATCACCGACACCCTCTGTCTGGCCGATTGGGAACTTTCGGAAAGCTTCACCCGCAGCCAGGGGCCGGGCGGGCAGAACGTCAACAAGGTGGAAACCGCCGTCGAACTGCGGTTCGAGGCGGAACGATCCCCCCACCTGTCGCCACCCGTGAAGGCCCGTCTGAAACGCCTCGCCGGGCGGCGCTGGACGCTGGACGGCGCCATCGTGATCCGGGCCGAGGAAACGCGCAGCCAGACCCGCAACCGCGAACTGGCCCGCGAACGGCTGATCGAGATGATCCGGCAGGCGCTCGTGGCCCCCAAGCGCCGTATCGCAACCAAGCCCACCTTGGGCAGCCAGCGCCGCCGCGTGGCCGCCAAGGTCCAGCGCGGGCAGGTCAAGGCCCTGCGGTCCGCCCCGGGAGCCGAAGATGACTGAAACCATGGAAGCCCGCCGCGCCCGCCTGATGGGCCCCAACGTCCCCACCTTCTATCGCCACCCCGTGCACATCGTGAAAGGGCAGGGGGTCTGGCTCTGGGATGCGTCGGGCAAGCGCTACCTCGACTGCTACAACAACGTCCCCCACGTCGGCCATTGCCACCCCAAGGTGGTCGGGGCCATCGCCGCGCAGGCCGCCACCCTCAACACCCACACCCGCTACCTGCACGACGGCGTGCTCGACTACATCGAACGGCTGACCGCGCGCCTGAACCACGGCATTTCACAGGCGATCATGGTCTGCACCGGCTCGGAAGCCAACGACATCGCGCTTCGAATGGCGCAGGCGGTGACGGGCAAGACGGGCATCATCGCGACTGACAACACCTATCACGGCAACACGATGGCGGTCAGCCAGCTTTCCTCGCGCCGCCCGCCCATCGGGGGCCGCTGGCCCAACATCCGCCTCGTCCCCGCGCCAGACAGTTTGCGCGCGCCCGACCCCGACGGCACCCTCTTCGCAGCCCACGTCGCGCGGGCGATCGCCGAGTTGGAGGACGCAGGCTTCGGCTTCTCTGCCCTCATGCTCTGCCCCGTCTTCGCCAACGAAGGCATCCCCACCGTTACCCCCGGCTTTCTAGGCTCCACCGCTGCCGCCGTCCGCGCCGCAGGCGGCCTGATGATCGCCGACGAGGTGCAGCCCGGTTTCGGCCGCGCCGGATCGCATTTCTGGGGCCACGACTGGCTGGGTGTCGCACCCGACATCGTGACGGTCGGCAAGCCCATGGCCAACGGCCACCCCGTCGCCGCCGTGCTTGCCCGCCCCGACGTAATGGCGGCCTTCCGTGAGGCTTTCGGCTATTTCAACACCTTTGGTGGCAATCCCGTCTCCGCCGCCGCCTGCCTGGCCACCCTGCAGGTGATCGACGACGAGGGTTTGCAGGAAAACGCGGCGAAAACCTCCGCCTACATGGCCGAACGCCTGCGCGCGCTCCGCCACCCTATGCTTGCCGAAACCCGCAGCGCAGGCCTGTTCTTCGGCGCGGAATTCGTGACCGATGACAAGATGACCCCCGCCACCGATTTCGTGGCCGATCTGGTCGAGGATATGGTGCAGCGCGGCTTCCTGATGAACCGCATCGGGCGGCACGGCAACACGCTGAAGATCCGCCCCCCCATGCCCTTCGGCATCGACCACGCCGACATGCTGATGGACGCGCTGGAAACCGCGCTCGCCGCCACATGACCGAAGCGGAAGAGGCCGCAGCACAGTGGGGCGGGCGGCCCCTGCGCCTGATCGGCCAGCGCGAGAATGCCGTTTACGAACTTTTGCTCGGCAATGGCGCACGCGCCGCGCTGCGGCTGCACCGTGTGGCCTATCAGCGCGAAGATGCCATCGCGGCAGAACTGCGCTGGTGCGCCGGACTTGCCGCCCAGGGATTGCCCGTGCCCCCGCCCGTGCCGACCCCGGACGGTGCACTGACCGTGCGGCTGTCGACCGGGCGGCTCGCCTCGGTCACCGCCTGGATCGCGGGCGAGGCGCTGGGCGCCACCTCCACGCCCCTTGCCGGACCGGTTGACCGGCACGTCGCGCTGCACCGCGCGCTCGGTGCGCTGCTGGCGGCGGTTCACGACGCGACCGATGCTGCCCCGCCCGATCCTTTCCCGCGTCCGCGCTGGGACGTGGAGGGACTGGTGGGCGAGGCGCCGCTCTGGGGCCGTTTCTGGGATCACCCCGCAGCCAGCGCCGCTGACGCCGCCAACCTGCGCGCCGTCCGCACCCTTCTGCGCACCCGCCTTACCGCGCTGCGGAACGAAGGTGCAGATACAGGCCCGATCCATGCCGACGTGCTGCGCGAGAACGTCCTGGTGAACGGCCCTTCGCTTTCGCTGATCGATTTCGACGATTGCGGCACCGGCTTCCGGCCTTACGACCTCGGCACCGCCCTCCTTGCCAACTGGCAGGAACCCGCGCGCGACGCGCTGCGCGATGCCCTCATCGCGGGCTACGCCACCCGCCGCCCGGTCGATCCTGCCACCGTGGACCTGATGACACTGGCGCGTGCCTGCGCCTCGGTCGGCTGGACGATCCCGCGCCTTGCCCCGGACGATCCCATCCACAAAAGCCACATCGCCCGCGCGATCCGCCTTGCAAGGCCGATACTGGGGTAGGGTGGGTGCACCCACCCTAACTTACACGACGACGGGCACCGTCTTTTGCGTGCCGACCCCGAACACCCGCTTGTACCGCGCGATCTCCGCCTCGGGTCCCATCGCCTTTTCAGGATTGTCCGACAGCTTGACCGTCGACCGCCCGTTCGCCGCCACCGCCTTGCAGACAAGGCTGAACGGCGCCAGCGCATCCCCCGCCACCAACCCGCGAAAATCGTTCGTCAGCATCGTGCCCCAGCCAAACGACACCCGCACGCGGCCGGCAAATTGACGATGCAACTCCTCGATCTTGTCCACATCGAGGCCATCCGAAAAGATCACCAGCTTCTTCGTCGGGTCCTCCCCGCGTTCCTTCCACCAGCGGATCGCCACTTCTGCCCCGGCGGCCGGATCCCCGGAATCGATGCGCATCCCGGTCCACGACGTCAGCCAGTCGGGCGCGCGGGCCAAAAATCCTTCGGTGCCATAAGTATCGGGCAGGATGATGCGCAGATTCCCGTCATGCTCCTCGTGCCAGTCGGCCAGCACCTGATAGGGCGCCTGCGCCAGTGCAGCATCGCTGTCGGCCAGCGCGGAATAGACCATCGGCAACTCATGCGCGTTGGTCCCGATCGCCTCTACCTCGCGGCGCATCGCGATCAGGCAGTTCGAGGTGCCGGTGAACTTGCCCTCGAGCCCCTCCTGCATCGCCTGCACGCACCAGTCCTGCCACAGGAACGAATGGCGCCGCCGCGTGCCGAAATCGGCGATGCGCAGCCCCTCGATGACCCGCAGACGGTCGATCTTTTCCCAAAGCTTGGTCATCCCGCGTGCGTAAAGCACCTGCAACTCGAACCGCCCCAGCTTTTCCAGCACCGCCCGGCCCCGCAACTCCATCAGCACGGCCAGCGCCGGGATCTCCCACAGCATCACCTCGGGCCAGCGCCCCTCGAAGGTCAGCTCGTACTGCCCGTCGCGGCGTTCAAGATGATAGGGCGGCAGGCGCAGCCCCTCGAACCATTCCATGAAGTCCGACCGGAACATCTGGCGCTTGCCGTAAAAGGTGTTCCCGCGCAGCCAGGTGCTTTCCCCCCGGCTGAGGCTGAGGCTTCGCAC
>JBBSBE010000092.1:0-15922 GCA_038251625.1 Rhodobacterales bacterium
CACGCCGTCCAGCCCCAGATGCCCGATGTAAGGCTCGGACGTGATAAAGGTCATCGGTACCCGGTCGCGCACCTTTGCATCGCGCAAGGCTTTGTCGAGGATGAAGGCAAATTCATAGGCCGGACCAAAGCACGACGCGCCCTGCACCGCCCCGATCACCACCGGTCCGGGGTTTGCGATCAGGGCATCGACCGCCAGTTTCGTCTGCAAGGCGTGGTCGATGTGGCAGATGGACTGGGTATGGGCTGCCGGGCCGAAGCCCTCGATCTCGTCAAAGGCAAGGTCGGGGCCGGTCGCGATTACCAGATAGTCATAGCTGACCGAAGTGCCGTCGTTCAGTTCGATCCGCCTGTCGGCCGGGTGCAGACGTTTTGCACCCTGCGGATGCAACGCGATGCGTCTCTTGGCAAAGACCGCCTCCAGATCGACTTCGACCGCCGCCCGGTCGCGCCAGCCGACGCCGACCCAGGGGTTCGACGGCACGAAATGAAAACGGCTGCCGTTCGAGACGACCGATACCGAATGATCTGCCCCCAGCTTGTCCCGCAATTCATAGGCCGCGATCGTGCCGCCAAGACCAGCGCCGAGCACCACAACATGCGCCATCAGGATCTCCATTGAAAAGCCGGACAGGGCCTGACCGATCCCGGGATTCCCCGCTGCACCACCGCAAAGGGTTGCGCATAAGATACTGCATCGGGCCGCAGCCGCATTGATCTGGATCAATGCCTTGCCGGGCCATCCAGGGCAGAAGCGGCATCAGTTCCGAACGGCGCAAGGCACGATGTCGAAGGCCCTCGTCGTTCGGCCTTGTCCGATCTGGGGCGCTGTCGACCGGTGGAAAGCAAGGCCATCTCTACGCGATGATACATCTGGATGTCCCTGATCCGAGGATAGCATGACCGAACCACCAGTCGCCGATCTTCCGCTTGAGGTGGTCCGCCACGATTTCGCCGAGGCGCATCCGCCGTCCCGCCGTTTTCGGTTCCGGCGCCAATACCTACTGGTCCTGCTTTTGCCCGTCTTCATGTTCAGCGGCGGCGTGATCGGGATGTATTTCCAGCCCCCACCGCTTCAGAAGTTCTTCGCTCTGACCGGATGGCAGCCGGGCGATGGGTCGCAAACGCCGATTGCGCTGCCACCCGATATCGACTTGCCGCCCGAGATGGTGGAAACCATGCAGGCGACCGATGTCGTCGGCCTGGCGCGTCTGATGCCGCGCGGCGATGTGTCGATCGTGGCCCCGCCTTATGGCGCAGGGGATGCACGGATCGCAGAGCTTCTGGTGTCCACCGGCGACCGTGTCGAGAAAGGCAGCGTCGTTGCACGGCTGGACAATGAGGGGGCGCTGGAAAGTGCGGTGCTGATGGCCGAAGCCAACGTCGCGGTTCGCCAGGCGGCATTGATGCAGACCCGGGCTGCCGTGCTTAATAGCGAAGGTGAGGCGCAGGCCGCGCTGGAACAGGCGCAGATCGCCGCCACCGAGGCGGCAGCGGACCATCTGCGCACACAGGAGTTGTTCCAACGCGGTGTGACCACGCAGGCGGCGCTCGATGCCTCAGCCGCCGCTGAACGCCAGAGTGCACTTTCGGTGCAGAAGGCGCAGGCGACATTGGCTCGCTTTACCGGTGAAGGCGTGGACATGCAGCCCGATGTGGTCGTGGCCGCCCGCAATCTTGACGCGGCGGATGCGGATCTTGCCCGCGCCCACAGCGATCTTGCCCGAGCGGCGGTTCTGGCCCCGGTCAGCGGTGTTATCCTTGACGTTCTCGCCCACGCGGGGGAACGCCCTCCCGCCGCCGGGATCATGCAGATGGGTGATACCGATCAGATGATGGCCGAGGTCGAGGTCTATCAGGACCGCATCGGTGCGGTCGCCGTCGGCCAGCCGGTCGAACTGGTTGCCGTTGCCATCGGCCAGACCCTTCAGGGCCGTGTTCTATCAATCGGGCTGATGGTAGGCCAACAAGGGTTGGTCTCGGATGACACCGCAGCGAATACCGATGCCCGCGTCATCACCGCTATGGTCGAGCTTGACGCCAGATCGTCGGCCATCGCGGCCCGGTTTACCAACCTTGAAGTGATCGCCCGGATCGACACGCGGGCTGCCGCACGGGCCAGCGAATGAGCCGACTGCTGCAATGGCTGTTCGGGCGCCTGCCGATCGGCTGGTTGCAACTGACCCACAGCCGGACCCGCTTTGTCGCTGCCTTGTCGGGTGTGGCCTTCGCCAACGTGCTGGTTTTCGTGCAACTTGGCATCATGGGTTCGATGGCCACGGCCACGCTGAAACCTTACGGGTTCTTTCAGTCCGACATCATGATTTCTGCCTCGGATGCCAATTCGATGACCGAAGGCGGCAACGTAGCGCGGCAGTGGCTGTTTCAGGCGCTTGCAGACCCGGAGGTGACGGGCGGCACCGGTCTTTATGTGGCGAACGTCAGCTGGGCACGTCCGACGAAGACCTTGTCGCTGACCACCTATGGCATTGACCCAACTCTGCCCGCGTTTCTGTCGCCCGCCATGGCCAGCAAGACCGGAACGTTGCAATTGCAGAACGCAGGCATCCTCGACATGTTCAGCCGTGGCCTGCCGCGCGAAGAGGCCGCCGCGATCCGCCCGCAAACCCCAACCTCGTTCGAGGTGACGGGTACCACGCTGACACTTTACGACACGTTTCAGGGCGGCGGCGGGTTTGGCGGCGATGGGTTCATGATGGTGTCGGACCAGACCTTCCTGACCCTGTTTCCCGCCCGCAGGTCTGCCGCCCCCGACCATATCCTGCTGCAGATCGCGCCTGGAGCAAACGCCGAAGCAGTTGCGGCCCGGCTGCGCGATCTGATCTCGGACAAGACCCTGCGCATCCGCAGCTATGCGCAAGCCGCCGCCGAAGATCTGAGCTATCAACAGACCCGGCGCCCGACCGGGATCATCTTCGGCTTTGGCGTGATCATCGGCATACTGGTGGGCATCGTGATCGTCTATCAGGTGCTGTCCACCGATGTGGCGGATCACCTGAGCGAATACGCCACCTTCAAGGCGATGGGTTACCCCCAGCGGTTCTTTCTGGGCATCGTGTTCGAAGAAGCGCTGATCCTTGCCATTCTGGGCTTTGTTCCGGGGTTCATCGTGGCAAGCGGATTGCTGGCGGGGATGAAGAAGGCGACGACCCTGCCGCTGGCCATGACAGCGAACATGGCGGGCATGGTGTTTGTCGGCACATTGATTGCCTGCACGATTTCGGGTGCCATCGCCACACGGCGGTTGGCGGCAGCCGATCCTGCCGATCTGTTCTAAGGGGGCCCCGTGTCAAAGGATAACCCCATTGCCGTAACTGGCCTGAACCACTGGTTCGGCACTGGCGAAGCCCGCAAGCAGGCGATCTATGATGTAAAACTGCAGGTGAAACGCGGTAGCCTGACCGTTCTGATGGGCCCGTCGGGGTCAGGCAAGACCACGGTGCTGACCCTGATGGGCTGCCTTCGTGATGTGCAGGATGGCTCTGTCAGGTTGTTGGACCACGAATTGAAAGGCGCGAACCGCGCCCTGAACGAGGCGCTTCGGCGCAGGCTGGGCTTCATCTTCCAGGCCCACAACCTGCACGGCAGCCTGACCGCCCTGCAAAACGTGCTGATGGGGCTGCAGGTGCATGGCCTTACCGACCGAAAGACGCAAGAGGTGGCCGCCCGCCACGCCTTGTCGCTCGTGGGGCTGGCGGACCGGATGGATTACCTGCCCGCAAACCTCTCGGGCGGGCAGAAGCAGCGCGTCGCGGTCGCGCGTGCACTGGTCGGAAACCCTGAGGTGATCTTTGCTGACGAGCCCACGGCTGCGCTGGACAGCGAAAGTGGTATGATCGTAGTCAAGATGCTGAAAAAGCTGGGACAATTGCGCGGCACCACCACAGTCATGGTGACCCATGACAATCGCATTCTGGAAATGGCCGATCGGATCATCACTCTTGAAGACGGGCGCATTGTGCGTGATACGGCGCCGTTCGCTCCGTTGTCAGCCGCGAAACCCGCGTCCTGACCTGCAAAATTGCTGCAACCGCCGCAATCCGGGAATGATGAAAATAGGGCGCCTCACCTTCGCCGCTATGCCGGGATCATAGCCCTCGCTTCCTCCAAGACGACAAAGCTATCCGGGGCGGTCATTCGAAAGCCTATTCAAGTTGATCCATGTCAAGGCGACATCGATCCGGCCCGGTATGACGGACTAGTAAAGAATTCACTGAGCCAAAGAGGAAAAGCCATGAACCGGATTCTTGCCACCACTCTCATTCTATCACTTGGAGCGGCCCCGGCTCTGGCCGGTGCCGTAGCGGAATTCGAAACGGCCTACAACACGGCCTACGCCAACTATCGCACCGCGCTTTTCGCCACAAACTCGGGCGATGGCACAAAGTCTGGCGGCGCGCTCAAGCAATTTGACGGCACCTGGACCGAGCTTGCAGCGCAATACCGTGCAAACCCACCACCGCAGTTCGAGGACGATCCTCTGTGGGGCCAAACCGTTGAGGAGGTCACTTCCCTGCTCGACCAAGCCAAAACACAGGCCACCGCCGGTGACCTGCCCACCGCGCATGCCACATTGGAAGAGATTCGCGAGGCGCTTGGCGTCTTGCATGCACGCAACAACGTCGAAACGCTTTCTGACCGCATGAATGCCTACCATGCCGAGATGGAAGTGATCCTTGGCATGGACATGACCAATCTGGACGCGGCGGCAAAGCAAAACTTGCTCGAGCATTCGGCGGTGCTGGCCTATTTGGCCGCAGACGTACTGTCGGCTCCGCCTGCCGAGCTAATCGAAAATCCCGAGTTTGGAACGCTCGCTATCGGCTTGCAGACATCGGTTGACCAGTTCGTAGCCGCAGCCCGTGTCGGCGACGACGCGGCCCTACTGGCATCGGTTAGGGCCCTGAAGGTGCCATATTCAAAGCTATTCTTGAAGTTCGGGTAAGGCGTGATCCGCTTTCAGTGCTGTCACAGACGGGGCCAGAAACCAGAAGCCTGAAGGATCCGCCAGCGCCGCGCAACCAACGTGTGCCGACCGACTTGGCAAGCCGGACTTTCCATTTCCAGATAGAGGGGACACCCGCCATCCAGTGCCTGACGCCCTAATTTGGCTTCAGCATATGCATCAGCAGACCGTCCTTGCGCCAGAACTGGTGATAAAGCGACGCGGCGAGATGAAGCGCGATCAGGCCGATGAACACGAGCTTGGTAAACGTGTGCCACTCGGCGTTGTAGCAGAACTGAGTCGTGAGGCGTGACGCCCCCATGCCCCGTTGGGTTCATGCCACACGGACGATCTCGGCGGTGCGGGGTGCGTTGAAGCGGTTTATCAGTGCGACGCGGATCTGGATCTAGGCAGTATGGCTGCCCGTGCTGTCGACGAGCAGCTTCAGAGGCCCATCGGCATGCCGGTAGGGGACCTGGACCGCCAGCGTCCTCTGCCGAAGGCACAGAGTTGTGTAATCCGGTACGGTCCAGTCAAGGTTAGCCAACTTCAGCAGGCTGGCCACCATCCCGGTCGTCTGCCTGAGCGGCAGCTTGAACAGGAACTTGATCGTCAGGCAGAACTGGATCGCGGCGTCGGAGAAAACAGCAGGGCGACCGGGACCGCCGTTATGCGGCGCGAGCCAGGTCATGTCCTTGTCCAGCCAGATCAATAGCGACCCGCGCTTGCGCAGCGAGGCTGTGTAACTGGACCAGTTCGTCGTGCGGTAGCGGGCAGGTGATGAATTGCTCATGCCACCCGTCTAACCGCATGGATTCGCGAAGGGAATCCTCCACGGTCAGAGTTCTGAAACAACGCCCCCGGTCAGGGCCGCCGCTGCGCCACGAAGTCAATCAATGCAGACCGACCGACATGGCGACTGCCTTCGGAAAGTTCGGCCTCGTATTCTTCAAGGCGCAAGATATCGAGGTCCCTGAAACGATCTGCGAGAAGATCGGCTGTGTAGAGGTTTTCCAGGTTGCGGGGCCCAGCCGTGTCGTGGGCAAGCTGGGCGGGCGTGTAGCCGTGGACAAGCAGCAAACCGCCGGGTGCGAGTGCGCGGATCATCCCGGCAAAGATCGCGTCTCGCAAGGCGGGGCCAGCGAATTGGAAAAAGATGCCGACCACGACATCGTACTGTCGGGCATCCCAGTTCCAGGTGGCAATATCGGCAACATGGAAATTCACCGTGACGGCCCGAGCGTCTGCCAGTTCCTGCGCCTTGCCCACGGCCACGTCAGAGGCGTCCATCGCCATCACCTGAAGCCCCTGCTCAGCCAGAAAGACCGAATTCCGCCCATCTCCGTCGGCCACACAAAGTGCTGTCTGACCGGCGACGAGGCGACCCGCTTCGCGGCGCAGGAAGGCGGCCGGATCGGTTCCGAACAGATAGCCGGGGGCCTTGTAACGGTCATTCCACATGTTCGGCCCTTTTTCTGAGATCGGTGTGCAATCGTTGTCCTGGCAAGTTGGACCGGTCCTTTGCGTGTGGATCAACCTGTGCTTCCGGCCTCGGTCAACGGGACCAACGACACTTGCGTCGCGCTTCCAGTCTCACGCGGCTTGGTCCGCGACCCGGATGGCGTCGCAGCATCGTTCGCTTCAGCGGTAAGGCTTCTGACAGCCTCAAACTGCGACAGGAAGATGCGGCCTTTGAAATGATCCATGAAGTCGGACCGTTTCAGCGCGTCCATGACCGGCCCTTTGACCTCGGACAGGTGGAAGCCGATCCCGGCAGAGCCGAGCCTGTGCGCGATAGCCTCTAGGCTTTCCAGCGCGCTCGCGTCGATGGCGTTCACAGCGGGGCACATCAGGATGACGTTCCGAAGTGCTGGGTGGTCGGCGATGCGGTCGTAGATCGCATCCTCCAGCGCGCGGGCATTGGCGAAATACAGGCTTTCATCCACCCGGATCGACAGGATTGCTGGGTCGGTGATCACGTCGTGACGGTCGATGTTGCGGAAATGCTCGGTCCCCGGCACCTGTCCCACGATGGCCATGTGCGGGCGCGAGGTGCGCCAGAGGAACAGCGCCAGCGACAGGGAAACGCCCGCTGTGATCCCGGCCTCGACCCCGACCAGAAGCACGGTCAGGATCGTTACCGCCATGGCGGCGAAATCGGCCTTGGAATAGGCCCAGGTGCGCCGGATGGCGGCAATATCGACCAGTGACAGCACGGCCACGATGATTGTGGCGGCCAGCACGGCCTGCGGCAGGAAGCGGAAGAGCGGGGTCAGGAACACGGTCGCAGCCAGGATGCCTGCGGCTGTAAACGCCCCCGCCAGCGGGGTTTCGGCCCCTGCGTCAAAGTTTACGACCGACCGAGCGAACCCCCCCGTCACCGGATAGCCGCCGGACAGCGCTGAAGCGATGTTGGACGCGCCGAGGGCGGTCAGTTCCTGATTGGGCACGATGCGCTGCCGCCGCTTGGCAGCCAGCGTCTGTGCGACCGAGACGGATTCCACGAACCCGACAAGGCTGATCAGCACGGCGGGTAGCAGCAGTTGCTGCCATAGGCCCAGATCGAACGACGGCACCGCAAAGGGCGGCAGGCCCGCGGGAATGTCGCCGACGATCTTGACGCCCTTGTCCACCAGCCCGAAGCCGACCACGACCAGGATCGACAGCACGATGGCGGCCACCGGGCCTGCCTTGGCGATCAGATCAGCGACCCGGGGCCGCAAGCCGCGTGCCAACAATAGCGGCTTGAGTTGCTTGCGTGTCCAGAACAGGAAGGCGGTCGCGGTAACGCCGATCACGAGGGTATAGGGATTGATCCCGGCTGCTCCGCCATAAATGCCGCCCAGCAAATGCGGAAGCGTATCGCCATCGGCCTTGATCCCGAGAATATGCTTCAACTGGCTGGTGGCGATCAGGATGCCTGAGGCCGTGATGAAGCCCGAGATCACCGGATGCGACAGAAAATTGGCCAAGAACCCCAGCCGCAGGGCCGACATCGCCACGAGCACGAGGCCTGACAGAAAGGCCAGCGTGATCGCAGCCGTCAGATATTCGGCACTCCCCGGGGCGGCCACTTGCCCCACCGCCGCTGCTGTCATCAGCGACACCACCGCGACCGGCCCCACCGCCAGCGCCCGGCTGGTGCCAAAGATGGCATAAGCGATCAGCGGCAGGATCGAGGCGTATAGCCCAACCTGCGGCGGAAGGCCTGCCAGCATCGCATAGGCCAGGCTTTGTGGCACCAGCATGATCGTCACGATCACGGCGGCGACGAGATCGCTTTGCGCCTCGGTCTTTGTATAGGCCGGGGCCCAGCCAAGGATGGGAAGTAGGGATTTGAGGGAGGTCACGAGAATTGCCTTTTCGGGGTTACGCGGCGGTCACGGGTTGCGGCTTGGCCATCCATTCGCGCCCGCGCAGCATGGCTTTCCAATAGATCGGCGGCAGCATCTGTTCCTTCAGCAGCCAGGCGAGGTGGCTTGGCTTGGTGCCGTCGATCAGCCAATTGGGGAAGGACGGCAGCAACTTGCCGCCATAGCCGAATTCGGCCAGCACAATCTTGCCGCGTTCCACCGTCAGCGGGCAGGAGCCATAGCCGTTGTAGACCACGTCGACTTCCTTGATCGCGCCCAGATCCACCAACAGGTTATGCGCGACCACCGGAGCCTGCATCCGCGCCGCAGCGGCGGTCTTGGCGTTGGGCGCATTGCACACATCGCCGAGCGAATAGATGTTCGGCAACGTCTTGTGTCGAAGGGTCGCCTGATCAACGTCCACCCAACCGGCTGCATCGGCCAGCGGCGACACGCGGACGAAATCGGGGGCCACTTGCGGGGGGACGACATGGATCATGTCGAAGCCGGTTTGCACGGTCTCGGACGTGCCATCGGCCTTGGTTTGGGTGAACCAGGCCGTCTTGGCCGGGCCATCCACGCGGGTCAAGCGGTGCTGGAAATGCAGCTGCGCCTTGTACTTTTCGATGTAGTGCATCAGCGCCGGGACGTATTCCTTGACCCCGAACAACACCGCGCCCGCGTTGAAAAAATCAATCTCGATGTTCTTCAGCCGCCCGGTCCGATACCAGTGATCGGCCGACAGATAGAGCGCCTTTTGCGGGGCCCCGGCGCATTTGATCGGCATCGGCGGCTGGGTGAACACGGCGCGCCCGCGCTCCAGCCCCTTCACCAATTCCCAGGTGTAGGGCGCCAGGTCGTAACGATAGTTCGATGTCACGCCATTGCGCCCGAGCGTCTCGGTCAGCCCTTCGATGCCCGCCCAGTTCAGTTTCAAACCAGGGGTAACGACCAGTTGGCCGTATTTGACGACCCGGCAGCCATCCAGAATGATCACGTTCTTGTCCGGCTCGAAGGCCGCAACGGCGGCCTTGATCCAACGAACGCCAGCAGGGATCAACGAGCCCATCGTCTTGGCGGTGCTTTCGGGGTCAAAGATGCCGCCGCCCACCATAGTCCAGCCGGGCTGGTAGTAATGGATGTCGGCTGGGTCGATGATGGCAATGTCGAGATCGGGCTTGCGCGCCTTCAGACTCGCGGCGACAGCGATCCCCGCCGCCCCGCCGCCGATGATGACGACGGTATGGGATGCATCGACAGTATCGGTGGGCGTGCGCCCGCCGTTGGCGATGCGGCGCACGACACCCGCCATGTCATAACCCGCCGCCTTGGTTGCGGTGACGATATCGGGCAAGGGCCGCCCCCGCCCGCCTTCAGACAGTGACCAGAGCGTAGCCGACCGTGTGCCGGTTCGGCAGTAGGCAAGGATTGGTTTGGGAAGGCTGTCCATAGCCGCGCCAAAGGCCACCGCATCAGCATCGCCGACCTTGCCCGACACGATGGGCAGATAGCTGGTCTGCATCCCGGCCGAGGTTGCCGCTGCCTCGATTTCGGCAAAGGTCGGCTGATCCGGCCCTTCACCATCGGGGCGGTTGCAGATAATTGACTTGAAGCCCGCAGCTGCAAGCGCCTCGATCTCTTGCGGCAGAACCTGTTCAGAGACGGACAAGGTGGGCGTGATTGGTTTGGCGGTCATGAAAAGGATCCTCCCAGATCTGGTTTTCTGTTGGGGCCTCAGGCCCGGATCGTTTGCGACATCGACCACAGGGATGTGGACCGGTTGCCGGACCGGCAGAAGGCAAGGATCGGTGTAGGCAGGCGGGCCAGAAGATCACGGAAGGCAGCAGCCTCGGCCGGACCGGCCTGGCCCGGAACAATGGGCAAATAGGCGGACTGCATCCCCGCAGCCTTGGCTGCCTCCGCGATCTGGTCAAAGCCGGGCTGGCCCGGTCCACACTCGCCATCGGGCAGGTTGCAGATGATCGATTTGAATCCGGACTTGGCCAGGTGTGCCACCTGCTGCCGCAGGACTTGAGGGGAAACCGACAGCGTCGGGGTCAGTGTCTTGATTGTCATGGGGGGATTCCTTGGGGTTGGGTTGCGGACGGGAACGGGAGCTTACAGTCCGTTGATCGGCACTTTCAGGAACCGCTTGCCGCTTTCGTCCGGCGGCGGCAGGTCGCCTGCGCGCATGTTCACCTGCAACGACGGGATGATCAGCTTCGGCATGGCCAGCGTCGCATCGCGTGCCTCGCGGACCTGCACGAACTGATCCTCGGTGATGCCGTCCTTCACATGGATGTTGTGCGCATTCTGTTCGGCCACCGTGGTTTCCCAGCGGATTTCCCGCCCATTCGGGCCGTAGTCGTGGCACATGAACAGGCGCGTCTCGTCCGGCATCGACAGCACACGCTTGATCGACCGATAGAGAGTGCGCGCATCACCACCCGGAAAATCGGCGCGGGCCGATCCGCCGTCGGGCATGAACAGCGTGTCGCCGACAAAGGCCGCGTCGCCAACGATATGGGTCATGCAAGCGGGTGTATGGCCCGGCGTATGGATTACCTGCACCGGCGTGGTGCCGATCTGATAGGTGTCGCCATCCTTGAACAGCCGGTCGAACTGCGACCCGTCGCGTTGAAACTCGGTCCCTTCGTTGAACACCTTGCCAAAGGTGTCCTGCACCACGGTGATGTTTTCACCGATGCCGATCTTGCCGCCCAGCTTGCTCTGAATATAGGGCGCGCCCGACAGGTGGTCGGCGTGGACATGGGTTTCGATCAGCCATTCCAGCGTCAGGCCATGGGCCTTTATGAAGTCGACCACAGCATCGGCCGAGGCATAGGTGATGCGGCCAGCTGCGTAGTCGATGTCCATGACGCTGTCGATCACGGCGCAAGACGTGCTTGCCGGATCGTGCACGACATAGGTCACGGTATTGGTGGGTTCGTCGAAGAAGGCCGTGACCTCGGGCTTGACCGAAGCGTCTACGGGATGGGGGATCGGGGCAAAGACGGTCATGGATGTTTCCTCCAGATGGGTCAGGCGGTTTGGCGTCAGGCAATTTTTGGGCGGGGCAAGGCTTGCTGCCAACGGGCGAGCAGGATGCCACCCCCCATCGAAATCAGGAACAAAGCAGTTGGCCAGGGCGCGAAGCCGAGCGCGGGAATGGCGCCACCGGGGCAGAAGCCGGAAATGCCCCAGCCCACGCCGAACAGGGCCGACCCTCCGACCAGTTTGGCATCGATGGTGCGCGCGGTGGGTAGGTGGAACTTTGTGTCGAACAGCGGGGTCTGACGGCGGCCAAAGATCAACCGGTAGCCGATCGCGGCAGTGATCAGCGCGCCACCCATCACAAAGGCAAGGCTGGGGTCCCAGGTGCCCAAAGGGTCAAAGAAGTTTAGCACCTTGGCGGGGTTGCCCATGCCAGAGATGGCGATGCCAAGCCCGAAGATTACACCGGCGGCAAGAGCGGAAAGGATGCGGTTCATGCGTTCAGCCTTCAAAGCCGTGGCGGATCAGGGTGACAGTGGCAAAGGTGGTGGCCATGAAGGTCAGCGTTGCCACCAATGATCTCGGCGAGAGCCGGGCCAGCCCGCAGACCCCGTGCCCCGAGGTGCAGCCCGACCCATAGGTCACGCCGATTCCCACGATCAGACCACCAAGCACCAGCAGAGGCCCGGTCGTCGGCGAGGCAAAGCTGAACTTTGCCCCCAGGAGGGTCGCGATCAGCGGCGCGGTAATCGCACCGGCCAGAAAGGCCAACCGCCAAGGGCTGTCGGGGCTCTTCGGCTCTAGCACGCCGCCCAGCATGGCGGTCATGCCCGCGATGCGCCCGTTGAAGGCCATCAGGATCACGGCCCCAAGGCCGATCAGAACGCCGCCGAACAGCGAGGAATAGGGAGTAAAGTCAGTGATCATTCTTCTTGAGGCTCCGGGTTGTGCGAAACTTGGTGTTGCCGCCGACCTCAGCCGCGGTTCGCGCAGCGTTGAAAGGCGGGCAAGTGGTTCTCTTCGGATGCATCGCGAAGGCGCTGCATGACGAACGTGATGTCAGGATAGGCCGCGACAGCGGGAAGCAGGTTTACATCATAAAGATCGCGATTGGCGATTTCGGCTTCGACGCCAATCTTGCAGGCCCCGCGCAGCGTTTCAGGGGCTGCGGGGGCTTCCAGCGCCCCGGTGGCATAGCCGTTCTCGGGGATGGCAACGCCATAGGTCTCATAGAGGCCGATCAGCATGGATTCATGCTGCCGCTCGGCTTCGATGATGTTTGAGAACGGCCGGGCGTCTCCGAACTTGGCCGTGACGGCTGCATAGAATGCTTCGGCATGACGTTCGTCCTGCAGGGCTGCCCCGAGGGCCGCCTCTGCGTCTGGGGTCAAGGACTGGGACCAGACAGGACTTGCGGCCAGCAGGCCGGACAGAAGGATCGCGATGCGTGTTCTCGACATGTCGTGTCACCTTTCGGGTGTGAGCAAAATTCGACCGTGCAGCTGCAAGGCCATAGCCACGCTGCCGCCGATCAATCGACGTTCGGTTTTTCGTTTAACTGGATCAGGTCTTGCTGATCGGGCAGGTCCGGATGCCAAGGAGCGTATAGGCCGGGCAGAACCGGAACGCGGCGGTTCCCAGCATCACGACGCCGACGGCCGCCATGGCGAATTTCCAAGCCCCCCAGGCCGCGAAGACCCCGGCAAACGGTGGCAGGAATGGGGCTGCCAACAGGACGGCCCCAACAATGAAACGAAGCGTGCGATCAAGTGATCCGACATTTTCCATTTTTGCCTCCATGGCGACAAGTGATGTTGCTTTGTATCTTCGCAACTGCTAAAGTGTCAAGCATGAAAACAGATATCCTTGATAGAACTATTCACCCTCTTGAAGCGAAAGCTGAAGAGGTCGCTGCCACGCTCGCCGCCATGGCCAACCCAAAGCGGCTTCTGGTGATGTGCACCCTGCTGGCGGGCGAGAAGTCGGTGGGCGATCTGGCAGAGATCGTCGATCTGACGCCAGCCGCACTGTCGCAGCATCTTGGCAAGATGCGCGCGCTGCGTCTGGTCTCGACGCGCCGCGACGGGCAGACGATCTACTACAGCCTCGCCAGCACAGAGGTTCAGGCCGTGCTGGAAACCCTGTACCGGGTTTACTGTGCGCCCGACTGCTGAGGGGCTAGCCGGTCCAGAAGGATGCCGCGATTGACCGTGATGTCGGCAATCGTCATATCGTCCAGAACGGACAAGAACGCACGCAAAGCCCTTTGTATTCCGCGTGATAGGTGGCAGACACCTTCCAGCGGACAGGTGTTGGTTGCGGGATTGAAACACTCGACCAGTTCCAGTGGGGCTTCGGTCCAGCGCACGACCTCGCCGACGGTGATCTGGTCGGCGGGCCGGGCCAGGCGCATGCCGCCATTGCGACCGCGAATCGTCTGGATGTAGCCGCGCTGGCCCAACTCGTGCGAGACTTTCACCAGATGCGCCTTCGAGATGCGGTGGGCGCGTGACACCTCGTCCACCGTGACGATGGCGGGATCGCGCAGAGCGACATACTGCAAGGTGCGTAGGGCAAAGGTCGAATACTGGGTCAAATGCACGCGATGCGTCTCCTGTGACAAAATGTTCCATAATGGATATAGCTTTTTGACGTGCATCACAATAGTTGTGCGCATAATGATACTTTATGGAGCGCAATCCGCGAGTCGTCCGCATCTCAGTGGGACTGCATCACCAGATGCAGATCAGCACCGGGCCCGTCCGGGCCTGCTAACCTGACGTGCGGGCCTTGCTTTTGAACTGCCACCCACCGCCATCACAACCCTGTGCAGGAGACGACCCATGAGCATCCATATCGGCGACACCGCGCCTGATTTCACCGCTGACACATCGACCGGAAAGATCAGCTTTCATGACTGGATCGGCAGCGATTGGGTCTTCTTCTTCAGCCACCCCGGCGATTTCACCCCTGTCTGCACCACCGAAGTGGGCCGCACCGCGCAGCTGGCCGATGCGTTCGCCAAGCGTCATGTCAAGCCACTTGGCCTGTCAACCGACGCGGTGGAAGAACATCTGAGCTGGATCGCTGACGTCAATGACACGCAGCACACGACCGTCACCTTTCCCATCGTCGCCGACCCGGACAGCACTGTGGCGCGCCTCTATGGTATGATCCACCCGCACGAAAGCGAAACGGCTGCGGTGCGGTCGGTTTTCATCATCGACCCCGACAAGAAAATCAGGCTGACGATGACCTATCCGATGAGCGTCGGGCGCAACTTTGAAGAGATTTTGCGCGTGATCGATGCGCTGCAAACCGGGGATGCGAACCGGATCGCGACGCCTGCAGACTGGGTTCCGGGGGGGATTGTCATCATCCCGAATTCCATCAAGGACGCCGAGGCCAAGGTGCTGTTTCCGCAAGGCTGGACGGAAGTGCGTCCCTATCTGCGCACCACCACGCTCTGACACCTTCCCCGAGGCCATCCGCCCGGGACAAACCTGACACCAACCGGAGTATCCCATGCTGCCCGACATCTCGGCCCTTGATCTTGCGCGGATGCAATTCGCCTTTACGGTCAGCTTTCACATCATATTCCCGGTGTTTTCCATCGGGTTGGCCAGCTATCTGGCCGTGCTGAACGGGCTGCATCTGGCGACAGGCAAGCCGGTGTATCTGGATCTGTTCAACTACTGGAAGAAGATCTTTGCCGTGGCCTTCGGCATGGGCGTCGTGTCGGGCATCGTGATGTCTTATCAGTTCGGCACCAACTGGAGCGTGTTCTCGGACAAGACGGGCCCGGTGCTTGGCCCCTTGATGGGATACGAGGTGCTGTCGGCGTTTTTCCTTGAAGCGGGCTTTCTGGGCGTGATGCTTTTCGGGCGCGAACGTGTCGGCGAAAAGCTGCACTTCTTTGCCACGCTGATGGTGGCAGCGGGCACCTTTATGTCGGCCTTCTGGATCCTGTCGGTGAACTCTTGGATGCAGACGCCTGCCGGTTATGGGATGAATGCCGAAGGGCAGTTCATCGTCGAAAGCTGGTGGGCGGTGATCTTCAACCCATCCTTCCCGTATCGTCTGGTGCACATGGTGCTGGCGGCCTATCTGACCACCGCCTTTGTCGTGGGTGGAGTAGCGGCCCTGCACCTTTTGCGGGACCGGACCAATCAGGGCGCGCGGGTTATGTTTTCCATGGCGATGTGGATGGCCGTGATCGTCGCCCCCTTGCAGATCGCGGCGGGTGACGCACACGGCATCAACACGCTGGAACATCAGCCCGCCAAAGTCATGGCGATGGAAGGACACTACGAAAGCCACCCCGATGGTGCGCCGCTGATTCTGTTTGGCATCCCGAACCCCGCCGAACGCCGGATCGACTATGCCGTCCAGATCCCCAAGCTGTCGTCGCTGATCCTGAAGCATGACCTGAACGCGCCGTTGGCGGGCCTTGATACGATCGACGATGCACTGGAACCCCCCGTCGCTATCCTGTTTTGGAGCTTTCGGATCATGGTCGGCATCGGCTTTGCCATGCTGGGTCTGGGTTTTTGGAGCTTGCTTGCCCGCTTTCGCCAGCACCTTTACAGCGCCCCCTGGCTTTATCGTGC
>JBBSBE010000093.1:0-15793 GCA_038251625.1 Rhodobacterales bacterium
ACCGGCGCCTTCAAGCTGGCGGAATGGACCACCGGCCAGCGTCTGGTATTCGAAAAGAACGCCGATTACTGGCGCGCGGGCGTGCCCTACCTTGACGGCGTGACCTTCGAAGTCGGGCAAGAGCCCATCGTGGCCCTTCTGCGCCTGCAGAACGGCGAAGTTGACGTACCCGGCGACGGCATTCCCCCCGCCAAATTCACCGAAGTCATGGCAGATCCTGCGCAAGCCGCGCGCGTGGTGATCGGCGGGCAGCTTCACACCGGCTACATCACCCTCAACGTGACGATGGCGCCGTTCGACAAGCTTGAGGTGCGCGAAGCCGTCAATATGGCCATCAACAAGGATCGCATCGTCCAGATCATCAACGGCCGCGCCGTGCCCGCAACCCAGCCGCTGCCGCCCTCGATGCCGGGCTATACGGCAAACTATCCGGGGTACCCGTTCGACGTGGAGGCGGCCAAGAAACTTCTGGCCGATGCGGGCCTTCCCGATGGGTTCGAGACGGAACTCTACGTGATGAACACCGACCCCAACCCTCGCATCGCGCAGGCGATCCAGCAGGATCTGGCGGCGATCGGCATCAAGGTCGCGCTGCAATCGCTGGCGCAAGCCAACGTGATCGAGGCGGGCGGCGCGGGCACCGCCCCGATGATCTGGTCGGGCGGCATGGCGTGGATCGCCGACTTCCCCGATCCGTCCAACTTCTACGGCCCCATCCTTGGTTGCGCAGGTGCGGTCGAGGGCGGCTGGAACTGGTCCAAATACTGCAACGCCACGCTCGACGAAGAGGCGACCAAGGCCGACAGCATGGCCGATCCCGCCATGGTGGGAGACCGCATGGCGATGTGGTCCGACATCTATACCAAGGTGATGCAGGATGCGCCCTGGGTGCCCGTGTTCAACGAACAGCGCTACACGATGAAGTCGGAACGGATGGGGGGCGCCGATGCGCTTTACGTCGATCCCGTCTCGATCCCGGTCAACTATGACTATGTGTTCGTGAAGTAAGATGTGCAAAGCCTGCGACTACACGATCCACGGGGCGCAGCACAATTTCGGCTGGGACAATTCCTTTGTCCCGGCCGAACGGGTGGAACCCGGTGCAACGATCCTCTTTCATTGCCATGACAGTTCGGCGGGCCAGCTTGGCCCGTCGTCGACCGTTGCCGATGTCATCACGCTCGACTTCGGCAAGATCAACCCGGTGTCGGGGCCCATCTATGTGGAAGGCGCCGCGCCCGGCGATGCACTGCGCATCACCATCGACGGCTTCGCCCCGCAGCTTCAAGGGCAAAAGGGGTTTGGCTGGACGGCGAACATCTCGGGCTTCGGCCTTCTGGCCGACCAGTTTACCGACCCGGCCCTGCACCTGTGGTCCTACGACGCGAACCAGATGGCCCCGGCACTCTGGGGCACCGAGGGGCGGGTTCCGCTGAAGCCCTTCGCGGGCACCATCGGCAACGCATTGGCCGAAGCGGGGCTGCATTCCATCGTGCCGCCCCGGCGCGTCGGCGGCAACCTCGACATCCGCGACCTGACCTCCGGCGTCACGCTCTACCTGCCGGTCGAGGTTCCAGGCGCCCTCTTCAGCGTGGGCGACACCCATGCCGCCCAGGGCGATGGCGAGGTTTGCGGCACGGCCATTGAATCCCCCATGGACGTGGTCCTTACGCTCGATCTGGTAAAGGGTGCGAACCTGAAAACCCCGCGCTTCACCACACCGGGGCCGGTCACGCGCCATCTCGACGCCAAGGGGTATGAGGTGACAACCGGTATCGGGCCAGACCTGATGGCAGCCTCCCGCGATGCAGTCGCAAACATGATCGACCTTCTTTGCGCGCAGCGCGGGATGGCAGCGGTGGATGCCTACATGCTGGTGTCCACCTGCGGCGATCTGCGCATCTCGGAAATCGTGGACATGCCGAACTGGGTTGTCAGCTTCTACTTCCCGCGCTGCGTGTTTGAATGATCGAACCGGCCATGACCCTGTCCGGGGCAACCGCTGCCCCGGACCCGGCGGCCGTTCTGTCGGTCGCGGGCTTGTGCGTTTCGGTGAATACGGAAACCGGGCTGAAACCCCTGGTATCCGACCTTTCCTTCACCGTTCGACGGGGCGAGACGCTCGCCATCGCGGGGGAAAGCGGATCAGGCAAATCCATCACATCGCTGGCGATCATGGGCCTGTTGCCTCCGCCCGCCGTGCGCATTACCGGCGGACAGGTCCATCTTGGCAGCACTGATCTGACAACCCTGCCCGAGGCGCAGATGCGTGCGATCCGGGGGGACCGGATCGCGATGATCTTTCAGGAACCGATGACCTCGCTGAACCCCGTCCTGACCATCGGTCTGCAACTGACTGAGGCGATCCGCGCCCACGCGCACGTCACGCGCGCCAAGGCCCGCGCGCAGGCAATCGAGGCCCTGCGCGCCGTCCGCCTGTCGCAGCCCGACCGCCGGATGGATCAGTATCCGCATGAGCTGTCTGGCGGCATGCGCCAGCGTGTGATGATCGCCATGGCGCTGGCCCTGCGCCCAGATGTGCTCATCGCCGACGAGCCGACCACTGCGCTGGATGTGACCGTGCAGCGCGAGGTGCTGGACCTTCTCCGCGACCTGCAACGCGATCTGGGAACCGCGATCATCCTGATCACGCACGATATGGGCGTCGTTGCGGAAATGGCCGACCGCGTGATCGTGATGCGCGACGGGCGAATGGTGGAGGATGGCCCCGTCGGGCAAATCTTTGCCGCGCCGACGGCGCCATACACCCGCGACCTTCTGGCCGCCGTGCCGCGGATGGGTGGCGTGCAAAGGTTAAGTCCGGGTAAAGAAAACGACGAAAATACAAATATTGCAAAGCCCTACGGATCATATCACACGCGATACGCAGAGCTTGGCCCGGTGATTGCGCGGCTCGAAGATGTGCGCGTCCGGTTCGATCTGCGGGCCGGGCTTCTGGGCCGCGTCACCCACCGCGTTCATGCTGTCGAGCATGTCAGCCTCGATATCCGCCGCGGCGAAACCTTCGCGCTCCTGGGGGAAAGCGGCTGTGGAAAATCCACCATTGCCCGCGCCATGGTCGGCCTAGTCCCGCATCAGGGACGGATCGAGATTGCCGGCCAATCTTTCGCCGACCTTGATACCGCCGGCAGAAAAGCCTTGCGGCGCCGCGTGCAGATCGTGTTTCAGGACCCGATGGCCGCGCTGAACGCGCGCCTCACGGTGGGCGACCTTATCGCCGAACCCCTGCTGATCCACGCCATCGGCACCGCCGCCGACCGTCGCGCCCGTGCCGCCGACCTGCTGACCCGCGTCGGGCTGACCCCCGATCACATGACCCGCTATCCGCACGAATTTTCCGGCGGCCAACGCCAGCGCATCTGCATCGCCCGCGCCTTGGCCCTGCAACCCGACCTGATCATCGCGGACGAAGCCGTATCAGCCCTCGACGTATCGGTGCAGGCCCGCGTGCTGGACCTGATGCAGGCCCTGCAGCGCGAGTTCGGCATCGCGTTTCTTTTCATCAGCCACAACATGGCCGTGGTGGAAAACATCGCCGACCGCGTCGCGGTCATGCACATGGGGCAGGTCGTCGAAACCGGCACCCGCGCGCAGGTTTTCGGCAATCCGCAACATCGCTATACGCAACGCCTGATCGACGCAGTCCCGGTGCCCGATCCCGCCCATGTCCGCCCCCACGCATCGCGCATGGCCGTGGAGATGCCAAGCCCGATCTACAAGGTTGGGCAATCCCCAATGCGCGCGGCACTGCAAGACGTGGGCGGGGGGCATCTGGTCGCCGATTTCGGCGGGGCTTAGTGTTGTTGCGGGTGCCGCCGGACCAAACAGCTTTGCCACTCTTCCGTCGCCCAGACCGTCGCGCCTGCGGCACACTTTGCCTGCCTGCCCGGTTGAAACTGAACGGCACGACGCAGAGACAGCCACTCTTCCGGTCTTGGATCGCAGGGGATCGTATTGTCATGACGACGCCAGTCCCCGTGCAATGCCGCGCTACACCATCGGTTTTTTTGCGTAACGCTCAGCTTCCAATTCCGCCAGTGCCACTGCCAAAACACGCACATTGAATCAACCCGCGCGCAACGCGCCCCGTCGCCTGACGGCGCCCCAAACCCGCGTCAATCCTGAGGGTGCAAGGCCTGCAAGAAAGGCACGACTTCGGACCGGGCGGTATTCAGGGCCAGAACCTCGCAAGGGGCTGTCAAATGCTCGCTCATCGGGGCATGCAGCACCTCGCCACCGGCGGCGCGGATCAGCACGATGCCTGCGGCCGCGTCCCAGATGTGCAGCTGCGCTTCGTAATATGCCTCAAGCCGCCCGCTCGCGACAGCCAGAAGCCCGATGGTTGCGGCACCGGGGCGGCGGTATTCGCAACCGGCATCCAGAAGCCTGCCGATCAGTGCCAGATGGGCCAGCCGGTCATCGCGCCCCGAATAGCCGATGGTCACGATGCTGTCTGAGGCCGCCAGACGGGGCGATACCTGCATCGGGCGGCCGTTCAACAGTGCCGGGCCGCCGATCTGTCCGGTGGCCATCAGGCCGAGGTCGGGGGCAAAGATCACGCCGTGGGTCAGGGCCGTGCCATCGAAGTAGCCGATCGAGACGCCCCAGTCGGGCAGGCCGCGCATATAGTTCGTTGTGCCGTCGATCGGATCGACAATCCAGCAGCCAGACCCGTCGGAGCGGATCAGCCCCGCCTCTTCGCCCAAGACACCGTCGGCTGGAAACCGCGCTGCGACCGCCTTGCGGATCAGCGTTTCAACAGCCAGATCGGCGGCGGTGACGAAATCCTGCGGGCCCTTGGTGGCGATGCTCAGGCCTTCCGGGCGGGACCGCAACTCTTGCGCCAGAAGCCCTGCGGTGCGGGCAAGGTTGCTGGCAAAAGCCAGACGGTCATCGGACATCGGTCAGGGGCTTTCTGGTGGTGGCGCGAAGCACAGGCTGAAGCGTCTGGAGCCTGGTTTGCAGCGGGCGGTCGGGATCGGCCAATCGCGCGACCAGAAGATCAAGCGCCGCGTCCGATTGCGCGACCAGATCCTGCCTGACGGTCGTCAGGTTATACGAGGCCCAGCCAGCCTGTTCGATGTCGTCAAAGCCCACGACCTGAATGTCGTCCGGCACGGCACGGTGATGGTCGAACCGCAATCCGTCGAGCCCGCCAAGCGCCATCAGGTCGGTGGCACAGAAAAGACCATCGATGCCGCCTGCCGTCAGTACCTGGCCGATCACGTCGCGGGTGGCGGCGTAGGACTGGTTTTCGGCGCGCAGGATCAGACAGTCAGGCCCGGCGGCGGCGGCGAAGGCCGCGGTGCGACCAGTAACCGAAAACGTCTCGCGCGCGGGGCGGACGCAGGCAAAGCGCCGCGCGCCTGCCGCGTGGAGCATCGCGTGGACCAGCCGACCACCAGCCTCGGGGTCGATCTGCACCCGGTCGCCCCAGGTCAGGTCACGGTCGCGGTTAATCAGCACGACCGGCACTTCGCGCCGGGCGCATTCGGCGGTGATCTCGGGCGGCGGGCTGTCCGAGGTCACGATCATTCCTGCCACGTTGTAGGATAGCACCGACCGCAGCAGCGCTGGCATCTCGGCCCCTGTTTCGGCGGTCACGAGCATCGGGCGGAAGCCCAGTTGCAAAAGGCCCTGCGACAAAAGCTTGATCTGGCGCGACCGGATCGGCGTGTCGAGCCGCGAGGCCACCAGCCCCACCAGATCGGACCGCGCCGATTGCAGGCCCCGGGCAAAGGCGTTGACGCGGTAACCAAGTTGATCGGCGGCAAGGTGGATTTTCGCCCGCGTCTCTTCGGCGATCTGCGCGCCATCGGTGAAAGCGCGCGACACCGCTGACCGCGACACTCCAGCCAGACGGGCCACGTCGAACGAGGTCGGGATACGGGATTTCTGGTCGGTCATTCCGTTCAATGTGACAGGCGGCGGCAAAAGGCAAAGGGCTGGTCAAGGTTCACCAGATCGGGGCGGGCAGCGATGATCCGGTCAAAAACCCGATCATCGCTGCCCATGTAGGCGATCATCGGGCGCAGGCCACGCGCGCGCAAGGTGGCAAACTCGGTCAGGTCCTCGTCCGGCGTGTATTCAATGATGGCCGGGCCGAGATCACCCAGGGCCGCATCGAGGCTTGGGTAATCCTGCCGTCGCGCCATGAGTGCAGCGCCGGGCGCCAGCGCGCGCAAGGCCGCCAGCCGCGTCCGGTCGAATGACCACAAGAACACACGATCCTGCATCGACGCGGCCTGAACCACCGCCCAGACCGCTGCCGGATCGGCTGTCTTCAGTTCAAGGTACAGCGAACCTTGATATTTCTGCGCCAGCGCCAGCACCTCGGCCAAAAGCGGCAGCGGGGTGCCGGCGAAGAACGGATGCTTCCAGCCGCCCGCATCCAGCTTGCGCAATTCGGCGGTTGTCTGGTCGGAGACGCGGCCAGCGCCGTCCGTCGTCCTGTCCAGCGTTGCATCGTGCAGCACCACAAGGCCGCCGTCAGAAGCGCTGTGCAGATCAATCTCGACATACGAGAACCCTGCGGCAAAGGCGCATTCCACTGCAGGCAGGGTGTTTTCGGGCGCGATCCGGTTCGCGCCGCGATGGCAGACGATGCCCATCGGCCAGCCGTCGGGCGGGGTAAACGGGTTCACGAGTTCCGGACGGTCCGAACAGATTCCGATCACCGGTCGGGTACGGATGGCGGCCATGCGGACCGGATCTTCCTCATGCCATATCGCGATACGCTGGCTGTTGGCGAAGGCCCTGTCGAAAAGCTCGGTGGTCAGCGTATCCTGTGGGCGGGGCATGTCTTCCCAGCAAAGGTGGATGACATCCGCACCCTTGGCATAGTCGAAGGGATCAGCCCCGAGCGGCACAAGGATCGAGCGTGGATAGGCACAGCCCGCCTCGGCCAGTATCCGGTCGACGGCAGGGTCGAAGGCGCCCAGGATTGCCTTTTCGATGCCATGGCGACGAAGCGCGTCAAGCGCCGGCAGAGTTGCCGCTATATCCTTGATATCGGCATAGATCCCGGCGCCGAGTTCGGCGGCAAGGCTGATCACCGATTCCAAGAGCGGACAGGGCCGGTCAAGCGCGGTGGTCCGAGCCAGAATATCGGCGTAGTCGAGGGTTGATATCGGGGTGCCATCGGCAAGGTTGTCATCGTGGTGAACGATCACGTGCCCGTCGCGCGACAGTCGGATATCCACCTCCCACATATCGGCACCAAGCTCTGCCGCCAGCCGGAAAGCGTGGATCGTGTTGTCGAAGGCATAGGCCGATGCGCCACGATGGGCGATGGCGTAGGGGCGTGGGGGCAAGGTCCAGTCGGTCACAGGCGCTCTCCGTCGGGGAGGAAGGTCAGGATGCGGTCGGTGGCGACGCCCCAGTCGATATGCTGGCCCAAGGCGTGGCCGCTGCCAGCGGGCAGGATAGCGCGGACGCGTTCGCCGCCAGTTAGCGTGACGTCGAACAGATCCTCGCGGCCCTGAGGCTCGACAAAGGTGATGCGCCCGCGCAAGCCGGTGCCGTATTGCGGGCCGAGATGTTCCGGCCGGATACCCAGCACCAGCGGCCCCTGATGAACAAGGCCTGAGGGGCGCGTCAGGCTATTCGGACCGCCAAGGACCAGACGCGCACCCGCGACGGCATCGACGAACGAAATCGGCGGATTGCCAAGGAAACCCGCGACAAAGCGGCTGGCAGGGCGTTCGTAAAGGACGGTGGGCGTGCCGGTCTGCACGATCCGCCCGTCGCGCATCAGCGCGATGCGGTCGCACATCGACATCGCCTCGACCTGGTCATGCGTCACAAGGACGGCAGTCAGGCCCGTCTCGCGCTGGATGCGGCGGATTTCGCTGCGCATCTCCAGACGCAGGCGGGCGTCAAGATTTGCAAGCGGTTCGTCCAGCAGCAGGATATCGGGTTTGCGAACGATGGCGCGCGCCAATGCCACGCGCTGTTGCTGGCCGCCCGACAGTTCCGCCGGGCGGCGGTTCAGCAGGCCACCGATCTGCATCAGATCGGCGATCTCGGCCACCTTTCGGGCGATCATGGGACGATCATGGCGCTGCACCTTCAGCGGAAACGCGATGTTTTCGCCAGCCGTCATGTGCGGGTAAAGCGCGTAGTTCTGGAATACGACGCCCACCGGGCGCTGTTGTGGCGGCAGTGCCGTGACATCGCGGTCGCCAAGGAAAAGCGTGCCGCCGTCCATCTGGTGGATGCCGCAGATCGCCAGCAGCGTCGTGGTCTTGCCGCAGCCAGACGGGCCAAGAAGCGCCAGCATCTCACCCGAAGCGACAGTCAGGTCCAGCCGGTCAATCACCGTGGACGATCCGAACCGCTTGGTAAATCCGGACAAGACTAGGTCCATCAGCCCTTGGTCCCGCCGCCGTAGATGTTCATCAGCCGGTTCTGGAACAGCAGGTAGATCGCGATCACCGGAAGGGCGTAGAACATGCCGATTGCCTTGTAGAGGCCGTAGTCCTGGTTGATGTCGCTGGCGATCACGGCGTTCATGTAGGTCGCCAGAACCTGCGCCGAATTTCCGGGCGCCAGCACCAGCGGCAGCACGAATTCCGACCAGCCCGACAGAAACGAGATCAGGATCAGCGCTGACATGCCGGGCTGCACAAGTGGCAGCACCAGATGCCACCAGACCATCAGCCTGCTTGCGCCGTCCTGCACGCCGGCCATCTCTATCTCCCACGGGACGGCGTCGTAGAACCCCTTCATGATCCAGACGCCGAAGGGCAATTCGAGCGCGGCCTTCACGACGATGACCCCGGCAAGGCTGTCGTAAAGCCCGAGGTACTGCAGGATGATGAAAATCGAGATGATCAGCGTCACGGTCGGAAAGGCGTGCAGCACGATCAGCCCGCCAAGGAACAACCGTCGCGCAGGAAAGTTCAGCCGGCTGAGGGCGTAGGCCGATGTCATCGACAGCACCGTGACAAGCGCCGAGGTGCTGGCGGCAAAGACAAAGGTGTTCGCCGTCACCCGCCAGATGCCGGGGCGGCCGTTGTCGACAGTTTCCCACAGAAAGCGCCAGTTCGACAGGTCAATGGCCGAGGGCCAGAGCGTTCCGGGGGTGCTGCGGGTAAAGCTGTCGACGATCTGGAAGACATACATGATCGCCAGCGGCGCCGATACTGCGGCAAGGGCGAGGATCAGCGGGGTGTTGCGGGCCTTCATTGCTCGATCCTCGGTTTCGCCACCAGATCGGCGAAATTGAAGAACCGCATGTAGATCAGGCTGAGGGCAATACCGATGATGACAAGGACCAGCGCATAGGCCGCCCCGAGCCCGTATTCGAGGTTGCCGCCGTAGTTGTTCAGCGCCGTGTGATAGGCCGCCAGCGACCAGACCTCGGTCGTGCGGCCTGGCCCGCCATCGGTGGCCAGAAGGATGTACTCGAACGAGGTCAGAAGCGACAGGGTCTGATAACTGGTCATGAAAAGGATTGGCCAGCGCAGTTGCGGCAGGATGATATGGCGCACCTGCAACCAGCGGTTCGCGCCATCGACGGCGGCGGCGTGGAACAGTTGGGCCGGAATGGTGCGGATGGCCGAGGAAAAGAGGATCATCCCCAGCGATGCGCCCACGCAGCCGTTGATCAGCACCACCATCGTCCAGGCGTGGCCTGCGCTGTCCATCATCCAGTTGCGGGGGGCGACGCCGAAGGGGGCAAAGACCTGCGACAGGAAGCCGTGATCCCACGTTAACCACTGCCACATCAGCACATAAAGGACCGGAGGCAGGATGCGCGGCAGGAACCAAAGCGTGCGAAAGGTCTGTGCCACCCGGTCGGGAAGGTAGAAGGTAGAGATCGCGAGGAAAAGCCCAAAGCCGATGTTGAAGCCCAGCGTGCAGACCACATAAAAGGCGGTGTTGGCCGCATAACGCAGCGTTGCGGGCAGGCGGGCCAGCAGTTCGAAATTGGCGGTGGTGAAGGTCCATCCGGTATAGGCCGCGCGGGTCAGTGGCGCAATGTCGGCCTCTGGCACCCCCATCCCGGCCAAGGCATCAGCAAAAGCTGTCGCATCAGAATAGCGGGCATCAAGGATCGAGGCAGAGAAGATCTCTGCCGCCGCCTTGCGGTCGGCCACGGACCGGATCGGATCGGGGCGCAGTTCCTTCAGCAGCCGCTCCACGTCGCGCCGCTGGTCGAAGCGGGCGCCAAGGTGATCCTGGCGCAGCACCGCTGCCCGGCGCGCGCCATGGGTTTCGGCGAACCGCGCCAATGCCGGCTCGCTGATCACGTAGCCTCCGGCCAACACGTCGATCGTTGGTGGAGTGACCCCCTTTTCCGCCAGATGCGGCAGGTCACTGGTGGTCAGACGGTAGGCCCCACCCAGAATGCCGGTCGAGGTACTCATGTTCGTAAAGGAAAATACAACCGTCAGCGCAACCGGCAACAGAAAGAACAGGATGACCACCGCCAATGACGGGGCCAGCAGTAGCGGGCCAAGCAGGGGAATGCGACGCGCCATGGGACCTCCTGGGACGGGCACGGACGGCGGGTCGCCCCGCCGCCCCGCTTTGCGTCAGCGTACGATCAGCCGGTCGCCCATCGTTGCGGTCAGCGTCGCTTCAAGCTCGTCAACGGCGGCCTCCGGGGTCTGCACGCCGGTCCAAGCGGATTCGAGGCCTTTCCACATCGCTTCGGAATAGGTTCCGTAGTCGAGGTTGTTCGGCTGGGCATTGGCGAAGGGCAACAGCACCTTCGTCGCCTCGGACGCCCAACGGTCACCGGCGTAAAGGTCGACCCCGGCCTGTGCTTCGGCCACCGCAAGATGGGCCGACTTTATCGCGTGCAGCGAATTGATCCGCGGTTCGGTGGCAATTGCGATCAGTTGCGCCGACACTTCTTGCAGACGCGCGTCGGCCTGCTTGGTCACCAGATAGACAAGCGGATGGGTGATCGTGTTGGCTCGACCGTTTGGCGTGCCGGCGGGGATCAGCGAAAAGCCGATGGTGCCGAAGAAGTCGGCGTTGGCTTCCTTGCCGGTGTAGCGGGCGTAATGCCAAGTGCCACCGTGCCAGAACATCGCCTTGCCGGTTGCCACTTCGGAGTACCACTGGTCCCAATCGGTGCCGATGTGGTTCTTGCGGGTCACCCCGGTGGCGACGGCATCGACGAAGAACTGGTAGAAAGCGGTCATCGCGGCCTTGTCCAGAACCATCTTGCCGGTCTCGGGGTCTTCCAGCACGCCGCCGAAGGACTGGTAGAACTGGGCATAGTCAGGCCCGTTCGACACCCGCGGATAAAAGCCGTAGCCGGGTTCGACCAGCCCCATCTCGGTGGCCTTCTTGGCATCTGCAAGCATGTCCTGCAGCGTGTATTCCCTGGCGGCAATCTTGGTGGGCAGGGCATCAAGGTCTGCGTCGCTGTAGCCCAGCTTTTTCATCGTGTCCTTCCAGAAGAAGAACGGCCGGCTTTCGCTGTCTTGCGGGATGCCCCACTGGGTGCCTTCATAAGCGGCGATCTGCATCAGGTTCGGATAAACATTGTTCAGCGGCCACGCGTCGAGGTCGAGGTAATCCTCGACCGGTACGACGTAACCGGCCTTGCTCCACGGCGCGATGTCGAGGTGGCTGGTGACCACGATGTTTGGGGGGTTTCCGGCTTCAGCACTAAGGGTAACGGCCTGCTTGAAGTCGTCCCAGCCACCAAAGTCGTATTTGCCGTCGACCGTGATGTTCAGCACCTCGCCCCTGATCGCCGCCTCGCGCGACAGGATGTCCGCGGCCATGGTGATGGCGTCGATGCGGTATGTATCGGCTTCGCCCGAACCCCCGGCCCAGACCGCGATTTTCAGATCTTCGGCGGCCAACGGACTGGCAAGCAGGCACGCCAGAACGGCGGCAACGGCAGGTCTGGCACGAAGGGAAGGCGTCATCGGACTCTCCATCGGATTCGGGTTGGCATGCGGGCTGCACACGTGTGCAGGCATAGCCGGATGAGCACAAAACTTTCGTGACGCTGCCGCGACAATCGGGTGATGTTGGTGGTGCACGAACCGAAGCGATCCGCGCGCGCCGTATCCGGGGGGGCCAACCCTGTGCCCTCAGAACCGCACCGCCTGATGGCGGAAACGCTACTCCTCGCGGAAGGCGCGCTCGATCTGGTCGGAAAATGGCTTGGCGAGATAGGACAGCACCGTACGCTCACCGGTCTGGAAGAACACCTCGACGGGCATTCCGGGAACCAGTTCGTGGCTGCCAAGCTTCGCTGCGTCATCGAGACTTACGACGACGCTAAAATAGGGCGCACCGGTAGCGGGGTCGGTCGTCGCGGCGGCAGCAACCACCGAGACCGAGCCGGGCAGTTCCGGCGTCGTGCGCTGGTTGAACGCCGAGAACCGCAGCTTGGCGTCCTGACCGGCTGTGATCTGGTCGATGTCGGTTGGCGGAACACGGACCTCGACCGTCATTTCACCCGCCGGAACAATCGACATGACGGTTTCGCCGGCCGAGATCACGCCATTGACAGTGTGCACGGTTAGATCGTTGACGGTGCCCGAGATCGGTGCGCGGATCTCGGTGCGCGAGAGCTTGTCGCGGGCAGCGAGTATGCGCTGCGCCAGTTCGTCCAGCCGCGCCTCAACGTCGCGCAGTTCGGTCTCGGCGTCGGACCTGGTCTTGTTTTCGGTTTCGAGGATATGCAGACGCACCTCGCCGATCTGGCCTTTGACGCGAGCGACGTTCGCGACGACCTCGGCGCCGACGCCGTCGGTCTTGACCATTTCCCGTTCTACCGCTTCGATGCGGGCAGACTCGACAAGACCGTTTTGAACGAGCGTCTGCATCCGCGTGAGCGCAGCCTCGACAATCCGGTGCTCGCCCGCATTTGCCGTGCGCTGCGCCTCCAGACCCGCGACCTGCTCGCCATACTGGTCGATCTGCGACAGCATCTGGCTGGTCTGAAGTTCCTGCATCCGCAGGACTTGGTCGAAAAGCCGACGCTCGCCCGCGGCAATCCCGGCAGTCTCGGGGTCGGTCTCGAACGCGGCGGGGAAGACGATTTCTTCGGCATCGCCGCGCAGTGCTTCGAGCCTGGCATGACGGCCAATCAACTGGCGTTGCTGGCCCTCCATGACGCTGAGTTCCGCTTCCTTCTGCGTCGCGTCAAGCCGAAGCAGCACTTCGCCGGCCGCAACTCTGTCGCCGTTGTCGACGAAGATTGCACCTATGATGCCGCCCTCGGGATGCTGGACCTTCTTGAGTTGCGCCTTCACCACCACACGGCCCGGGGCAATGACGGCACCCGACAGCTTGGCGTTCATCGCCCACCCTCCACAGCCGACGACCAGCGCGAGGGCCAAAGCGACGGAGGCAATGGCCCGTGTCGCGATGGGGAAGCCGCTTGGGGCGGGTTGCCCGTCGGTATTCGGAAGAGGAACGGCAGTCATGGCAGATACTCCACAGGGTCAGGCTCAGACCGAAGCGATGAGCGCGTGATATTCGAACACAAAATTCGCATTGGTGACGGATTGATGGCCAAGAAGGCTGATCGAGAAATCCTCGTCTTGCTGTTCATCCGACAGCGCCACGTGGCCGGTGATGATCGTCCGGCCGTTGTCCTCGCTGTCGTCGAAGACATACCAGACCGCACCCAGCAGCGGCCCGTCAGAGCCATATCCCGCGAAGAAAAGCTTGATGGCGGCGTAGTCATTCATCCTTTCGCTGATCTGCGAGAGGTCGATGCGGTCACCGGCCTGGAAATCGCCGACGATGTCATTGCCGAAGCCGCCATTCTGCAGAGATTCGATGTCCGGAAAGACGAAACGGTCGTCCCCCTCCCCGCCGACCAGCACGTTCACCGATGCGTCTGCGATGATCGTATCATCGCCTCCACCGGCGATGACGTTCTCGATCGCTGCGATCATGCTCACGCTTGCGTCGTTGCCGGCAGCACGGATCGAGCCTGCCGCGAGATTGACAACAATCGCGTCATGGATGGCGGACAGGTCGATCGTGTCGCTGCCTGCCCCTCCGTCAAAATGATCGTTCTCGTCGAGGACGACGACGACGATCCGGTCATCCCCCGCACCGGCATCCACGCTGTCACGGCCGGTACCCGGATCGATTACGTCCGCACCGTCGCCGCCCCTGAGGACGTCGTTGCCTGCTCCGCCGAAGACGACATCGTTGCCGTCGCCACCTGTGAGGTCGTCATCACCGGCGCCCCCGAGGATGAGGTCGTTCCCGGCGCCTCCGTCGATGGTGTCGTTGCCGTCGCCGCCGTCCGCAAAGTCGTTGCCGTCCCCTGCGTCGATGGCATCGTCACCCCCATCGCCGAAGATGTTGTCGTCACCGGCGCCACCGAAGATAAGGTCATTGCCCTCGCCGCCGTGCAGGATGTCATTTCCGCTGCCGCCGATGATGCGGTCGTTGCCGCCGCCGCCGTCAACGACGTCGGCACCTTCGCGGGCATAGATGAGGTCTTCACCGTCACTGCCGCTGATCACATCTGCAAGAGGTGTCCCGACCAGGACATCATCCCCCGATGTGCCTTCGATCTGCTGCCCCGGCGGCACCACGAGATCGAGCCGAGCGGTCTGTGCGACGTGATCTGTTCCGTCCGAGATGGAGTAAAGGATCTCAATGGGTCCGGTTAGGTCCTGATCCGGCGTGAACAGCCAGACACCCGCGCCGTAAGAGGTGAAGGTGCCACCCTGGCAGGACAGATCGGAAATGTTGAGCGTGTCGCCATCCGCATCGGAGGCTCCGGCAAGAAGGATGGCTGCCGTAATCAGCATCGCTTCGTTGCGGAAGCCGCGCCCAAGGACGACAGGCCCCGCCACCTTCGGTCTGGCGTTGGTGGCGACAGGCGTCTTTGGTGGCGGCTCACCAGGCCGGGCCTCGACCGGAGCCTCCTCTGGCTGTGGCGACGTGGGGCTGAACACGAAGGGTGCGTCGTTCACCGGTGCCGAGATCGTCGGGCTTTGCCCCGCTGGCACGGCGGCGTCAGGATGATGACGCATCGCTTGGTAATCCACCGGCGTGTCGCCGCGACGTGGCGCATATTCGGCCAGATCGACCGACGCCACATCGGGGCTGCGCCAGGCGCGCAGGTCGTGCAACGGCACCACCTGCGCGGGGGCGTGATGCGGCGCAGGCGCGTCGTGATGGGTCTGCAAAGAGGTTTCATTCGACGGGCCGCGCGCTTCGGCCTTTGCGGGACGGGCAGGATCGTCCTTGTCCGTGTGTTGCGACCGGTCCTGCAATTCCCCGGCGACCACCTTGCTGGCGAGGGCGCCCCAGGCAAGCAACGTCAGCGGCCCGAGCAGGCGAGAGATCATCCGGACCTGCCTTTCGCCCAAAGCGAACCGTTTTTGCGGCGCCGCGGCGCGTTCGTCGTCAGGGATCCCGAGTCTAGCTTCTTCTTCCAACGAACAGCTCCCCTACTTCAACGACTTTCGGTTCCTGCACTGGCGCTGCGTCGCGGCCTTGGGCAGGCGAAGCTCCCTTCAGGATCTCGGACTTCGGCCCAAACGCGGCGAGCTTTCCATTCTGGATGACTCCGACCAGATCGACCGACGAGAGCGCGCTTGGACGGTGTGCCACAACGATCACAATTCCGCCGCGCTGTCGGACGCCAAGCAGCGCCTCCCCAAGTGCGGCCTCACCTTGGGCGTCGAGGTTAGAGTTGGGCTCGTCCAGCACCACGAGGAATGGATCGCCATAAAGCGCCCGGGCAAGCCCGATCCGCTGTCGCTGGCCAGCGGAGAGGCCGCCTCCGTTCGGACCGATCTCGGTCGCGTAGCCATCC
>JBBSBE010000094.1:0-15706 GCA_038251625.1 Rhodobacterales bacterium
CAAAGTTCGAGATCGAGCCGAGCGCGCATCGCTTGTCGAGAGTGGGGAGACTATCGACTACTATCGGCGGAACACTGCTGCCTCTCGTACGCTGCGCTATCCTCTTCTACGCTACAGTACTCCCCGTCACTCCCACTCGATTGTTCAGATATCTCCTAAGCATCTGATTTTATTCGTACTATTGCTGCTTTTCGGCGCTACAGGCCGGCTCAGGGCCCGTCATTTGGTCAGAATATTGAAATCATTGATGAAATCTGCGTGAAATTTTTTTCGCGGTTCCGGCATCTATCGACGCCTATTCCGACCTTGAAGCCGATTCTTGTGACCGGGCCGCACCCGCAGACGCACTGAAAAAGTACCGTCACCGGTCCGTTTCGACAAGCAAAACAACCAGTCCTTGGCGATCTTCGTCAAGCACTCCGAAAACGGCATCCGACCCCTGCCTCCGTTAAGATCAACTTCGGCTCGCTGGAGTCGCGTTCGAGCTTCTGGCGGAGCTGGCCGACGAACACCCTCAGATACTGGACGTCGTGTACATGTGCGGGTCCCCAAACGGCGGTCAGCAACTGCCGATGGGTCAGTACCTTGCCTAGCGCCGTAGCCAGTTGCGCAAGCAGGTCATACTCGCGGGGGCTGAGCTTCACCGGTTCGCCATCGCGCACCACCGGCCGGTGCTCGAGCTCGATGTCGACCCCCGCAACAGACAAGCGAGGCTGCGGTGTATCGCGCATCAGCCGGTGCCGCAGCGAATGAGGCGCACATGCGCCTTGCCGCGTTTCGAGGGCGCTGACCTGATCTCGATCAGCAAAGGGGATGAACCCTTGGCGTAGAATTCCAAGGTAATGTCGCAGATGCGCCGCTTCTCGCGGTCAGAAACCTGGCGGTTCTCGAGACTGCGATTAGCAGCCGCGGTTCTGGTCCCCGAGTTCTCTGACCCAACCGTTTGGCGCATCGCTGACTGGTGCCGTACGAGGCCGGAAGCAAACGGAAATGCGAAGGAAAACGACATGACGAACAGAGAAAAGCCATCATCTTCTTATGCGAAACCGAAAGCGAGCGATGGTGTCGGAATGGCCGCCTCACCTAAACCGGAAGAAGACACACCCAATGTCGCAGGTGAGCATGGACTTAAGACCGACAGACCCGGCTTTGATTTGGGGGGATCGTCCGGCGATACCCATGCCGGCGCGGGCCTTGGCCTTGGCGAAGATGCGTTCGACACGCCCGGCGACCGACGGCTCCCCGGACGGAGGTTAGACAACAAGCTGACAATTCCGCGGTGGAGTGGGCCAGAGTCGCGCAGAGCAAACGCATCTGAGAAGAAAACCGAGGTTGCCAAGGATTCGCCCATTGCGTCGGACAAAAAAGACCAATGACCAAACGGTTTCCGATGCGGCGCGGTGGAGGAGAACCCCTCCGCCACACAGTCAACGTCGGGCCGGTCCGACAATCTGGTTCCAAGAACAGGGTTCCGCTTCGCAGATTGTGTGACCCCATCAGGCCCTGCATTGCTGTTGCTACCACCCGGAACCAGTCATCGGAACGAACGGCTGGACGGACCCTTGGCACGACCAGCATCCGTGAGATGACCCGGCCCGTTTCCGAAAAGGATTATCCATGCTTTATGTTGACGTCCCCACCCAGCCCGAGATCAGGGCACTGATCCAAACCCGCGCCGATGCCTGCGTGTCGATCTATCTTCCAACGACCCCGCAGACCCAGCATGTCACGGCCAGTCGCATTTTGTTTGGCAACTTGACCCGGACGGCACTGACGCAACTTGACGCCACCGGTTTCGACAAGCCGCGTCGTGCGGCACTGGAAGATGCGCTAAATACACTGGCCGAGGATGATGATTTCTGGCGACTTCAAGCGCACAGCCTTGCGGTTCTTGCCACCCCGGATACCTTGCGAACGTTTCGGCTGGCGACCAGCGTCACCGAAACGGTCGAGGTGTCGGACCGGTTTTTCCTCAAGCCGCTTTTGCGTAGCATGGCGCTACCGCAGCATGCCTTCGTGCTGGCCCTGTCTGAAAACGATGCACGTCTGGTAGAAGTGTTCGCCGATCTGCCACCGGCCGAGGTGCGGGTGGCCAACCTGCCGGACAGTGCCGCGGATGCTACGGGCCGCGCATCGATCAACAACCTCACTCAGGGCACCAGACAGGCCAACGCCGAGGGCCAGAAAAGCCTTCTACTCAAATACGCACGCAAGGTGGATACAGCCCTGCGCCCGTTTCTGGCGGGGCGCGAGACGCCGCTTGTCCTTGCCGCGACCGAGCCGCTAGGCCCGATCTATCGGTCGATCAACAGCTATCCGGCCTTGTTGGCCGAAGGAATTTCCGCAAGCCCGGACCGCATGACCGAACCCGATCTGGCGCGCGCGACTCGCGCGGTTCTGGACGGGTATCACGCAGCACGGATCGAGGCTGCGACCGCGCTCTTTCACGAACGGGTCGGGCAACAGCGCGCGATCACCGATCTTCGGGCCGTGGCGCGCGTCGCCACTCTCGGCGCGGTAGAGCTGTTGCTTGTCGATATCGACGAGGTGGTGCCCGGAACGGTGGATGAAACCAACGGTTCGGTCAGTCTGGCAACGGAAGTTGGTACGACCAGCTATGGCGTGATCGATGAAATCGCGGGCCGGACAATCCTTGCGGGTGGCACGGTTCTGGCTGTGCGCCGTGCGGACATGCCCGATGGTGCACCCGTTGCAGCCATCCTGCGTTATGCGGTCTGAAACAGAGGACCGGCCATTGATCTCTGAGGCCGCCGGTTCGTAAGAATGGAGAGTTCAGTGACTTACTCGTTCAACAGGCTCATTGAGACTGAGGACTTTGACGCCGTCGACGCGCGCACCCGTGCTGCGCTGGCCGCACATGGTTTTGGCGTTCTGACGGAAATCGACGTCAAGGCGACGATGAAGAAGAAGCTGGACGTCGATATCCCGGCCTATCGCATCCTTGGCGCCTGCAACCCGAAGATGGCGCTGGAAGCTATCGGCATGGAGCCGCGCGTGGGCGCGATGCTGCCCTGCAACGTGATCCTGCGCGAGGTACCGGGTGGGGTTGAGGTCAGCGCGATCGACCCGGTCGCTTCGATGCAGGCCATCGACAATGCCGCATTGCACGGCGTCGCGGGTCAGGTGCGCGACCTTTTGTCCAAGGCCGTCGCAGAGATCTGATCAAACGTTCGGCGACAATCCGTGCCGCGCCTTCAAGCACTGAAAAGCAGCATTCTGATACGGGAGGCTCCTGCATCGGCAACAATGCGGCATCGACCGCGAAAGGAAAACGCCATGCCCATGACCGTTCCGCACGACGGCCACGCTCATGTAGGCCATGCCATGTCTGAGGACGAAGCGGGGTCAGCAACCGGGACAGGCTCGACGGCCATTGACCCTGTCTGCGGCATGACGGTTACCCTCAAGCCTGACACCCGGACCGAGAATTTCGACGACAAGTCCTTCCATTTCTGCTCTGAGAAATGCCAAACGAAGTTCAAGGCTGATCCTTGGTACTTTGCCTCGGGCCGCGCCGCTGGGCGCAAGAAGGCGGCCCCTGCCAACGTCCAATATACCTGTCCGATGCACCCCGAAATCATCCGCGATGCGCCGGGGGCCTGCCCGATCTGCGGCATGGCGCTGGAACCGATGGTGCCCACCGACGAGCCAAGCGACGAGTTGACCGACTTTACGCGCCGGATGTGGATATCGGTTGCGACCGCGGTGCCGTTGATCGTCCTGACCATGGGGCCGATGGTTGGCCTGCCGGTGCGCGACTGGATCGGGCATCAAGTCGCGGGCTATCTGGAGTTTGCGCTGGCTACGCCGGTGGTTCTTTGGGCCGCGATGCCGTTCTTTAGGCGCGGCTGGAATTCTGTGGTGAACCGCAGCCCGAACATGTGGACGCTGATCAGCCTTGGGGTGGCGGCGGCCTACATCTATTCGCTCTTCGCGGTGTTCCTGCCCGACCTGTTCCCCGAGGCATACCAGATGGGCCACGGCGTTGGCACCTATTTCGAGGCTTCGGTGGTGATCGTGGCCTTGGTCTTCTTCGGCCAGGTGCTGGAACTGCGGGCGCGGGAACGCACCGGGGATGCGATCCGCGCGCTTCTGGATCTCGCGCCCAAGACGGCGCGGCGTATCCTGCCCGATGGGTCCGAATACGACGCGCCGCTGGAAAACATCATGGAGGGCGACCGGCTGCGCCTGCGCCCCGGCGATGCGGTGCCGGTGGACGGTGTCGTGATCGAGGGGCGATCCAGTTTGGACGAAAGCATGCTGACCGGCGAGTCGATGCCGGTGGAGAAGGGTCCGGGTGATGCGGTCACCGGGGCCACGATCAACAAGAACGGCAGCCTTGTGATCGAGGCGGGCAAGGTTGGTGCAGATACCGTCCTCGCACAGATCGTGGCTATGGTGTCGAACGCTCGACGATCCCGCGCGCCGATCCAGGGGCTGGCCGACAAGGTGTCGGCGGTGTTCGTGCCGACGGTGGTTTCCGTGTCGGTGCTCGCCTTCGTCGTCTGGATGATTTTTGGCCCGGAAAACGCGCTGGTTTTTGCGATTGCGTCGGCTGTCTCGGTGCTCATCATCGCCTGCCCATGTGCGCTTGGTCTCGCCACGCCGATCTCGATCACCACGGCAGCAGGGCGCGGCGCGCAGGCGGGGGTGCTTATCAAGGACGCCGAGGCGCTGGAGCGGATGGCAGGGGTCGATACGCTGATCGTGGACAAGACCGGCACCCTGACCATGGGCAAGCCGCAACTGACCGACACTATCGCGCTTGGGGATACGGCAGAGGCCGACCTGCTGTCACTGGCGGCAGCGCTGGAGCGGGGGTCGGAACACCCCCTGGCAGAAGCGATCGTTGAGGGGGCCGAGGCGCAGGGTGTGGCCCGTCAGGAAGCTGCTGACTTCGAGGCGGTCACTGGCAAGGGCGTGCGCTGCAGGGTTGGCACGCGCGTGGTGGCGCTTGGCAATGCGGCTATGATGCAGGAGATGGGGCTGGACACGGGCACGGCCGACGCCAAAGCCAACAACCTGCGCGGCCTGGGCAAGACGGCGATGTTCATCGCGGTTGACGGGGCGCTTGCCGGTATCGTGGCTGTGGCCGACCCGATCAAGGATAGCACCGCGCAGGCGATCAAGGAACTGCATGCGCTGGGGCTGCGCGTGATCATGGCGACGGGCGACAACGAGCGCACAGCGCAGGCAGTGGCAAGCACGCTTGGCATTGACGAGGTGCGCGCGGGCGTCCTGCCCGAGGCCAAGAAGGAACTGATCGACCAGTTGCGCCGGGATGGCCACAAGATCGCGATGGCAGGTGATGGCGTCAACGACGCGCCCGCGCTGGCTGCCGCCGATGTTGGCATCGCCATGGGCACTGGAGCTGATGTGGCAATGGAGAGCACAGGTATTACCCTGCTGGGCGGCGACCTGATGGGCATCGTGCGGGCGCGCAAACTCGCTCGCGCGACCCTGCGCAACATCAAGCAGAACCTGTTCTTCGCATTCGCCTATAATGCCCTCGGCGTGCCGATTGCGGCAGGACTCCTCTACCCTGCCACCGGCCTTCTGCTCTCGCCGATGATCGCGGCGGCGGCCATGAGCCTGTCGTCAGTCTCGGTGATCTCCAACGCCCTTCGGCTCAGGCGGGTGACGTTGTGAACGGTACCAGTTTCATCGTCGCACCCGGGACCGCCTTTTCTCTCGCAAAGCGTCCGACCCGGATTGATCCCTTTTGTAAATCCAAAGACGACTACCGCAAGCTGTTCCGGCATCATGTGAAGTGTCTGGACGCACAGCAACGCTTGCAGTACGCCGCCAACCGTCAGGCAATCCTTCTGATCTTTCAGGCGATGGATGCAGCGGGCAAGGACGGGGCGATCCGGCATGTATTGTCAGGCGTCAATCCGCAAGGGTGCCAGGTGTTCAGTTATCAGCACCCTTCCGCAACGGAATTGCAGCACGATTTCCTGTGGCGCACCACGTGCGACCTGCCCGAACGCGGTCGCATTGGCATATTCAACCGGTCCTATTATGAAGAGGTGTTGATCGTCCGCGTCCACCCCGAGCTTTTGCAGGCCGAAGCGCTCGCAGAGCCAATGATTGACGCTGACGCCTTCTGGAAACAGCGGTATCTGTCGATCAGCAACCATGAGCGCCATCTGCACGCGAACGGAACCCGCGTCGTCAAGATATTCCTGCATCTGTCGAAAGACGAACAGCGCAAGCGCTTTCTTGATCGCATCGACGACCCGACCAAGAACTGGAAATTCACCGCCTCGGACATGACCGAACGCGGATTTTGGGATGACTACCAGACTGCCTACGAGGCCTGCATTTCTGCGACCAGCACCCTTGAGGCGCCTTGGTATGTGATTCCTGCGGACCACAAAAAGACCGCGCGGCTGATCGTGTCACAGATCTTGCTCGATACGTTCGCTAGTCTGGACTTGCACTATCCGACGGCCAGTGCAGAGCGCCAGCAAGAATTGGTGGCTATCCGGAGGACACTGGACATTTGAAAAGCTTGGCGTCGGGATGGGCTTTCCCCGCAAGTGCTATCGGGCGGGGCGCAGCAGATCGTCGACTTCCATATACCGTGTGATTTTCCGAGGCTGCGATCCGTGCTGTGTCGTTCATCATTTCACAACTGTAACCGGGTGCTGCGCGAACGACGCGAGGGTGGTTTAGTCACGTTTCAGCAGAGCCAGGTCGAGATCCGTGACCTTGACGGCCGCGTGCCACTTGCGGATTTCGACAAGACGTACCTCGACCACGATGGACCACTGTTGATGTGATCATGCGGCGGTCATGCCGCCATCAACTGTATAGGCGGCACCGTTGACATAGGCGGCATCCTCGGATGCAAGGAACGCCACGACCCCCGCCACTTCGTCCGGGGCTCCATAGCGCTTCATCGGGATCGTGGCCGCGAAACCGTCATGCACGGCGGCTGCGGCACCGGGGCTCGCGCCTTCCTCGATGGACGCCATCATCCGGGCTCGATTGGTCCGGGGTTGATGCAGTTCACGCGGATGCCCTTCGCGCCCCATTCCACCGCCGCCGCCCGTGTCAGGCCAAGCACCGCATGCTTGCTGGCAACGTAAGCACATAGGCCCGCCGATCCGGTCAACCCGGCCACGCTGGAGGAGTTGATGATGCTGCCGCGCCCGGCCTTTGCCATGACCGGAATGACCAGTTTCAGCCCAAGGAAGATACCGGTCACGTTGACCTCCATCACCTAACGGAAACCGTCGGTCGGAAAATCGGGGATCGGCGCGACCGGGCCTTCAATGCCTGCGTTGTTGAAGAATATGTCGATGCTGCCGAATTTCTCGACGGTCGCTGCAACAGCCGCGCCGAACGCAGCCTGATCCGTCACATCCGCTTCCACGATCAACAGGCGTCCCTCGTCCGGGATCGCTGCACGTAGCGGCCCGAAATCCGCGCCCGCAATGTCGGTGGCGGCAATCAATGCGCCCCGGGCGGCCAGCAGTCTAGCGGTGGCCATGCCGATGGCGCCCGCCGCGCCGGTGATGAGGACGATCTTGCCGGTCATGGTGTGGGTCATTGTTTATCCCTTTTCAGCAGAACCGGCATCCGCTTCGCGGCGCCGGCTGCAGGGCCGTCCACCCGATGCACGGGACGAGGGAGACAAGCGCATCGGGTGGAACGGGTCGTTTCCCGGCGGCGGCATCGGGGAAGACATCCGCTGCAGGGTGGTGTCTGACACTGGGCTGTCACGCAGGCCCTTGCACTGCTTCAGGTTGGTGTTTCGACAGGCGGGCAGAACTCTTTTTGCCTGGCAGACGGTTCTCGGACGCCAATGGTTCCATGCGCACTTGCGTGCCAGCAGCCCCTTCGACGATCCTGCGCGCGTCCTGCAACCGGCCGATCCCGGCCATCGTGCCACCGGCGCGCACGAAATCACAGGCAGCGGTGATTTTCGGGCCCATCGAACCCGTGGCAAACGTCATTGCGTCCAGCGCATCCGGCGTGATGCTGCCGATTGTCGACTGATCCCGCCCGCCCCAATCGCGGAACACCGCCTCGACATCGGTCAGCATCAAAAGCACGTCAGCGTCCAAAGCCTGCGCCAGCAAGGCCGAGGTGCGGTCCTTGTCGATCACCGCCTCGACGCCCTCCATATTGCCGTCTGCACCACGCACCACCGGAATGCCGCCACCGCCCGCGCAGATCACGCAGACCCCCGCCTCGACCAGCAGGCGGATCGGCCGGATGCCGAGAATTGCCACCGGAAGCGGCGATGGCACTACACGGCGCAGCCCGCCATTGGATTCCTCGACCATCGACCAGCGGTGTTCTGCGCGGATCTGCTTGCCTTCTTCCGCAGTATAGACCGGGCCAATGGGTTTCGTGGGCTGGTCAAAGGCGGGATCGCGCCGGTCCACCTCCACCCGCGTCAGCAGCGTGGCGCAATCGGTGCCCTTGGGCAGCGCATTCATCAGTTCCTGCTCGATCAGATAGCCGATCATGCCTTCCGTCTCGGCTCCGAGAATATCCAGAGGCCACGGGTTTTCCGGGGCAAAGCTCGCAGCCTGCAACGCCATCAGCCCCACTTGCGGGCCGTTGCCATGCGCCACGATGATCTGATGATCGAGAGCAAGATCGGCCAGTGCCACAGCGGCGATGCGCACGTTGGTGTGCTGTGCCTCGGCCGTCATCGGCTCGCCGCGTTTCAGAAGGGCATTGCCGCCCAAGGCCACAACGATGCGCATCACGCGGCACCTATCGTGGCGACGAGCACCGCCTTGATCGAATGCAGCCGGTTCTCCGCCTGATCGAAAACAACTGATGCGGGGGATTCGAACACCTCGTCCGTCACCTCCATGCAGTCGATGCCATAGGTCTGAAATATCTTTTCACCGGTCTTGGTGTCGCGGTTGTGGAAGGCGGGCAGGCAATGCAGGAATTTGGTGTGCGGGTTGCCGGTCAGGTCCATGACCTTCTGCGTGACGGTGTAGGGCGAAAGCAGAGCAATCCGCTCGGCCCAGACCTCTTCCGGCTCGCCCATCGACACCCAGACGTCGGTATAGATGAAATCACAGCCCTCCATCCCCTCGGCCAGCTTTTCGGTCTGGGTGATGCGGGCGCCGCTGGTTTCCGCCAGCTTGCGGCATTGATCCACCAGTGCTGCGTCGGGCCACAGGCTTTGCGGGCCGCAGAGCCGGATATCCATCCCGATCAAGGCAGCGCCCACCATCAGGGAGGTTCCCATGTTGCTGCCGGTATCGCCAACGAAACAGAACGCGATGTCCGACAGATGCTTGTGGGTGTATTCGCGCATGGTCATCAGATCGGCCAGGATCTGTGTCGGATGAAATTCGTCCGTCAGTCCGTTGTAGACCGGCACCCCGGCGAACTGGGCCAGAATTTCTGCATCGGCCTGACCAAAGCCTCGATATTCGATTGCATCGTAGAACCGCCCCAGGACGCGGGCGGTGTCCTTCATGGTCTCCTTGGTGCCGATATGGCTGCCCGAAGGGCCAAGATAGGTGACATGCGCGCCCTGATCGAAGGCTGCGACCTCAAAGGCGCTGCGGGTGCGGGTGCTGTCCTTTTCAAAGATCAGGGCGATGTTCTTGCCCTTCAACAGTTGCTTTTCGGTGCCCGTCGCTTTGGCTTCTTTCAGGCTGGCCCCAAGGCGGAGCAGAAAGCGTAACTCGTCGGGCGAAAAGTCGAGCAATTTCAGAAAACTGCGACCGTGCAGGTTTTGCGGCATGGGTTCGTCCTTTCAAAGGGCGCGTCAGAGCGCGTCGCGGATCAGCGGGCAGGACATGCAATGCGACCCACCGCGCCCGCGCCCCAGTTCGGCGCCGGAAATGGTGATGACCTCGACCCCCGCCTTGCGCAGGAGCGTGTTGGAATGTTCGTTGCGTTCGTAGCCGACCACGACGCCGGGGCTGATGCACAGCAGATTGTTGGCGTCATCCCATTGTTCGCGCTGGCTTTCGTAAGCATCGCCGCCTGTCGGCACGGTGCGCAGTTTCCTGATGCCAAGCGCTCCGGCCACCACCTCCAGGAAGGGGGCGGCATCGGTGGTAACTGTGACCCCACCCTTGTCGCTGGGCCGCAAAGAGTAGGTCTGAATCGCGTCGGCAACCTCGGCAAAGACCGTCACCAGATCGCGGTCGCAAAAGGTGAAGACGGTATCGAGGTGCATCGACGAACGGGCGCGCGGAAACTGGCAGGCGATCACCCGTTCCGCCCCGCCACCCGCGAACAGAGCGCGCGCCACCTGGCCCACCGCCTGCGGCGTAGTCCGTTCACCCATGCCGATCAGGACGGTTGCATTGCCGATGGGCATCACATCGCCGCCTTCCAGCGTGGCCAGTCCGTGATCCACCATCGGATCGCCGAACCAGATCGGGAAACCGGCATCCTTGAAATCGGGGTGAAACTTGTAAATTGCGGCAAGGTTGAGCGTTTCCAGCCGTCTTGCAGGCCAGAACATCGGGTTCAACGTCACACCGCCGTAGATCCAGCACGACGAGTCACGGGTGAAGATCGTGTTGGGCATCGGGGGCAGCAGAAAATCCTCGCTCCGCAGCATCGGGGCCACGACACCCGCCATGGGAATGGGCAGTTCGGCCCGGCTCATTCCCCCGATCAGAATATGGGTCAGCGCATTGGCGGGCATATCCATCAGGCAGGCATGCAGATCGAGAGCCAGACCCACGCCCGCCGAATTATCGTTGATCCGGGCGTCAAGCAGCCAACGACGGGCCTTGGGGTTGGAGACAACCACCTCCAGCATCTCGCGCAGCAGCACCACATCGACGCCGCGTTCGCGAAGCACATCGACGAAAGCCATGTGGTCGATGCGGGCCTGCTTGACCCAGAGCACATCGTCAAAAAGCAAGCTTTCCGCGTTTGCTGGGGTCAGCCGCGCCATTTCCGATCCGGGTCGGTGAACCATGACGCGGCGCAACACGCCCGCCTCGGAATGAACGCCATAAGTGAGGGTCATGTGGGGCTGCCTCCAAGCGCGGTGGCCAGGGCAAGCGCTGCCATGACGATAAAGGTCAGAATCACGAGGAGCGGCCAGACAAAGCGCAGCCAGCGTTCATAGGGCACCCGGCCAATGGCGAGCCCCCCCATCACAACCGCCGATGTTGGGGTGATCAGGTTGACCATGCCGCTGGCGGTGGCAAAGGCGGTCACGACCAGTTCACGCTTCACGCCAGCGAAATCTGCGACCGGGGCAAGGATCGGCATTGACAGCACGGCCAGCCCCGAGGTGGAGGGCACAAAGAACGACAGTCCAACCTCGATCCAGTAGATCACCAGGATGAAGGCGGTCCGGGACAAACCCGCCACGCTGGTTTCAGCCGCGTGCAGGATGGTGTCGGTGATATGGCCTGCGTCCATGATCACCACGATCCCGCGTGCCAACCCGATGATCAGCGCCACCCCCAGCAGATCCCGCGCGCCGTTGACAAAGCTCTCGACCAGCTTGCCCTCGCCCAGCCGGGCAACGATGCCGATGGTGATGGCGGCGGCGAGGAACAGGCCGCTCATCTCGGCCATCCACCAGCCGCCAATGGAAACACCCCAGATCATCACGCCAAAGGTCAGCGCGAACAGGATCAGAACGATCTTGTGCAACCCGGTAAAGTCCGCCGCATCGGCAGGCGTCTCGGTCAGAAAATGCGCTTCATTTTCTTTCTTCTTGTCGTAGACGAGCGATTTTGTCGGGTCCGCCCGCACGCGTGCCGCATACCGCATCACGAAAGCCACCGTGACTACCCAGCACACCGCCAGGATGATCAGCCGCAGCACCAACCCATCTGCGAAGGTCACACCCGCCGCATCCGACGCAATGACGGTCGAAAAGGCGTTGATCGTCGATCCCAGAACGCCGACCCCGGCCCCCAGCAGGATTACTGCCACCGCCGTCAGCGCATCGTATTTGGCGGCGATCATCACCGGGATCAGCAAAACGTAAAACGCCAGCGTCTCCTCGGCCATGCCATACGTCGTACCGCCGGCGGCAAACAGCGCCATCAGGAAGGGGATCATCCAGTTCTCGCGCCCCTTGAGGCGGATCATCGCCCGTGCGATCCCCGAATCGATGGCCCCGGTGGCCGTGACCACCCCGATGAAACCGCCAATGATCAGTACGAACAGCGATACGTCGATCGCGCGGGCGACATTTTCGACGGGATCGTAGAAGCCCGCGATGGGGGCGAGGATGACGTCAAAGAAGCCCTGTGGATCAGCCTTTGTCGGCGCATAACTGCCCGCCACGGGCACATCCTTGCCAAGGGCTTCCGAGGCCACGCGCTCATACTGTCCTGCGGGGATGATCCAGGTCAGGGCAGCGACCAGGATGATCAGCGCAAACAGGATGGTGAAGGCGGACGGAAAGCGGAACCCCGGTTTCTTGCCCGGTCCTTCGGTGGATGACATCAGTTTGCTCCCTGACATATTTCGCCGAGGTCAAACTAGCCGGGTTCGGACGGCGGCGTGCTTACACAGATCAGGGGGAATGGAGACGAAATGAACCTCTATTGTCCCGCCATAGCTCCTGCCGCGATTTCGATGATCTCGGCGGTGATCGCTTCTTGCCGCACCCTGCGTGCCAGGGCTTCCAGAACGCCCAATTCGACCTCGATCTGGCGGGACGCAGCAGACATGGCGGCCATCCGCGCCTCGTTTTCGGCGACAAAGGCATGGAGGGCGGCGCGGGTCAGCATTGCGTGGAGTTGATCAAACCCGAGGGCTGCGGCAAGGTCACCAGCGGGCAGATTGGTGAGGGGGGCGGCCTGCCTAACCGCGCCTGTCGTGGGCGGCAGCGGAAACAGCACGCTGCGATCTACTGCCGACTGGCCCCGGTCCCATATTGTGTGGACCACCGACATCGCGCGCAGATCGCCGCCTGCGAACACCGCTCCCAGCACTTGGTCCGCGAACTTCGGCAGGCTGGCAGAGCGGGACGGCATCGCCGCCGACCAGATTGGTTTGAGCCCGCGTGCTGCGGCAATTGCCGCCCCTCGGGTGCCGATCAGGAACAGGTCGGTCTCTGCGGGGATCGCGCCAGCGGCGGCCAACACGCGCTCCGAGAACCCGCCAACGAACCCCTGCTCCGCGCAGAACACCACAAGCGCCGGACGCGCCGTCAGGTCGGCTTTTCCCGACGTCACACCCGCCAAGCCCTGCGACAATGCCTCACCAAGAACAGCGGCATAGCCTTCGACTGCCGCGATCTGGGTGCGCGCGGTGCGCGCGCGGGCACCGGCGATCCCGGTCATCGCGCGCACGACGCTGCCCAGTTGGCGGACGCCGTCGATCCGGGCAGAGAGGTCGATGTCAGACATCGGGGACGACCAGCGACGCGGCCAGCTTGTGCAGCGCGGCAATCAGCGCCACCCTCTCCGCCTCGCCCAGTTCACCTGTTGTCTGCACCTTGCGCAACACCTCGGCGGCTCCTGTCTGGAGGGTCTCAGTAAGATGATCACGGAATTTGGTGACTTGGTCGGACGCCAGTGCATCCAGCAACCCCTCCTGCACCGCCAGTACAAGGGCGACCTCTTCGCCCAGCCGCATGGGCGCATGCTGGTTCTGACGCAGCACTGCGCGCAGCCTTGCCCCACGCGTCATTTGCGCCTGCACCCGCGGCTCGATGGCGCCACCGAAGCGGGTGAAGACTTCCATCTCCAGAAACTGCGCATAGTCCAGCCGCAGGGAATTCGCGGCATCCCGCAGGGCGGGAGCCTGCGTCTTGCCACCGACCCGGCTGACGGACACGCCTACATCCACGGCGGGTTTCTGACCCTCCTGGAACAGCCGCGCGTCCAGCACGATCTGCCCGTCGGTGATCGAGATGAGGTTGGTCGGGATATAGGCGGAAAGGTTCCCCGCCTCGGTCTGGGCAATCGGCAGGGCGGTCAGTGAGCCGCCGCCCCTGGCCTGCGACAGCTTGGCCGCGCGTTCCAAGAGGCGGGCATGGACATAGAACACATCGCCCGGATAGGCCTCGCGCCCCGGCGATTGCCGGGTCAGCAGCGCGATCTCACGGTGGGTGGCGGCGTGTTTGGTCAGGTCGTCGATCACGATCAGGGCATGCTGGCCTTTGTCGCGGAAATGCTCGGCCATGGTCATGCCGGCAAAGGGCGCGATCCATTGCAAGCCGGGCGGAGTAGCGGGTCCAGCCACCACCACGATGCATCGGTCAAAGGCGGCATGGGTCTGCAGCGCATCGACCGCGCGACGCACGGCGGATGTCTTCTGCCCCACCGCAACATAGATGCAGATCATGTCGGTATCGCATTGCGCGATGATCGTATCGATGGCCAGCGTCGTCTTACCCGTGGCCGGGTCGCCAATGATCAACTCGCGCTGACCCCGCCCCAGGGCGAACAGTGTATCGACCACCAACACCCCGGTCTGCACCGGGTTGATCACCAGATCGCGCTCGATGATGCCGGGGGCCTCACGTTCTATGGGTAGGGTTGCCTCGGCCAAGACCGACCCCTTGCGATCCAGCGGGCGCCCCAGCGGATCGACGATCCGGCCCAGCAGACCCTGCCCCACCGGCACACGCACCACATCACCGGTGCCGTGGACGGCGTCACCCGCTTGCAGGGCGCGGGAGGCATCCAGCAGCACACAGCCGATCCGGTCGGGTTCAAGCACCTGCGCGAAGCCGAAAGCACCTGCTTGAAAGCGCAGCAATTCGTCCAGTCGCACATGGGGAAGGCCCGAAATCATCGCCACGCCGTTGGCAATCTCCTCGACCCGGCCCCGGTGTTCGGCAACCGGACCAAGTGCGGTGGACTTCACGCGCGCGGCGGCGTCCTTGAGCCAGAGGGCATCATGCGGCATCGGACAGATCGCCCTTTTCGCCAAGAGCTGCGGCAATCCGCGCCAGATCGGCCCGCCAGGAATTGCGCAAGCTGAAATGCGGAGAATGAAGTTCATGCCCCGCGATCAGCGCAGGATCGGTGCGAAAGGTAAGGGCGGCGGGCGCACCAAGGGCATTTTCTATGGCTTTGGCGATGCGGGCCTGCGCCTTTCTGTTCTGATCGGAGGCACTGACGACCTCCAGTTCCACACTCGCCAGCGCGGTTCGCTCCGCGTCGGTCAGTGCCCCAAGGCCCTGCACCAGCCAGCCCAGAAACGCCGCATCCGTCGCAGGGCCGTCAAGCCGCGCCATAAGCTGACCGGCGATGGTCAGCGCGAGGCCTTGTGCCTCATCCATCGCGTTCGCCTTCAAGGTTTCGGCCGCGCGGACCCGCGCGGCCTTGGCTGTGTCGTGCAGGGTTTCCACTTCAGCGCGCGCCTCGGCCAGAAGGGTATCGCGGGCGGCCTCGGAGTCCGTGCGGGCCTTGGCCAGCATCGCGTCACGCTCGGCGGCCAGCCCCGCTTGGGTGGCCGCGATTTCGGCCAGTGCAGCCTCGGCCTCGGCCCGCTTGGCCCCGGCCTCATCCAGCAGCGTCGCAGCAGCGGCCTGACGCTCGGTGATCACGGCTGCCACCGGCTTCCAGAAGAACCGGTGAAGCAGCCAGACCAGGACGAGGACATTGACCGCCTGAAAGCCAAGGGTCCAGAAATCAAAGGTCATGGTATCATCGGGTTGGCGAACAGCAACAGCAGCGCGATGACAAGGCAGTAGATCGCCGTCGTCTCGATCATCGCCAGCCCCACGAAAAGCGTGCGCGAAATCGTGTTGGCG
>JBBSBE010000095.1:0-15550 GCA_038251625.1 Rhodobacterales bacterium
ACCTGCCGCCCTTCCACAAAGAGATGCCGCACCCGTTGCGGCCCCGCCAGCAAAATCGCGGCCGGGTCCCAGGACCCCGCACTCTCCACCCCCGAGACATCCCAGATCGCCACATCCGCCCGCATGCCGGGGCTGATCGCCCCCACATCCGTCCGCCCCAGCAGCCGCGCGCCCCCCAGGGTGGCGATCTCCAGCGCCTCGCGCGCGCTCATCGCGTCCGCCCCGTTCGCCAGCCGCTGCAGAAGCATCGCCATCCGTGCCTCGCCCACCAGCGACCCTGCATCGTTGGAGGCGCTGCCATCCACCCCAAGGCCCACCGGCACCCCCGCATCCCGCATCGCCCGCACCGGCGCGATTCCGGACCCCAGCCGGCAGTTCGAGCACGGGCAATGCGCCACCCCGGTACCCGTGCGGGCAAAGAGCCCGATCTCGGACGCATCGAGCTTCACGCAGTGGGCGTGCCACACATCCTCGCCCGTCCAGCCAAGGTCTTCCGCATATTGCCCCGGACGGCAGCCGAACTGCGCCAGCGAATAGGCGATATCCTCGTCATTCTCGGCCAGATGTGTATGCAGCCGGACCCCCTTGTCGCGCGCAAGGAGGGCAGCCTCGCGCATCAGATCGCGGCTGACAGAGAAGGGAGAACACGGCGCGATCCCCACGCGGCACATCGCGCCGGGGTTCGGATCGTGAAAGGCATCGACGGTGCGGATGCAATCTTCAAGGATCATTCGTTCGGTTTCCACAAGGCGATCGGGCGGCAACCCGCCCGCGCTTTCCCCGATCGACATGGCCCCCCGCGTCGGATGGAACCGCAAGCCCACTTCCGACGCGGCCGCAATGGTATCATCAAGCCGCGCGCCGCCGGGGTAGAGATAAAGGTGATCCGCGCTTGTCGTGCAGCCGGAAAGCGCCAGTTCCGCAAGGCCGACCTGCGCCGAGACGAACATCTCTTCCGGTCCGAACCGCGCCCATATCGGGTAGAGCGTTTGCAGCCAGCCAAAGAGCAGCGCATCCTGACCGCCCGGCACGGCGCGTGTCAGGGTCTGGTAAAGGTGGTGGTGAGTGTTGACGAGGCCCGGCGTGACCACGCATCCGGCGGCGTCCACCACCTCGGCCCCCGGCGCCGTGAGCCCCAGCCCGACAGCGGCAACCACCCCGTCCCGCAACAGGATATCAGCCCCCGCCAGTTCCGCCCTTGCGGCATTCATGGTGATCACGGTGTCCGCCCGGCGGATCAGGATATCTGCAGGCATGGGTCCCCCTACTTGCCACCCCCTTCGGTGGGCCGGGAACCGGACGCGGCGACAGAAGGGGAGAAGGACTCGAACCGCGCGCGCGCAGGTTACCTATCGCGAGGGCCGCCATAAAGCGGAACTTGCTTCACGGGTCGCAGCGGGCGTCACGGGGGCCGGTGCGCGTTGCCCGGGCGTGCAAGTCTTATCCTGCCAGCAGCGCGATGGCCTCGGCATGCACTTCTGGATTGGCCGCAGCCAGCACCCGCCCCCCTAGCGTGCAGTCGGACCCGTCCCACGCGGTCACGATGCCGCCCGCCGCTTCGATCACGGCCATCGGCGCCTGCACGTCATAGGCCTGAAGGCCAGCCTCGATCACCAGATCGATCTGCCCGGCCGCGAGAAGGGCATAGGCGTAGCAATCCATCCCGTAGCGCACGAGGCGCGCCCTTGCCGCCACGCGGGCGAAGGCTGCGCCTTCGATGGGCGTACCCACCTCGGGGAATGTGCTGAAGACAATGGATTCGCCGATGGGCCGGGCAGCACGGCAACGCAGGTGTGCGGCGCCTTGAGGGCCTGTCATCATGGCGCCGCCGGGGGCACCGGTGAAGCGTTCGCCGATGTAGGGCTGGTCGATCACGCCAAGGATGGGCCGGCCGCCCTGATTGACCGCGATCAGGACACCCCAAGTTGGTGTGCCGGACAGGTAGCCACGGGTGCCGTCGATCGGATCAAGCACCCACGTCAGGCCCGAGGTGCCTTCCACGGAGCCGAATTCCTCGCCCAGGATCCCATCCTGCGGACGGCGCTGGCCAAGGATGGCGCGCATCGCAGCCTCACTGGCGCGGTCGGCGACGGTTACGGGATCGAAGCGCGTGGTTTCCTTGGTTTCCGCAGTTAGCCCGGGCTGACGGAAATACCGAAGCGTTTCGACGCGTGCGGCGTCAGCCAACGCATCGGCAATAGCCGCGATCTCGGTCCAATCGTGTTGAGAAGTCACCTGACACCTCCGGCCCGCCCAAGCCTGCCGCTAGCAGGCCCGGGCGCCCGGGGTCAAGGTGCGGACGTCAGGCCGCTTCGCTGAGGACGCGGGCCAGATCGAACAGACGGCGCCGCTGCGCCTCGGGGATCGCATAATAGGAACGCACGAGTTCGAGCGCCTCCTTGTCGGCCAGCATGTCGCCAGCCACTTGTGACCCTTCGACACCGGTGGCATCCGCCAGCCCGTCGAAGAAGAAAGAGACCTGCACTTCCAGCGCCTCGGCGATATCCCAAAGACGCGACGCCGAAACGCGGTTCATGCCGGTTTCATACTTCTGGATCTGCTGGAACTTGATGCCCACCCGATCAGCAAGCTGCTGTTGCGTCATGCCAACCATCCAGCGGCGATGGCGAATTCGCTTGCCTACATGTGCGTCTACCGGGTGTTTCATTCAGAACTCCTCACTAAATTGTCTTACACTCTACCTAAGCAAGAACCGTGCCAAACCCGGGTCTTGACGAACTTGTCCCCAGATTCTTTTTTCAGGGGCCAAAACCTGTCTTTTTGGATATGCCCAATTATACAGCCGAACAACAATTGGTCCCTTGAGGCCGAGTGTCGCCCTCCAAGACAGGTCCGCAAGAAAATTTCGCGCAGGACGTGTGTTTCATAATGCATTGCATATTGCAACTACTCTGTCGTTTTTTCGCATTTTGCGCGGCGTTTCTTGGCGCTTGATCCAACATCGTGGCAATGCGACGCTTCACCAAACAAAAATCCCCGGAGACTGTGAATGCGTGCCTTTCGCCTGACAACCCCTGGGGGCGAACCGGCACTGGGCAGGACGGACCGGGCAGACCCCGGTCCGGGCGAGGCGCGGATCCGTATTCGGGCCTGCGGGCTCAACTTTGCCGATCTACTGATGATCAAGGGCCAGTATCAGGAAAGCCCTGCCCTGCCCTTCACATTGGGGATGGAATTCGCCGGTGAGGTCGAGGCGCTGGGGCCCGGAACGGAGGGCCCCCCGGCCGGTAGCCGTGTCGCGGTCTTTGCGGGCCACGGCGGGCTTGCCGAATACGCCTGCGTACCTGTGGCCCAATGCCTGCCCTTGTCTGACACGATGGATTTTCCCACTGCGGCGGCGTTTCAGGTGGCCTATGGCACCAGCCACCTCGCGCTGACACGCCGGGCCCGCCTTGCCGCCGGGGAAACCCTGCTTGTCCTCGGGGCGGCAGGCGGCGTGGGGCTGACGGCGGTAGAGATCGGCAAGCGCCTTGGTGCCCGAGTAATCGCCTCGGCCCGTGGGGCCGACAGGCTGGCCATCGCCCGCACGGCCGGCGCGGATCATGTGATCGACAGCACCGCGCCCGACCTTCGCGGGCAATTGAAGGCGCTGGGGGGGGTCGACGTCGCCTATGATGCAGTAGGCGGCCCGGCATTTCACGAGGCCCTGCGGGCAATGCGCCCCGAAGGACGGATGCTGGCCATCGGATTTGCCTCTGGCGACGTGCCGCAGGTGCCTGCGAACCTGCTGTTGGTCAAGAATGTCAGCGTGCAGGGCTTTTACTGGGGCGGCTATGCACGTTTCAAGCCAGATGCGCTGCGCGATAGCCTGGCCGCACTGATGGCGTGGCACGGCGAGGGCGCGCTGCACCCCCATATCAGCCACATCCTGCCGCTGGACCGGGCCGCCGAGGCGCTGGCCCTGCTGCGCGACCGTCAGAGCACCGGCAAGGTGGTCGTGACGATCGACTAGATCAGGCGGCCTGTGCGGCCCGCGCCGGGGTATCGGAATAGGCGCGGCGCAACTCGTCCATCAATCGCATGGCTGGCTCGCCCGACAGCGTGGGCGCCGAATAGAGGCAGATCGCAAGGCGCCCGAGGTCGGGCAGCGCTCCCCGGGTATCGACGGGATGCGTACCCACCGGCATCGCCTCTGCCAGCCGCGCGGATACCGCAAGATCGGCGGCAACCGTCGCCTCGATGGCCTGCTCGCTTTCGCCCTCATAGGCGATTTCCCACGGGACACCCGCCGCGTCGAGCGCCGCCTGCACCGTCGGGCGGAAGATGCAGGACTGCTTGAACCCCAGCCGCAGCGGCCGGCGCTGCCATGCGTTGCCCCCTTCCGCGCCGATCCAGACCAGTGCGCGCTTTGAAAGCTCCTCGCCCCCCGCAGCAGGCCGGTCTTCGGTGGTGACGATCACATCAAGCACACCGCGCGCAAACTGTTCCTTCAGAAGGATCGTGAAGGAAGAGACCAGATTGACGCGCACGCGCGGGTACATCGCCGCAAGCCGCTTCAGGATGCCGGGAATGGCGGGATAGACGATGTCATGCGGCACGCCGAGCCTGATCTCGCCCTCGAACGCATTCGAGGTCAGCCGCGCCAAAGCCTCATCGTTCAGGGCAAGCATCCGATGAGCATAGGTCAGCAACTGCTCACCCTCGGGCGTCAGCGCCATTCCCCGCCCGCCACGCAGGAAAAGCGACAGGCCAAGGCTTTCCTCCAGCCGCTTCAACTGCATCGACACGGCCGACTGCGTGAGGTTCAGAAAACCGGCTGCCCTCGTGACCCCCCCGGCATCGGCAACGGCGGCGAAGGAACGCAGGGCAGTCAGGTCGAGGGTGCGCGACATATCAATCTCCGTGATGGCAGCGACAACAATCATTCGTTTCCATCATGCCTCATGATATCCTATCAATCAAGCATGGTGATGAAGGAACAAGGTTCCATCACCAGAAACGTAGAGAAAGAGGTATATCATGTCCGCCCGTTCCAACATCGCGCCAACCTTTGTCCGCACGCTTGCCCGTCGTCCGGGGTTCCTGCGTCGTCTGGTCGATGCGTTGGCACTCGGCCGGCAACGCAGCCACCTGGCGTCGCTTGACGACCACATGCTGGCCGACATCGGGATCGATCGCAGCAGTGCCGAGGCCGAAGCGCGCCGCCCCATTTGGGACGCGCCGCAGCATTGGCAGGAGTGACCCGCGCAATCATATGCGTTTCTGTCGGCTTTCGGTGTGTCGTCCCCTTGAACCTCTTGCCTGTGCTTCCAATATTCACGGGTGACGGTGGTAATAGAACAGCCACCGATTGGGAGAACAACCGGAGGCTCACATGGCTGACTATCAAACCATCCGCGCAGGCACGATCGGCGCCCGCGCCGGTCAGATCGACGAGGGCCTCAAGGCCCATATGAACAAGGTCTATGGCCTGATGTCCGTGGGCATGCTGCTCACCGGCGGTGTGGCCTGGGCCGTGGGCACCAACGAGGCGATGCTGCAGGCGATCTTCGGCACGCCGGTCAAGTGGCTGGTGATGTTTGCACCGCTCATAATGGTCTTCGGGCTCAGCGCGATGATCAACCGGATGAGCTATGCCGCGGCTCAGCTTGCCTTCTACGCCTTCGCCGCATTGATGGGTCTGTCGATCAGTTTCATCTTCGCCGTCTATACGGGCGTGTCGATCGCGCACACCTTCCTTGTGACAGCAATCGCTTTTGCGGGTCTCAGCCTCTATGGCTACACCACGAAAAAAGACCTGTCGGGCATGGGCACGTTCCTGATGATGGGCCTTATCGGCCTTATCGTCGCGTCGGTCGTGAACATCTTCCTTGCCTCCTCGGCGATGGCGTTCGCCATCTCGGTGATCGGCGTGCTGATCTTCGCGGGTCTGACGGCCTATGACACGCAGTCGATCAAGAACGAATACCTCCAGCACGCCCAGATGGGCGACAGTGAGTGGATGGGAAAGTCGGCGATCATGGGTGCCCTGCGCCTCTACCTCGACTTCATCAACATGTTCATGTTCCTGCTGAGCTTCCTCGGAAACCGCGAATAAAGCAGGCAACAAGGTTCGTCTCGGGAAAGGGCCGGTCGCAAGACCGGCCCTTTTTTTGCGTTTCACATCGGTCGCTCCATCGGGATGGCAGGAAAGCCGATGCCGGGGGCAAGGCCGATCTCGGCTTCCGGCCCCGCCACCACGAACCCTTGCGCCGCATAGAAGGGCACCGCCGTGCGCGTGGACAGACATTCGAGGCGGCGCATCCCCGCGCCACGCGCAGCCCGCAAGACCTCGGCCATGATCGCGCCCCCGATCCCGCGTCTCAGCGCCGCCGGATCGGTGGCGAAATGGCGTACATGTGCCGTTCCCGCGCGCAAATGGCCGTCGGCACCGTCCGTCGCAGGGGACCCGGCGCTCCAGCCGCCCGCGCCCAGAACGGCGCCATCCGCATCTTCCACCAGATAATAACGCCCCGAGGCCAGAAGCGAGGGCCGCGCGCGGGCTATGATCGGCAGCGCCAGCACGATGACCGAAGGCGGGTAATCCGCCGCAAGCAGACGCGGATAGCTGCGGACAAGCAGCGCATCCACGGCGGCAAGGTCGCCGGGTCGGGTCGGGCGCAAGGTCAACATTGTATCCATGTGGCGCGAAACTAGGCGGCTTGCCGAAAAAGAAAAGCCCCCGACCCGCCGATCAAGCCGTCCGGGGCAGTCAGGATGCCAGCCACAGGTCTGCCGCCTTGCCCGACGTCAGGTGCACAAGCCGCCAGGAGGGGACATCGGCCATCGCGTGCGCACGCGCCGTAACCTTGCCGGGATGCTGCGCAGCACGGCGTACCAAAGAGACATGAACAGGTTTCGCCAGCGTTCCGGGCAATCCCCCGGCAAGTCGGGGCGATTGGTCCCGTGGCTGTGCGCGGTCCGCCCAACGATGCGCCAAAGACGGGTGCCAAGCGGAATGTCCAGCCAGATCACCACATCGGCCCGCGCGATCCGCGACGCGTAGCTGCGGGGATCGCGCCTTTGAAGATCCATCGTTCTTCGGCAATCCACGCCACGACGATGGCATCCCTTACCGAGTCCGGACCCGGGCTCCAACCCGGTTTCCAATGAACTCGGTCCATATGGACAACCGGCAACCCCGTCTTGCATGCGAGCCCGCGTGCCAGGGTGGACTTCCCCGCCCCCGGTTGACCCACAATCATCACACGCTGCTTGACCCGCGACCCACCCGAACGAAAAAGGGGCCGCAGCCTTTCGGCGCGGCCCCCCGTATCGCAGGCAGCAAGACCTTACTTGATCTTGCCTTCCTTGTATTCGACATGCTCCCGCTTCACGGGATCGTATTTGCGCGCGCTCATCTTCTCGGTCATCGTGCGGGCATTCTTCTTGGTCACATAGAAGTGCCCTGTGCCCGCCGTCGAGTTCAGACGGATCTTGATCGTCGTCGGCTTCGCCATAGTCGTCTCTCCTGACCCCACCGCATCGCGCCGAGGAAAAATCCTGAAGCCCGCCTTTTACGGATCGCCCGCGCGGTGTCAACCGCGAAACGCCCCTATCGCGCGTCAGCAAGCACCATCTCTGCGCCTTTCCAGCCGACCATGATGGCAGGCGCATTGGTGTTGCCTGCGATCAGATTCGGAAAGACCGATGCGTCGATGACCCGCAACCCCTGCACCCCATGCACGCGCAGCCGGGCGTCCACCACACCCTGCCCCACAGGCGCCATCCGGCACGTGCCCGAGGGGTGATAGACCGTCCCCGAGCGCGACCGGATATCCTCCATCAACGCCTCGTCGCCCTGGCAATCAGGCCCGGGACGCAGCTCTTCCGCGATCACCCGGGCCAACGGCGGCTGGGCTGCAAGGTGGCGCAGGAATTTCACCGCGTCGATCATCTCGTCGCAATCGCTGTTGGTGGAGAACGCATTGGCGGTGATCGCCGGGTGGATAGCGGGATCGGGGCTCTGGATGCGGATATGCCCGCGCGACGTGGGGCGGCAGTTCGACAGGCCCAGCGACATGCCGGGAAAGGGGTCGGGCGTCAGGATCGGCCGTTCGCCATCGCGCGGGATGAGGGTTGAAAAGGCCTGCATGTAAAGCTGCATGTTCGGCCGGTCGAGATCGGGACGCGTGCGGAAGAACCCGCCCCCCTGATTGACCGACTTCGACAGCGGCCCCTTGCCGGATGTGACGTAGCGCAAGCCCGCCTGCAGCTTGCCCCACCACGGCCGCAGCGCCTCGTTCAGCGTGGGCACGTTCATACGGTATGTATAGTTGATCCCCTGATGGTCGGTCATATGCGCGCCTACATGCGCGTTCTCGGCCATCATCACCAGCCCGAAGCGCTGCAACAGCGAACCCGGCCCGATGCCGGAGAGTTGCAGAAGCTGCGGCGAATTCACGGCACCGCCGGCAAGGATCACCTCGCCCTTCGCGCGCAAGGTGCGGGTACGCCCGTCGCGGCGGTATTCCACGCCCACCGCGCGCCCGTTCTCGATGATGACCCGTGTGACCAGTGCCCGGGTCAGAACCTGCAGGTTCGCGCGTGCCATTGCAGGATGCAGGAACGCCCGCGCCGCCGAGTTGCGCCGCCCACCCTTGACGGTCAGCTGGTAAATGCCCGCCCCTTCCTGCACCGCGCCGTTCATGTCATCGGTCATGGGCATCCCGGCGGCCTTGCAGGCGTCAAGATAGTTCCGGATCAGCGGGTGCAGCCCCTCGCGGTTGGCCGACACGAAAAGCGGACCACCCGCGCCGCGCCAATCATCAGCGCCCCCTTCGTAATCTTCGATGGCCTTGTAGGCAGCCAGCACTTCGTCCCAGCCCCAGCCGGGATTGCCCTCGGTTTTCCAGTCCTCGAAATCCTGTGGAAAGCCCCGGCACCAGACCATCGCGTTGATCGACGAGGACCCCCCCAGCACCTTGCCCCGGGGCCAGTGGTCGCGGGTGCCGTTCAGCCCGGGGTCGGGCTCGGCACGGTAAAGCCAGTTCACGTCGCGGTCATAATAAAGCTTGCCATAGCCCAGCGGCATCTGCACGAAGACGCGCACATCCGTGCCGCCGGCCTCGAGCACCGTCACCCGGTGCTTGCCGCTGGCACTGAGGCGGTCTGCAAGCACCGATCCGGCTGAGCCCGCGCCGACGATGATGTAGTCGGTGTCCATCCCGCCTCCAAAGCCCTGCGCATCCGCTGGCGCATACTGCTTACGCCCGCCAGTCAATCACACCTTTATAATCCGCGACACATCCTGTCGTGGAACGACATCTTCGCGCGGGGCCATATCTTCGCGCGCGGCCATGCCAGTGGCCGTCAAGACTGCCGATCGTTTCCACCGCGCGGTAGCGGCCTTCCAATGTGACTGCGCGATCAGCCGCGTTTCTACGCCCACGGATCAAGATTGCCCGCGTCGAGCCCATAGCAAGCCTGCCTTGGCGGAAACTCAAGGCGCGCAGCGCGGCCCTCTGGTGCACATGTTTGCCAGCGACCGCAAAACCCAGCAAAGCGCCCCTTACCGTCCCTTCCACACCGGATCGCGCTTTTCGGCAAAGGCCCGTGCGCCTTCCAGATTGTCCTCGCTGGAATAAAGCCGATCGACCGTTGCCATCTGCCGCTTCGTCACCCGGTTCAGCGCGTCCTGGAACCGCATTGCTTCCGCCTCGCGCACCACCTCCTTGATTGCGGCATAGACAAGCGGCGGGCCGCTCTCCAAGAGCCGCGCCAAGGCCCAGGCCTTTGGCATCAGATCCTCCGGCGTCGTGACCTCGCGCAGGATGCCCCAGCGCAACGCTTCTTCGGCGTCGAACCAGCGGCCCGTCAGTAAAAGGTCCATCGCCACATGATAGGGAATGCGTTTCGGCAACTTGATAGAGGCCGCATCCGCGACCGTCCCCGACCGGATTTCCGGCAGCGCAAACGTGGCATTCGACGAGGCAAGGATCAGGTCGCAGGACAGCGCCAGTTCCAGCCCGCCACCACAACAAATCCCGTTCACCGCGCAGATGACTGGCTTCAAGAGGTTCGGCAGTTCCTGCAGGCCGCCAAAGCCGCCCACCCCATAATCGCCGTCCACCGCATCCCCGGCGGCGGCGGCCTTCAGATCCCAGCCGGGGCAGAAGAACTTTTCCCCCTCCGCCCGCAGGATCGCCACGCGCAAGCCGTCATCGTCGCGGAAGACGCGGAACACTTGCCCCATGATCCGGCTGGTGATCAGGTCGATGGCGTTCGCTTTGGGCCTGTCCAGCGTCACCTCCAGCACCGAACCCTGCACGCGCGTCCGGATCGGCCCTTCGGTCAGCATCTCCATCAGCATTCCTCCCGTATCAGCGCATCCACCGCCACCGCCCCAACCGCGCGCAGGATCAGGGGATTGATCTCGACCTCCACCAACGACGGATCGTCGGCCAGCAGTCGCTGCACGGCAAGCGCTGCCTCCACCATCGCTGCCACGTCGGCACGGGGCCGCCCGCGATAGCCGTCAAGCAGCGGCCAGAGCCGCAGGCGCATCAGGGCGGCTTCCACCTCCGGCCCTGCGACCGGGCAGATCAGGGTCACCGTATCGGCCAGCACTTCCGCCGTCACGCCCCCCATGCCCAGCGTCAGTGTGGCACCGTAGACCGGATCACGGCGGATGCCGATCAGCACCTCCGCCACCGCACCCGCCACCATTTCCTCGGCCAGATAGCCCTCTGCCCCCGGCATCCCGGCCTGCCCGACAAGCGTCGTCAGCCCCAACCGGACAGCGCCCGCTTCGGTCTTGTGTGCAAAGCCCATGCCTTTCAGGGCAAACGGGGGGCGCAAGGCGCTGGTATCCAACTCTGCCAACCGCGCCGCCGAAACACCCCGCGGCACGGCGATCCCGGCCGCGGCGAGCAGCAGCTTTGCCTTCCCTTCACCCACCATCCGCGCCGGCTTTTCCCGCCATGCGACCCAGGGCCGCCAGCCGTGGCGCGCTGGCGGCGTTTGCGCCGCCTTGACCGCCGCCAAACCTGCCTGAAACCCCATCAGAGGCGCACATCCCCGCGCCATCATGGCATCAGCACGCTCTTCGTCAAAATTCTCGGGCAGGCTGGCAAGCGGAAAGGCCGGGCGCCCGCTGGCCGCCTGTGCCGCCTCGATAGCCGCGAGCGCAGGCTCAAAGCTTGACGGATCGCACCGGTCAGGGCGCGGCGGGTCGATCAGGAACACGCCTGCATCATATCCCTCCAGCATCGCCGTAAAGACATCGGTGGTCCTTGGTCCGTCGCCCCAGATGAAGGTGTGGTAGTCCAGCGGGTTGGCAATCGTCACGATCGGCCCCAGCAGATCCCCCAACCGCGCACGCTGCGCCTCGCTCGGCGGCGGGAAGGCAATCCCCTCTGCCGCACCAAGATCCGCTGCGAGCCCCGCCTCGCCACCCGAGCAGGAGACGGAACAGATGCGGGTGCCGAGCCCCGGCCCATGCACGTGGAAGATCTTGAGCGTCTCCAGCAGCGCGTCGAGTGTGGCAACTTCTGCCACGCCCGCCTGTGCAAGGAACGCGCGCGATGCCGCGCCCCCGCCCGCCAACGATGCCGTGTGCGATGCGGCGGCCTCGCGGCTTGCGTCCGTCTTGCCCGATTTCAGGCAGACGATCCCCTTTCCCGCCGCCCGCGCAGCCTCCGCCACGGCAGCAAAGGCCGGGGCGTCGGCGATCCCCTCGACATAAAGACCGAGCGCCGTAACCCGGTCATCCGCCAGCAGGGCCGCAGACAGGTCCGCCAGACCCACCTGCGCCGCATTTCCGAGGCAGGCCACATAGGCCACCGGCAAGGCCCGCCGCTGCATGGTGAGGTTGATCACGATGTTGGAAGATTGGCTGAGCAGCGCCACGCCGCGCTCCACCCGTCTGCCCCCATGCTGGTCGGGCCACAGAAGCGCGCCGTCGAGGTAGTTGATCACGCCATAGCAATTCGGCCCAAGGATTGGCATGCCCCCCGCTGCCGCGACAAGCCGCGCCTGCAGCCCCGCCTCCCCGGCTTCCGTCCAACCGCTGGCAAAACAGATCGCCCCCCCGGCTCCCATCGCGCTGAGATCGCCCACCACATCCACCGTCGCATGCCGGTTGACGCCGATGAAGGTTGCATCCGGCACCCCCGGCAGATCGGCAAGCGACGGAAAGGCCAGCACCCCCGCAATCTCTCCCTTCGTTGGATGCACAGGCCAGACCGACCCCGCAAAGCTCATCTTCCGGCATTGGTCGACCACATTTGCAGCCCAGCCCGCGCCCAGAACGGCAATCGATCTCGGCCGCAACAGGCGCGACAGATCAATCATGCCCGTGCCCCGCACCTGCGTGCCGGGGGCCAGCCCCCGGACCCCCAGGATATTTGCGCAGAGAAGAAGATGGGACAGAAGAAGGGATATGCCACGGTCAAACGGTATCTCATCTGCATGATCTTCTTTGCGAAACCTTCTCTGCGCATTCTTCTCTGCAAAAGTATCCTCGGGGGGTGAGGCCGCAGGCCGAGGGGGGCAGACAGCCCCCCTTTCACCCGCCGACCGCGCGCAGCATCTCGCGGCTGATGATGTGACGCTGGATCTCGGACGTGCCCTCCCAGATCCGCTCCACCCGTGCGTCGCGCCAGATCCGCTCCAACGGCAGATCGTCCATCAGCCCCATGCCGCCATGGATCTGGATCGCCTCGTCGGCCACCATCGCCAGCACCTCGCTGGCCTTCAGCTTCGCCATCGCCATGTCGGCCTCCGTCACCGTGCCTTGGTCGAACTTCCAGGCCGCCTCGCGTGTCAGCAGTTCCGCCGCCTTCATCTCCGTCGCCATGTCGGCGAGCTTGAAGCTCACGCCCTGGAACTTGCCGATCGCCTGCCCGAATTGCCTGCGCTCCGCCGCATAGGCGACCGACAGCGCCAGTGCCCGCTCTGCCCGCCCAAGGCAGGTGGAGGCGACCTGAAGCCGCGTGGCGCCCAGCCATTGGTTTGCCACCTCGAACCCCTTGTGCGGCTCGCCCAGCACGTTCTCGGCGGGCACCCTGCAGTCATCGAATTCCAGCACCGCATTGGTGTAGCCACGGTGGCTCACGTTGCGATACCCGTCGCGAACGGCAAAACCCTTCGTGCCCTTGTCCACGAAAAACGCCGTGATCCGCTTCTTCGGCCCGCGCGGCGTTTCCTCCTCGCCCGTGGCCATGAAGGCGATCGTGAAGCCCGCGATATCGGCGTGGCTGATGAAATGCTTGGTGCCGTTTAGCACCCAATCCGTGCCGTCAGCCCGCGCCGACGCCTTCATCCCCCGCAGGTCAGACCCTGCACCGGGCTCGGTCATCGCCAGACAATCCCAGGTTTCGCCCCGGACGCATGGCATCAGGTAGCGTTCGCGCTGGTCCGGCGTGCCCGCCAGCAGAATGTTCGATGGCCGCGCCACACAGGTCCAGTGCAGGGCATAATTTGCCCGCCCAAGTTCCTTTTCGTAAAGGAGCCAGGTCAGGGTATCGAGCCCCGCGCCCCCCACCTCTTCCGGCATGTTCGCCGCGTAAAGCCCTGCTTCCATGGCTTTTTGCTGCAATTCGCGGATCAGATCAGGGCGTAAAACGCCTGTCCGCTCCACCTCTGCCTCATGCGGGAAAAGTTCGGTTTCGACAAAGGCGCGCGTCGTCTCAACGATCATCCTCTGTTCGTCGCTCAGTCCGAAATCCATAGCGCCCTCACGGATCCACGTTGTAGGTCATCGCGTCCACCAGCATCGCCTGACCGGTGACATTCCGCGCGGCGTCCGATGCCAGGAACACAGCCATGCCTGCCACATCTTCGGCATCCACCAGCCGTTTCAGCGCGGAACCTGCGGCATAGGCTGCCCGCACGGTATCTGCGGTCATTCCCTTGGCCTCGGCCTCTGCCTCGATCACCCGGTCGATGCGTGGCCCGTTGACCGATCCCGGGCAGATCGCATTGGCGCGGATACCCTTTGGCCCCAATTCCATCGCCACCGTCTTCATCAGCCCGATCACCCCCCATTTCGCCGCCACATAGGGCGCGCGGAAGGGCATGCCGTGCGTGCCCGCGGTAGAGGAGGTAAAGACGATCGCGCCCCCGGCGCCCATCAATGGCACGCCGTGCTTGGCCGCCAGCATCGCGCCGTCCAGATTGACGGCGATGCACCGGTGCCATTCGTCGAGCGGCATTTCGGTCACCGCCGCCGTCGGCCCCTTGATCCCGGCATTGGCGCACAGCACGTCAAGCCCACCCCACTCGGCCCGCACTTGCGCGAAAAGCGTTTCCATATCAGCCTCTTGAGAGGCGTCACAAAGCGTGGCGCGGATGCCTTCGGGCACCGTCTCCACCGCCCTTAAATCCACATCGGTGACCCAGACGCGATCCCCGAGCGCCGCAAAGGCCCGCGCCATGACAAGGCCAATCCCGTTGGCCCCCGCCGTAATAACCACGCGCCTCATGTGCGCTGCCCCACATGGCGGCCCGCCGCGGCAGGACGGGGCAGCGCCTTGTGCGCCTCGGCAATCGGCATCAGCCGGTCAAGGATCGCCGCAGGGGCCGCCACCGCCCGCCCCGCCTTCATGTCCACGTGCAACAGCATCTGCTCCAGCGTCGCCACCACCTCCTCGCCCTTGAGGATCCGCACGAACACATGCAGCCGCTTCTCATCCGCGTGCATAACCTGCACCGTCCCTGTCAGCGCATCACCCAGCTTTGCCTCACCCCGGTGCAGGATATGCGTCTCGGCGGTGTAATAGCTGAACCCCGTGCCCACATAGGCCAGGTCCGCCCCGATATGGCGCAAGAAACCATCCGTCGTCTCGGAACAGGCAAAGAGATAGCGGCTTTCCGTCATGTGGCCGTTGTAGTCGATCCAGGACGGCAAGACTTGCATCCGCACCGCCGGAACAGGCCCGCCCGGCACCGCTGCGGGCAGCGCAGCCGCCCGCCGCGCGTCGTGTTCGCGCAGCACGTGGCCTGCGCCCACGTCGCGGTCCTTCAGCGCGCGCAGAATGCCCAGAAGGTTCTGATCGCGCTGCCGCTCCAGCTCTCGGATCGTCACATGGCCCGATTGCGCGTCCGATTGGCCCGCCACAAGGTCCACCAGTTCGTCGTTGAACTCCGGCACATCTGTCAGCTTGGTCCAGGGCCATTTAAGCGCCGGGCCGAACTGCGCCATGAAATGGCGCATCCCCGCCTCGCCGCCTGCAATCCGGTAATTCTCGAACAGGCCCATCTGCGCCCAGCGCAGGCCAAAGCTCATGCGGATCGCATCGTCGATTTCTTCGGTCGTGGCGATGCCATCCTTGAGCATCCACAGGGCCTCGCGCCAGACGGCCTCAAGAAACCGGCTGCCGATGAAGGCGTCGATCTCCTTGCGCATGACGAGCGGGAACATCCCCACCTCCCGTGCGATCGCCACCGTCTTCGCGATCACCTCGGACGGGTTGGCAGCCGAGGCCGAAATCTCGCACAGCGGCAGAAGGTAGACCGGCGTAAACGGATGCGCCACGATGATGTTTTCCGGCGCCACAGCCCCTTTTTGCAAATCCACCGCCTTGTAGCCCGAGGTCGAGGACCCGAT
>JBBSBE010000096.1:0-15376 GCA_038251625.1 Rhodobacterales bacterium
GGGCCTGCCGTCGCTGCCGATGAGGATGGTCTGAGACCCGCTGCCGGCGCAGATCGTGATGGCCGTGCCGGACGGTTGCCCGCGTGCCACCGCCGCCGTGACGGAGGCGAAGGCGAGCGTGATGGTCAGGAAAAGGGCGGCAAGCTGGCGGATCATCACCCGCTTCTAGCCCGGGCATGGCCGTTTCGCAAAGCAAAAGGCCCCGCGCGGGCGGGGCCTTGGGATGCGGCAAATGCCACGTGTATCACGCGGTGGCGGTTGCGGCCTTGGCGACTTCTTTCTTGATCTTCAGCGCCTTCGGCGAAAGCTCGTCATCCTTGGCCTTGGCCAGAAAGCCATCCAGCCCGCCGCGGTGATCGACCGAGCGCAGGGCATGCGCCGAGATCCGCAACTTGAACGATTGTCCCAGAATCTCGGAGATCAGGGTCACTTCGTTCAGGTTCGGCAGAAAGCGCCGCCGGGTCTTGTTGTTGGCGTGGCTGACGTTGTTGCCCGACATCGGGCCCTTGCCACTGAGTTCGCAGACGCGCGACATTCGCGTATTCCTTCAATCAACAGGCCGATGGGCCGCCAAGGGCGACCGGGGCCGAATTCCATCCGCGCCATCTAAGGGCAAAGCCGGGCGCCGTCAAGCGCCGACGCCGACCTGTGGCAGAAGTTGCACGCCGTTGATCTGCCAGCCATCGGGCGTTTTGATCATCTGGTAGTCGAGGATATGGGTCTTGCCCGCCTGATCGGTGATCATCACGCGCTGCCATTGCTGGCCCGCCACGTCGCGCTGTTCCAGCATCCGCACCGCACCGGGGCGCCAGACCATGGGATAGCCCTTCTTCACCATCGCGCCAAAGTTTTCGGCGGTGCCGAAGATGCCCTTGATCGTGGGTGAGGCGAAGGAAAAGGCCCTGGCGAAATCATCGGCCTCGAACGCGTCGATCTGGCCGCGGATGGTGCCCTCGATTCCCGGCGCCTGCTGGGCAGTGGCCGCGGTGGCGAGCACGGTTGCGAGGGCGAGAGAGGCAAGAAAACGGCGCATTGCAGTCCTCCGGTCTTTGCTATTCGAATGAGGCTAGTCTGAAGTTGTCCCGAGGCAAGCCTGACATGCCCTTTCGCCTGCTGGAAAGCGACGCCGATCTGACAACCGCGCTGCGGCGCATCGCGGCGGAAACGCTGGGGCGGGCGACGGCGAAGGGCACGGACACGCGGGATGCGCGCAAGCGGGTCAAGAAGCTGCGCGCGGTGCTGCGGCTGGTGCGTCCGGGGATGAAGGCGGCGAAGGGGGCCAATGCCGCCTTGCGCGACGCGGCGGCGGGGCTGTCGGACGTGCGCGATGCGCAGGCCATGCTGGATGTGCACGACAGGCTGGGGGGCGCTGCCGATGGCTGGCTTCGGGCAACGCTTGCCGCACGGCTTGCGGCGGCCGAGGCCGGGCCGGACGGGGATGAGGCGTTTCGGGCCGCGCTGGCCAAGGTAGCCAAGGCCGCATCACACTGGGCGGTGAAGGGCGAGGACGCAAAGGTTTTTGCGCGAGGCCTTGCCCACACGCGCAAGGACGGTCTGGCCGCGCTGGCGCTGGTGCGCGCCGAGCCCACCGAGGAGGCGCTGCACGAATGGCGCAAGCCCGCAAAGGCGCTGTGGTATCAGGCGCGCCTGCTGGCGCCGGTCTGGCCCGAGGCGATGGCGCCCGTGGTGGCCGATGCCGACCGTCTGGGCAAGGCCCTGGGCGAACACCACGACCTTGCCGTTTTCCGCAGGCTGATCGAGGGGCTGCCAGAGGCGGAGGCCCCGGCGGTAGAGGTGCTGGCGCTGCGGGCCACAGCGCGGCGGCAGATGGCAAGCATCGAGGCGATGGCACTGCCCTTGGGCACCCGGCTTTTTGCCGGACCGCCCGACGCGGTGGCAGAGGTCTGGGCCGCGTGGTGGCAGGTCTGGCGGCGCCCGGGCTGAGCGACCCGTGACCCTCAGGCCGCGATAAGGTCACCCGCCAGCGCGCGGTCGATCAGCGCGACCGTTTCCGCAACCCCGTAAAGCGCCACGAACCCCCCGAAACGCGGGCCATCGGGCGCGCCGAGCAGCACCTCGTAGAGGGCCTTGAACCAGTCGCGCAGCGGATCGAACGCGTGGTCCTTTCCGACGGCGAAGACCATGCTTTGCAGCGCCTCATCCTCGGGGGCGGCATCCCAGGCGACAAGCCGGGCACGCAGATCCTCGATCGCCGCGCGTTCCTTTGCGTCGGGCAGACGGAAGGCGCGCGTGGGCGCGATCCGGTCGGCGAAGTAGCGCACGGCAAAGCCTGCGGCGGCGTCAAGGTCGGGGTGGGTTTCGGGGCTGGCATCAGGGGCGTAGCGCTTGATGAAGCCCCAAAGGCCCTTGGCATCCGTCGCCCCCGCCACGGAAGCGAGGTTCAGCAGCATCGCAAAGGACACGACCATGTGGCTTTGCGGCGGGTTGCCGTGGTGAATGTGCCAGACGGGATTGTTCACCTGCGCGTCGATATCCTGCGTGGGATAGGCGCGCAGGTGCTGGTGGTATTCGTCCACCGCCTTCGGGATCACGTCAAAATGCATCCGCTTGGCCGTCTTGGGCTTGAGGTACATGAAATAGCTGAGGCTTTCCGTGGCCGCGTAGGTCAGCCATTCGTCGATGGAAAGGCCATTGCCCTTGGTCTTGGAGATTTTCTGGCCGGTCTCATCGAGGAAAAGTTCGTAATTCATGTGTTCGGGGCGGCGACCGCCCAGTACTTCGCAGATGCCGTCATAGATGGGCGTATTGGTGGAATGGTCCTTGCCATACATCTCGAAATCCACATCCAGCGCGGCCCAGCGGGCGCCGAAGTCGGGCTTCCACTGCAGCTTGACGTGGCCGCCGGTGACAGGAAGCGTCCATTCCTTGCCCGTCTCATCGTCGAAGGTGATGGTGTGGTTCACCGCATCCACGTGCTTCATCGGCACATAGAGCACGCGGCCGGATTCGGGGTGGATGGGCAGGAAGCAGGAATAGGTTTGCTGGCGTTCCTCGCGCAGGGACGCGAGCATGATGTCCATGATCGCGTCATAGCGTTCGCAGGCCAGCCGCAGCGTATCGTCGAAGCGGCCGGATTTGTAGAATTCCGTGGCGCTGATGAATTCGTATTCGAACCCGAACGTATCGAGGAAGCGGCGCAGCATGGCGTTGTTGTGGTGACCGAAACTGTCATACTGGCGGAAGGGATCGGGGACCGAGGTCAGCGGCATCTGCATGTACTGGCGCAGGACATCGGGGTTCGGCACGTTTTCGGGCACCTTGCGCATGCCGTCCACATCGTCGGAAAAGCAGATCAGGCGCGTGGGGATATCGCTGATCGCCTCGAATGCGCGGCGGATCATGGTGGTGCGCGCCACCTCGCCGAAGGTGCCGATATGGGGCAGGCCGGAGGGGCCATAGCCCGTCTCGAACAGCACATGGCCCTTTGCGGGGGGCTTTTTCTCGTACCGCTTGAGGATCCGGCGCGCCTCTTCGAAAGGCCATGCCTTCGATTTCAGTCCGGCGTCACGCAGCGCAGTCATCACGATATCCTTATCGGGGGCGGCGCGGACCCCCTGCCCGCGCGGCCCCTTGCTCTATTGCCGGGGGGGACCCGCGTCAATATTGTCACGCGGCAAAGACAGGAGGCCCCGATGCCCGAAATTACCCCCTCGATGACCGCGCAGGACGCGCTTTTGGCGATCATGGTGGCGGTGTCCGCCTCGGACGATGCGATCCGCACCTCGGAACTTGTCGCGATCCAGCGGATCGTGGGCAGTCTGCCGGTGTTTGAAGGCTATGACCCCGACAGGTTCCGGCAGATCACTGAAGTGGTGTTCGAACTTTTCGAAGAGGAAGAGGGGCTTGACGCCTTCTTCGGCCTTGTGCGCGATGCGCTGCCCGAGCGGCTGTGGGAAACGGCCTATGCGCTGGCCTGCGATGTGGCGGCGGCGGATGGCGATCTGGATCAGGCAGAATTGCGTATGCTGGAAGAGGTGCGCCATGAGCTGGCGGTGGACCGGCTGCACGCGGCGGCCATCGAACGGGGCGCGCGGGCGCGGTTTGCGCGGCCCTGAGACCGGAGTTTCATTGACAGGGTGCCAGCCGCGTCGGACGCTTTGCGCGAAGATTCGCGGGAGGCGGTAAGATGGTTTTGCGTGGCTTTGCGGTTGCGGCATTTCTGGCGTGGTCCGGGGCGGCGCAGGCCTTTTGCGGGTTCTATGTGGCACGGGCGGATGGCGATCTGGTCAACCGCGCGTCTAAGGTGATCTACACAAGGGTCAATGAGACTTCCGTCATTACCATGTCATCGGACTATCGGGGGCCTGCTGCCGACTTCGCGATGATCGTGCCCACGCCATCGGTGTTGCAGCGCCATCAGGTGGGGACGGTGCCCGCAAAGGTGGTGGACCATCTGGACCGCTATACCGCGCCACGGCTGGTGGAGTATTTCGACGACGATCCGTGCTCGGGCGGCTTGTTCGAGCCGGTCATGGAGCCGGAGGTTGCCCTCAGTACACGCCGGGGGAAGACACCCGAGCAGGTGCGCCGCAGTGGGGCCCGGGCCTTGGGGGTGAAAATCCTCAGCGAATATGCGGTGGGGTCCTATGACATCCAGATGCTGTCGGCCAAGCAGTCGGATGGGCTGGCGACCTTTCTGAAGAGCCAGGGGTACAAGCTGCCCGATGGCGCGGAGGCCGCCCTTGGGGGGTATATCAAGGCGGGCATGAAGTTCTTTGTGGCGAAGGTGAACCTGGCGCGCCACGCCGAGGCCAAGGCGCAGGAACTGGAACCCTTGCAGATCACCTTCAAGTCGGCCGATTTCATGCTGCCGATCCAGTTGGGCAAGGTGAACGGCAACGGGCCGCAGGATTTGCTGGTGATGACGCTGACCCGCAAGGGCGCGGTGGAGTTGGCGAATTATCCGCTGAAAAAGCTGCCGACCGATCTGGATGTGCCGGTCTTCGTGCGCGACATGTTTCCGCAGTTCTACAAGGCGATGTTCGACAAGATCGCCCCCAAGGCGGGCGCGTTTCTGGAATATGCCTGGGATATGGCGTGGTGCGACCCCTGCGCCGACGATCCCCTGACGCTGGACGAGTTCCGGCAGTTGGGCGTGGTCTGGCTGACCAAGGCCACGGTCGCGCAGCCAAACGTCTTCGTCACGCGGATGCATGTGCGCTATGACAAGATGTCGTTCCCGAACGATCTGATGTTCCGCGAGACGGCCAGCCGCGAGAATTTTCAGGGCCGCTATGTGATGAACCATCCTTTCGAGGGCGAGATCACCTGCGAAAGTGGCAAGGAATATGTGGCCGCGACGCGCAAGCGGATTCGGGATGAGGCGGCCGCGCTGCGCAAGATCACGGGCTGGAGCGTGGCGGGGATCCAGAAGGAAATCGCGAAAACCGTAGAGGCGCGCTATCGCTGACGCGGCGGCGCGGCAGATCAGGCGAAGCGGCCAACCCAGCGCGCGACGAGCGCGTTCTGCAGACCGCGAGCGCGCTGTGTCCATTGCGGGCCGCCGCTGGGCTGTTCGCGCTGGTTGCGCGGCAGCGCATTGCGGCGATCCACATCGGCCGAGAAGATCGCAAACACCATCTCGCGCCCGCCCGGCGGCTGGATGTAGCCCGCAAGGCCGGAGGCGAAGTTGAGCGTGCCGGTCTTGGCAGGTACGCGGATCGGGCTGCCCTTGACCGCTTTGCCCTTCTGATCGCGCAGCCCGTGTTCGCGCAGCATGCCAGCAAGGCCCGAGGCGCGCCCCTGATAGAGCGCCTGCGCCATGTCGGCGGCCGAGACGCGCGCGGTGCCGCCAAGCCCGGAATGATCCACAAGGCGGGGCGCTATGCCATAGCGCCCGCGCGCCCAGTCGGCCATGCGACCGGCAGAGGCGGGCAGCGACGGCGCGCCAGAGGCGGTCAGCCCCACAACCTCGGCCGTGATGTTGGTGGAGTATTTCAGGCAGTCGCGCATCACCGGGATGAATGCATCGCTGGATAGCTGCGCAAGCGGGGTGCCGCCGGGATTTGCGGTGGTGACGGTGGGGGCGGGCAGCGCGATGCCTTGCGCCCGTGCCAGCGTGCGGAACACATCGCCCGCGTAAAGCTCGGGCTGGCGGACGGGCAGCCAGCGGCTGCCACCCTTGCCAAGGGCCGCGGCAGACACCGTCCAGCGATCCTCGCCATCGCCTTGCGCATAGGCAAAAAGCGGCGCGTCGCGGTTGACCGCGCGCACCGATGCCATGTTGACGGCGGGCACGAAGCGGTCTGCCCGCGCATCCATGGCAAAGGACCACCCCTCGCCCGCGCGGCGCCATTCGCAATAGACCCGGTTCTGGTTCAGGATCATGCCCGACAGCGTGGGGTTGTAGCCCACATAATCGGGCTGGTCCTCGTCCAGCCGCGAGACATGCGGGAGCGCCGCACCCGAGACGAGGAACCGCCCCGTGATCCGCTTTACCCCGCGCGCGGCCAGTGCCGCCGCGAGATCACCAAGGCCGTCAGCCGACAGCGTGGGATCGCCGCCGCCCAGAAGGATCAGATCGCCGGAAAGCGTACCGCCGCCGATGGTGCCGTTGCCAAGAAGGCGCGTTGTCCAGCGGTGGTTGGGCCCCAGACGATCCAGCGCATAGAGCGCGGTCAGCGCCTTCAGGGTGGATGCGGGCGGCAGGCTGGTATTTTCGTTCAGCGCTTCCAGCACACGCCCGGATTTCGCGTCGAGCACCACCAGTGACGTGGCACCGCCAAGGCGCGCCGCCTCTACCAGGGCGCCAAGGCCTGGGCCTTGCGCGCCCTGTGCAATGGGGGCGGCGGGTGCCGGGGCTGCGCTGGAGGACCGGGTGGCCGGGCGGATGGAACGCGCAGGCGCCTCTGCACAGCCCGGCGCTGCAGCCCCTGCCAGAAGGGCGGTCAGCATCCAGCGGCGTGTTGGGCGGACGGGCGGCAACATGGGCATGATCCTAGCCATGCGCGCGGCGTGCGGGCAACCCCTGCGCCATCACCTCAGCGACAGTAGGAACCGCTGCGATAGCGGGCGACATCGAAATGCAGGTGGTTTTCGTGGTACCCGTCAGAGCCCGGCCCGAGGGTTGTGCCAAAGATCCCGCAGGCGGCCTTGTGCGCCGCGCGCAAGGCGGGTTCGCGCTTGTAACCACCCAGAACATCCATCCGCTTGCCGTTGCCCAGCACGACGGCAGAGATGTCGATGGCGTTGCCGCGCCCGTGTTCGCTGATCTTTGCGCCCTTGACGTTGTTGCGCGTCCGGCAGGCGTAGGAGGCCGCAATCTTCAGTTCGGCCACACCGGGTTTGCCCACCGCAGGTTTCAGCCCGCGCGTCACCCATGTCGAGAGGGCGCGCGCGGCCGCACAATCGATGGTGGCTGCGGGCGACAGGCGCACGCCGGCCACTTCCGTCACCCGCACGGGTTCCGCGATCCCGCAGCCCTGCGCACGCGCGGGGATGGGGGCAAGGCGTTCGCCCCTGATCGTAGGATCCCCGCAAAGAGCGCCCTTCTTGGGCTTCACAAGGGCCTTGCCCGGATCGATCCGGGGCGCGGCGGCGGCAAGCGTGATCTGCGCGCCGCTGTTGGCCGGGGCCGCACGACGCTTGAGGCCCTGCGGGCGCGGGGCAGGGCGAAGCGACGAAAAGGCCTGCGGGCGGATCACCACGGCGGGCAGAGGCGCGAGCGTGGTGGCGGGCCGGGCAAGGGGGCGGCGCGGGGTCACGAACGCCGCCTGCACCACGGGTGCCGTTTCGGGCCGCAGGCGCGGGCGCGGCGAGACGAAGGCCGCCACCCGTGCCACGGGCAGCGTAACCGCGATCGGCGCCGGTCCGTTCGAGGTGGAGAGGATCGTTTCGGTGCGGGGCGCCCCGCCGCCCGCCAGCGCCAGCAGCGCCTCGGGCGCGGGCATCAGCCGTGCGGCACGCAGCGCCAGCGTGGCGATGGTTTCGGTCAGCGTCAGGCCGGCTGGCGGTGCGTCGGTCGCGCGCGGGCCCCCGGCAGGGATCGCAACAGGCAGCGGCGACGGTGAAGACGCGGGTTCCGGCAGGGCGGCTTGTGGCGCCGCCCCGGGCGCGCGCTGCGGACGGGGTGCGGTACGGGGGGCAAGCGGGCTGGCGCTTTGGAAGGCCGCATCCACGGCAACTTGCGCCGGGCGTGGCAACGGTCGCGGCACATCGGCCAGGGCCGGGGCGGCGAACGACAGGATCAGGGCAAGGCTGGGAAGGCACCGCATGGCCACAATCCTTAGCGGTCCGACCCTGACGGCGCAACAACGCCGGTCCGCCCGAAATCGGGGGCGGCGGTATCCTGCCCGGCTTCGATGATGCCGCGCCGGATCGCGCGGGTGCGGGTGAAATAGGCGTGCAGGTGGTCGCCGTCCCCCAGCCGGATGGCGCGCTGCAGGGCGAAAAGTTCCTCGGTGAAGCGGCCGAGGATTTCCAGCGTGGCGTCCTTGTTGGTCAGGAACACATCGCGCCACATCGTGGGATCCGAGGCCGCGATGCGCGTGAAATCGCGAAACCCTGCGGCGGAGTAGCGGATGACCTCGGTATCGGTCACGCGGCTCAGGTCATCGGCCACGCCGACCATCGTATAGGCGATGAGGTGGGGGGTGTGCGAGGTGACGGCGAGCACGAGGTCATGGTGCGGGGCATCCATCACATCGACAAGCGCGCCCATCCCTTCCAGCAGGCTGCGCAGGCGGGCGATGGGCGCGGGATCGGTGCCATCAAGCGGTGTCATCAGCCACCAGCGGTTGACGAACAAGGTGGCAAAGCCCGAGGTGGGGCCGGAATGTTCGGTGCCCGCGAGGGGGTGGCCGGGGATGAAATGCACACCCTCCGGTATGTGGGGGGCCACAGCCCCAATCACCGCCTGCTTGACGGACCCCACATCGGTGACGGTGGCGCCGGGGGCCAGATGCGGCGCGATCTCGGCGGCGATGGCACCCATCACACCGACGGGCACGGCCAGCACGATCAGATCGGCGCCCGCAACCGCCTCGGCCGCCGTTTCGGCCACGAGGTCGCAAAACCCAAGCTCAAGGGCCGCTTTGCGCGTGGCTGCGGTCTTGGCGTAGCCCACAATCTCAGCCGCCAGCCCGTTTTGCTTGATCGCATGGGCCATGGACGAGGCGATGAGGCCAAGCCCGATCAGGGCCACGCGCTGGTAGATCATCGCATGCCCTTCCACTGCGCCACGGCATGGGCGACGCGGCGGCAGCCGCTTTCGTCGCCCACGGTGATGCGCAGGCAGTGCGGCAGGTTGTAGCCCGCCACACGCCGCACGATGAGGCCCTGCCCGCGCAGATAATCGTCGCAGGCTTCCGCCTCGGCGGGATCGGCGAAACGGGCCAGCACGAAATTGGCCATCGAGGTATCGGTGGGCACACCCACCTCGGCCAGCGCTTCGGACAGCCAATGGCGCATCCGCGTATTCTCGCCCCGGCATTTCGTGACCCAGTCCTGATCGCGCACGGCGGCTTCGGCCGTCTCAAGCTGCGTGCTGGACAGGTTGAAGGGGCCGCGCACGCGGTTCAGCACATCGATGATGGCGCGCGGCCCGTAGCCCCAGCCGATCCGCAAGCCGCCAAGGCCATAGATCTTGGAAAACGTGCGGGTCATGAAAACGTTGGCCCGTTCGGTCGCGAGCCCGGCGCCGCCGTCGAAGCCTTCCACATATTCGGCATAGGCGCCGTCGAGCACCAGAATGGCCTGCGGCGGCAGGCCGTCGGCAAGCCGCTGGATTTCGGCAGGCGAGACCATCGTGCCGGTGGGGTTGTTCGGGTTGGCGATGAAGACAAGGCTGGTCCGGTCCGAACAGGCGGCCAGAATGGCATCGACATCCGTCACACGCTCGCGTTCGCGCACCATGACGGGCGTGGCACCCACTGCATTGGCCGAAACGCGGTAAAGCAGGAAGCCGTGTTCGGTGAAGATCACGTCCGTCCCGGGGCCGGCATAGGCCTGGCAGAGAAAAATGATGATCTCGTCCGAACCCACGCCACAGATGATACGGTCGGGATCAAGGCCGTGGACGGCCCCGATGGCGGCGCGCAGGCTTTTGTGATCGGTCGAGGGGTAGCGGTGCAACTGGTGAACGGAGCGCGAGAACGCCTCTTTCGCGCGGTCCGAGGGCCCGAAGGGGTTTTCGTTGGCGCTGAGCTTCAGCGCGTTGGACACGCCTTCGATATGCGCGGCACCGCCCTGATAGAGGTCGATATCCATGATACCGGGCTGGGGGCGGATCTGATCGTTCATGGTCGGTCCTCGGCGGCGCATTCCTCGGGCATCGCCCGCTTCTAGCGGCGGAGTTCCGCCTTGGCCAGAGGCGGATTCCGCTGCCCGCCTGCCTGGGGTGCGGGCGGCAGGCGCGGCGTTTGTCTTGCCGCAGCAGAAATCTGTCTTGCGGTCGAAAGCGGTAAGGCGCGCAGGGCGGCGATGATGGGGTGACGCCAGCCGGAGCCGATGATGCAGCCGTTCCCACCCTGACACGCGCCTATGATCGCGCGGCCCGAAGCTGGCCCGCGCGGATGGCCGCGCTGGGGTACCCTGCGGCTTATCGCGGCTTTGTTGCCGCTTGCGGACCGGGCCGGGCGGAAACCGTGCTGGATGCCGGATGCGGCGCGGGCGATTTCGCCACGGCATGGTGCGCGGTGCGGGGGCAGGCCGGGCAGCTGACATTGCTGGATCCGGCGCCGGCGATGCTGGCGCAGGCGATCGCCCGCTTCCAGGGCGAGCGGGTACGCGCGATCTGCGACGGGCTGGGCGCGCTGGAGGGTTGTGGCGGCCAGGATGTGATCCTTTGTGCGCATGTGATCGAGCATCTGGACGATCCCGGCGCGGGCATCGCCGCGCTGGGGCGGGCGCTGGCACCGCAAGGGCGCATCCTGCTGGTTGTCAGCAAGCCCCATTGGTGCAACCGGCTGATCTGGCTGCGCTGGCGCCATCGCACCCTTGCCCCGCGCGAAGTGCGGCGCCTGATTGCCGGGGCGGGCCTTGTCTGCCACGCGGAACATGCCTTTGCCGCGGGGCCGCCGTCGCGCACCAGCCGTGGCTACGTTCTAACCCACCCCTGAAAGGACAGACCCGATGTTGATCGTAACCGTTGCCTTCACCACCCTGCCGGAAAACCGCACACGCGCGGTTGGGGCGCTTTTGTCAGAGGCCCCCATTGTGCGGGCGCTGTCGGGCAATCTGGGCTATGCTGTCGGCCTTGACGCCGAAACGCCGGGAGGGGTGCATCTGACCCACCGCTGGACCGACGCCGCCGCCTTTGCCGCCTACCGCGCCAGCGACGGCTTTGCCGCCGTCGGGGCGGCGGTCTTTCCGCTGATGACGGGCAAGCCGGTCAGCGAGGTGTTCGAGGCGGCCCTCATGGATGGCTGACCGATGACCCTGCCCGCCTTCTGCATCGCCCGGACCTTTCCGCCCGAACCGCCCGTGACGCACCGGTTCGACAGGCACTATCTGCTGTATGCGCTGAAGGGCACGATGCGGCTTGAGGCCGAGGGGCGATGCTGGAGCCTGCCGCCCGCGCGCGCGGCGTGGATCGCGGCGGGGGCGCCGATTACCGTGGCGCTGGCCCGGCCGGTGGAGGTGTGTTCGCTGCTCTTCGCGCCAGAGGCTTTCGCGGCGCCTGCCGCCGCGCTGACCGTGTTCGAAATCACGCCCCTTTTGCGCGAGGTTATCTGCGCCTTGCGCGACCACGGGCCAGAGGCGACCGCCCTGCCCACCGATGCGCGGCTGTTGTTCGAGACGGCGGCGATGCTGGCTGCCCGATTGAGCGAAACCCCAAGCCGGGCGGTGATGCCCGCCGGGCAAAGCGCGCCGGTGCGGCGGGCGCTGGCTGCCACGGATGCGGCCATCGACGCGCCCCCCGGCTTTGCCGCACTTGCAGACGGGGTGGGGATGACGCCGCGCACGCTGGCGCGGCGGTTTCAGGAAGAGTTGGGGATGAACTGGCGGCAGGCGCTGCAAAGGCTGCGGATGATCCGTGCCTGCGAGGCGCTGGCAGAGGGCGATACGCCGGTGACAGAGGTTGCCCTGTCCGTCGGCTACGCCTCGCCCAGCGCGTTCAACGCGGCCTTTCGTGCCTTCGCCGGGGTCAGCCCCGGCGAATGGCGCAGCAGCGCAAAGGGGGCCTAGTGCTTGCCACCGCTGACGTTGCCCAGGTAATCCATGATTGCGAGCAGCACACCGGAGATCACGAAGGTCAGGTGGATGATGGTGAACCAGAACAGCTGACGTTCATCCACCGCGCTGTGTTCGCCGCCACCGCCGATTTCCATGAAGCGTTTGAGCAGGTGAATCGCCGAGATGGCGACGATGGAGCCCACCAGTTTCATCTTGAGGCCGGCGAAATCGACCTTGCCCATCCAGTCGGGCCGGTCACCGCCATCCTCGATGTTGAGCTTGGAGACGAAGTTCTCATACCCCGAGAAAAGCACGATCAAAAGCAGGTTGCCCGCAAGCGTCAGGTCGATCAGCGACAGCACGACAAGGATCGCCTCGTCCGATGATTCCATCAGCATCGTGGGCACACTTTCCACCAGTTCGCGCAGAAACAGGATCGAGATGCAGCCCAGCGACAGCACGAGGCCCGCATACATCGGCGCCATCAACCAGCGCGAGGCAAAGAGGGTTTGCTCGAAGCCTTCCTCAAGCCGCTTGCGTGCCGAGTTCTGGACGGGAAGCGGCTGGGACGCCGCATTGATGGCTGGGTGGTCTTCAGACGAGTCGTTCGCCACTTCGGTGGACATCGGAGCCTCCAGAATGACGCCTGCCCGCACCAAAAGGGACGAGACCGGGGCGCCATGCGCCGATTCGCCGAAGCGGATCATGCCACCGCCAGATGCATCTGGCGATGACACAAAGCGCCGTTCAGAAACGGAAAAGGCCGCGCCTCCGGGGAGGCACGGCCCTTCGCCTGCGGCGCCAGAGCGCGCGATCAGTTCTTGGCGTAGTATTCCACGACGAGGTTCGGCTCCATCTGCACCGGGTAGGGCACGTCGCCCAGGGCCGGGGTGCGGACGAACTTGGCCGTCATCTTGTGGTGGTCGACTTCCAGGTAATCGGGCACGTCCCGTTCGGCCAGGCTGACGGCCTCCAGCACCAGCGCCATCTGTTTGGACGCCTGCTTGACCTCGACAACATCGCCCTCTTTCACGCGGTAAGAGGCGATGTTGACGCGGTTGCCGTTCACCGTGACGTGGCCATGGTTCACGAACTGGCGGGCGGCAAAGATGGTGGGCACGAATTTCGCGCGGTAGACCACCGCATCGAGGCGACGCTCCAGCAGGCCCACAAGGTTTTCACCGGTGTCGCCGGTCACCCGGGCGGCTTCTGCATAGATGCGCTTGAACTGCTTTTCGGTCAGGTCGCCGTAGTAGCCCTTGAGCTTTTGCTTGGCGCGCAGCTGGGTGCCGAAGTCCGACAGCTTGTTCTTGCGGCGCTGGCCGTGCTGGCCGGGGCCATATTCGCGCTTGTTCACCGGGGATTTCGGACGGCCCCAGATGTTTTCGCCCATGCGGCGGTCGATCTTGTACTTGGCAGAGGTGCGTTTTGTCACCGCTGATCTCCTTCACGCGTTTTGGTCCTTCGGCTGTGCTGAAAAGCGGTGTCCACTTTTCGGGCCTCGGAACCGGGAAGGGCGTTGTCCTTTTCCGCCGAAGCGGACGACAGGGCACCACTTGCGCGGGCCACCAACACCAATGAAAAGCCCCGGAAGGATTGCTCCATCCGGGACCGGGGGCTGATACGCCGGGGGGCGGGGGCTGTCAACCGCGCAATCGGATCACGCGGCGCGGTTATGGCGCAGGATCGCGGCTTCGGTGCGGCTGAGGTTGCGCCGCGCGTAGGCACCGTAGGCCAGCGGATCATCGCGCAGGGATGGAAGGATGCCCATCAGGCCGGCAAGCGCGTCGGGATCCAGCCTGTCGAGCGCCGTGTTGGACGGATGGAAGCTTTCGGTTTCCAGCCCATTGGCCCAGATCACCTGATGCCGTTCCAGCAGGATATGGACGTATGTGACCTCTCGCATCAGGTGATCGACGGCGACGGCCGCGCCGTTCACCAGATCCTCTGCCGCCACCAGCACCTCGTCGGCATTGAAAAGCTCGCGGGCAGCCGCCCCGCGCACCAGCATCCGGTGCTGTGGCGAGACGATCAGATCGCGGTCGGGCCGCCCGATGCCCAGCGCACCGGTGCGGAAACGGATCGGGCGCAGATGCGGCATGGCGTGCAGGCGCGCGCCGCGCAATTGACGATTGGCCGCCCAGATCACAGGCCGCGGTCCGTTGTCCTGCGTCAGGATGTTGTCGCCCGGGCGCAGGCCTTCGATGGGCCGCTCGCCGCGCAGGGTGCGGATCAGTGTGCCGGGGGTAAAGCAGATCACGCCCTCGGCGGAGGCCGCGCGCGCGTCGCGGCGCGGCTCTGGCAGCAAGCGACGGACGACCCAGAGATCAAGGCCGGTGGGCGGCATCTCACCCGGCGACACAAGAAGCCTGGCGCCGGTATCGGGCACCTCGATAACCGTCAGCGCCCATTCGCGGCGACCATCGGTGACGGTAAAGCCCGCCTCTTCTGCATCGGCTGTCGGTTCGGGCACCAGCGCAGGCACACCGATGGCGTCGCCGATCAGACGACGCACCATGCGCGCCGCATGCTTGCGCAGATCCGCCATCTCTTGGGCGCCCTCCAGAACAAGAAGCGACTGCGGCCCATCCACCCGAACCGCTGCCCCCGTCCAGCGCCATGAGGCGCCGACCGTAAGAATGGCGGTTGGCGGGGCGATAAGCCCGTCCACTTCCGTCTGCGACCATGAGATGACAAACGTCGCCCGTAAGCCCGTTGTCATTCGCCTGTTTGCCTGCTCGTTTTTTTTAAGTTTATGTAAAAACGGTATCAGGCGACTGTTCGTGTGGATATGACATGCGTGCCACAGTTGCGCGAAAGCTGCGACTTGTGCGCATCAGAACTGCAGGCCGAGCCGCAGCGAGCCCAGCAATTGCGGCTCGTCCTGGCCCTCGAATTCCTCGTCAAGCCAGGTGACGCCGTAGAAAAGGCTGGCGCGTTCGCCCTGCACCTGCATGCCCGCCCGAAGCCGCGTGCGCGTGTCCTTCAATTCGGCCACGCCGCTGGACGGCAGGTACACGCTGTCGAAGACATGGGCCACATCGCCGCCGAGGATCAGGCTGAAGCCCGGTTCCTCGGCGCCCTTGATGGTGGTGTAGCGCTGGCCCGTGGTGGTGTCGCGGACCATCAGGCTGCCGGTGCCGAAGCCCCCGATCGTCACATCCGCCCCCGCCCGCACAAGCGTTTCGACGCCCGCCTGCGCCTCGACAAAGGGCCGCACGACGGCGCTGCCGATGGGAAA